>CBFIAF010000009.1:0-139121 GCA_965660545.1 Alphaproteobacteria bacterium | reverse complement strand
CTTCCGGCTTACCGCACTTGCCTGCCTTCTTCTCATCCTCCTCTGAGGCGATAAATAATATCCCTCTAGCTGGACCAACTTAGGGGGGTGCTCCGCGCTCAGCAAAAGCTAATCAGAGCCTTATGGCCCGGGTGAGATTGATAATCTCCTCGGGATTAGCGAAGAATTGAAAAGGATTGCAAAGTTAAATCGGACCGTGGCGATGTTAACACGCCTTCAATCACAGGCACTGATCAAACAGCAAAAAGAAGTAATGCAAAAGGCTCATCAGTCGTCGGCATCCAATTCAGATGGCTCAAATACCGTTTGATCAAACGCCTGCAGCGTCTCCCAATGCCGGGTCGCATCTTCCTGGAACAGCGTCCGCGTAATTCCAGCCGCTAGCCGCGGGGTCGCGATCTTCATAGCGTTGATTGAACAACCGGATGCACCAAAGCTCATCGTGGCAGCAAATGTGTAGTCGTAGATGTGTCTGAGATACGGTGCTGCACCTGGATCGCGTTCCTGGTAGGCACCATTTCCATCCAAATACGGATACCGGCCTAGCCGCTCGTTCTGTTCATCCGCAGGCGGTGTATAAGCATCACTCCAAGTCCTGATGTGCGGTGCCGATAGTTTTAGTTCTGGGCGGGCCGCAAAATCTACATCCATACCAATACACGAAATCAGATAGTCGGCATCGAAGGCACCAGCGCCGGTCTCTAGCCGCACTCGGCCATCATGTATTTGCGCTCTGTTCCATCCACCGCCTTTGACGATTTCGAAATTTGCAAACGCTCGTACGCGGTCATATGTGGGCTGCGGAATGCTCTCCCTAAGGCCGAGAATGTAACTCATAAACCGCCACCGCCACACGTCATCCAGGTCGCAGTAGTGGCGCAGGAACCCGGCAAACGTTAGCCATCTGTAGGGCTGGACACGTTGCATGCGCTCGCGCCGAACAAACATACGGACAGTCCGCGCGCCGGCTTCCAATGCCGCTGCCGCATTATCGGCAGCAGACGCCCCTGCCCCCAGCACGGCGACATCCTTGCCCTTGAGTGCAGCGAAATCTATCGGGTCAGCCGTCGTCGCCCAGTACTGCCTTGGCAATCGCTCAATGCAGGGTGGTGCCAACCACTTGCCTGCACCATCCTGCCCCGTCGCGAGCACAAGTTTCCGTGCATAAACCTGCTCTTCGCTAGCTTTGATTTTCAACGTAATCTTCAGCAGGTCATTCGGTGCCGGAGTTATGCCAGTCAGCTCAACCTCATTGCGCACAGGCACTTCGGCCACGGCACGTATCCAAAGCAGGTAATCCGCCCAATAGCCAGCTGGGATCAGCTCAAGCGCCTCCCAATCGTCAACCCCGTACTTAGCTTCATGCCACGCCTGATAAGTCAAAGATGCGAAGCCGAGATCGGGGCCGGTATAATCCTTAGGTGAGCGCAAAGTGGGCATGCGGGCATAGGTGTTCCACACACCCTCATGGCCAGACTCGGCTTTATCAAACAGAAGAATATTACGTACACGATCCCGCATCAAATGATGCGCCAGGATCAAACCGCCCTGGCCAGCGCCGGCAATGACAACGTCATAAACATGCGTACCGTCTGGACCGGTCGTATCTGGCATCCAGTCCAAAGTTGGATGCACAGTCAGCTCTAGCTCCCGCCGGACTTGCGCCTCGAGTTCAGCGAGCCTGCCGGTCATCGGTTTGGCGGGGTCAACTCTTCGATGCGACCGCCGCGCGCGATCAACATCCGGTCAATCATTTCAATAAACAGACCGTGGCAAACGACGCCGGGCGTCATATTCAGGAAAATGTCCATCTCGTCCGGGTCTGGAATTTCTCCAAACCCAGCATCTAGAATCCAATGGCCTTCGTCTGAAACAAACGGCTTGCCGTTCGCCATGCGCAGACTTGTTTTGGCACCAAACGCTTCCAGGTCTCGCTTGATCGCCGGCATAGCGAAGGCAGAAACTTCGACCGGCAACGGGAATTTACCAAGCACGTCGACAAGCTTAGAACTATCGCCGATATACACGACCTGCTTGGACAGGCTCGCGACGATCTTCTCACGCATAAGCGCCCCGCCACCGCCTTTAAGGGCTTGCAGGCTCTTATCCACCTCATCGATGCCATCAACCGTCAGGTCTATTTCCGTGAGCACATCCAGCCCGACAACGTTGAGACCAAGGCGCTTGGCCATTGCTGCCGTCGCCTCTGATGTTGCTATGCAGCGGACATCAAGCTTGCGCTTGGCGACGGCTTCAATGAATGCGCCAGCCGTAGAGCCGGTGCCAAGGCCAAGCGTCATGCCGGCCTCGGCTAGTTCCGCAGCCGCAAGGCCGACTTGGAGCTTCTCTTCAGCTTGTGTCATTGGCAGAACCGATTAACCGTCGATGCCGCCCATGCAGACATATTTCGTTTCAACATAATCATCGATGCCATACTTGGACCCTTCGCGGCCGCTGCCTGATTCTTTGACGCCACCAAACGGTGCGACTGCCGTTGAGATCAAGCCAGTGTTCAGGCCGACAATGCCATATTCCAACCCTTCAGAAACGCGCCAGGCGCGGCCCAAGTCACGGGTGTAGAAGTAACTGGCGAGGCCAAACTCGGTATCGTTCGCCATGAAGATTGCTTCTTCTTCGGTCTCGAACTTAAAGACCGGTGCCAACGGGCCGAAGGTCTCATCTTTCGCGACCAAAGCCGATTTTGGCACATCAGCCAAAATTGTCGGCTGGAAGAAACTATGGCCCAGGTCATGACGCGTTCCGCCAAGCACAACACGTGCGCCCTTACACGTCGCATCTTGGATATGCTCTTCCATCTTCGCGACAGCGTCCATATTGATCAGCGGTCCGATATCCATCCCGCCAGACATGCCGTCGCCGATTTTAAATGCGCCAACTGCGACCCTAAGCTTCTCAACGAACTCATCATACACGCGGCTTTGGACCAGCAAACGGTTCGCGCAAACACATGTCTGCCCAGCATTGCGGTATTTAGAGACGAGCGCGCCTTCAACAGCAGCATCAAGGTCTGCATCGTTGAAGACGATAAACGGCGCATTGCCGCCAAGCTCCATCGACGTTTTTTTGACCGTACCCGCACATTGTTCCATCAGCACTTTGCCAATTTCGGTGGAGCCCGTGAACGTAAGCTTTTTGACGATCGGATTGCCCGTCATCTCGCTGCCAATCGCCCGGGCAGCGCCCGTAACGACGCTGAAAACACCTTTTGGAATCCCAGCCTGTTCAGCCAATTCAGCCAGAGCCAGCGCCGAAAGCGGTGTTTCGCTGGCGGGCTTGCATACCATCGTGCAACCAGCAGCGAGCGCTGGCGCAGCCTTCCTTGTTATCATCGCATTCGGGAAGTTCCACGGTGTTACAGCAGCAACGACGCCAATTGGTTCTTTCAGAACAACGATGCGTTTATCGGATTGGTGCGGTGGAATAATGTCGCCATAGACCCGGCGCGCTTCTTCAGAAAACCACTCGACATATGATGCGCCATAAACGATTTCGCCACGGGCTTCTTCAAACGGCTTGCCCTGCTCCAGGGTCATGATCTGTGCCAGATCATCCTGGTGTTCCATCATGAGCTCAAACCAGCGGCGCAAAATATCAGAACGCTCTTTGGCGGTCTTCGCGCGCCACGCTGGGAACGCAGCCTCAGCAGCTTCGATCGCGCGGCGGGTTTCGTCAGCTCCCATCCGGGGCACAGTGCCCACCGCCTCGCCATTCGCTGGATTGGATACGTTTATTGTCTCACCTGAATCGGCATCAGCCCAGACACCATCAATGTAACATTGCTGACGGAACAGCGCCTTGTTTTTAAGCTGCATGATGAATTCCCCCGATATTAATGCCATGTCATGCAACGGTATGTTGCATGACGCTTATTGGCTGGTGCCGCGCCCAAATTCTAACCTACTGAATCTGACTATATCCCTATTATCCGCAAACCGGAACATCGAACTCTCAGTTCGCCGATGCGGCGTCCTCAACGATCATGCGGGCCTCGCGCCCGCCACGCCATGTATCTATCTCAACCCGCCCCGCCAAATGAATAACGGTACCTATGGAAACCTCCAAAAAATCCCCTAATGGACGGCCTGCAGCTCGAAAAGCCATAGCCTGCATTGCCGAGCCGTCTGCGCCTGTGAAGCGCAAACGATAGTGCGCCTCCTTGATTAGCGCGGCATGTTCTAAGCGCACACCCGCCAATACGAATCGTGGTTCAGGATTTCCTGCACCGAAGGGCTGTAAACGTTCCAGGGATTCTGCCACTTCCAGTGCCGCCGCCGGACCAACAACGCCATCAATAGAGTATCCCCGCTTCGTCCGCGCCAAGGCGACATCATCCGCCAATGCGTCTGCCAAAGCAGAAGTGAACGCCTCAAAGCCATCAGCCGCGCATCGAAACCCAGCCGCCATAGCGTGACCGCCCCCGGACATCAGCAAACCCGCCTCTCGCATGCGGATAATGGCAGGCCCCAGATCCACGCCACTAACTGAACGGCCTGAGCCAACTGCGATTCCATTCTCAAGGGCCGCAACAATTGCTGGACATTCGAACCGTTCCGCCATTCTGCTTGCGACAACCCCGACCACGCCCTTTCGCCAGCCTTCGCCAGAGACTGCAATGATCGGCACATTGTCGGCCGCTTGCGCTTCCGCCAGCGGCGTCGCTTCATCAATCACCTGCGCTTCAATTTCCTGACGCTCACGGTTTAGGCCATCCAACGTTTGGGCAAGAGCTTCCGCCGCCCCATAGTCTTCTGTTGAAAGCAGTTCGAGCCCTACCCGACTATCGCCAATCCGCCCACCGGCATTGATGCGGGGGCCGAGCATGAAGCCTAAATGATAAGGCCGAAGCGCATCTGTCACGCTGGCGACGTTCAACAGCGCTTCAATGCCTGGATTACGACGCGCTGCCATCACCTTTAAGCCTTGGGCCACAAGCGCGCGATTAATGCCGGTTAGGGACGCCACATCTGCCACAGTTCCAAGCGCTACGAGATCAAGCAGCGCCATCAAATCAATATCAGGCTTGCCCGCGTCCCGAAGGCTTCGATTCAGGCCGATAGCGAATAGAAAACACACCCCAACCGCAGCCAATTGCTGATGGGGCGAGGTTTCATCTGCCCGGTTTGGATTGACGACAGCAAGTGCGTTCGGCGTTTCATCCGCGCCCACGTGATGGTCCAGGATAATGACTTCGAGCCCAAGCGCATTGGCGGCATCTATCGCTTCGAAAGCTGTGGCCCCGCAATCAACAGTGATGACTAAGCCCGCACCTTGGTCTTTCAGCGACTGCATAGCGCCCGGATTGGGGCCATACCCTTCGCGCTCACGGTCTGGCACGTAAATAAGCGGTTCTGCACCCAGCCCTCGAAAGATACGGCGGAGCAAGGCACCAGACGTCGCACCATCGACGTCGTAATCGGCCAGGATTGCTATTTGCTCGCCAGCGTTCAAAGCCGCCATTACCCGATCGACGGCCTTGTCCATGTCCAAGAGGTGCGATGGGTCAGGCAGTGCATCACGGAGGCGCGGGCTGAGATAAAGCGCCGCCTCTTCCAGCGAATTCACCCTGGCCGCTAACACGCCTGCCACCACGCCCGTTAGCTCAAGCTGGCGCTCTATCTCGCGGGCAAGATCAGGATCGCCAGCACGCAAGCGCCAGCGCCTACTGGCCGCTGAGCTTGATACGCCAAGAACGGGCACGTCCGTCATACCGCTGCTCAGTCGTCGAACATTGACTTCCGATGGAAGTTATGGAACGTGTCCAATTTGCGGACAGTGCCGGTTTTGGAGCGCATGACAAGCGATTCTGTCCGCACGCCAAGACCTTCGCGACGTACACCGGCCAGCATCGTGCCGCTGGTAACGCCCGTCGCAGCGAACATAACATCGCCGCTCGCGAGTTCGAGCAAGCTGTATTTCCGATCAAAGTCTTTGATGCCAATCCGGTCTGCCCGGCCACGCTCATCATCATTGCGGAAGATCAGCCGCCCCTGAAATTGGCCACCGATGCAGCGGAGCGCCGCCGCTGCCAGAACACCTTCTGGCGCACCGCCAGAGCCCATGTAGATGTCCACACCGCTTTCGGCTTTAGTAGTTGCAATCACGCCAGATACGTCACCATCCGAAATCAGCATGATCCGAGCGCCTGCGTCGCGGACCCGGCCAATCATTTCCTGATGACGCGGACGATCAAGAATGCAAACAACGAGATCTTCGAACTTCACACCTTTCGCCTTGGACAACGCAGCCAGATTTTGCTCCGGCGTATTGTCCAAATCAACTACGCCTTCCGGCAGGTCCGGGCCGACGCCGAGCTTGTCCATGTAAACATCTGGTGCATGCAGGAAGCCGCCAGCATCTGCCATAGCCATGACGGCGAGTGCGTTTGGGCCGCCTTTCGCTGTGATCGTCGTGCCTTCAAGTGGATCGAGCGCAATATCGATCTTTGGTCCGTTTCCAGTGCCAACTTTCTCACCAATATAGAGCATCGGCGCTTCGTCCCGCTCGCCTTCGCCGATGACGACCTTGCCATCAATGTCGAGGGAGTTTAAAGCGCGGCGCATTGCATCCACGGCTGCCTGGTCCGCCGCCTTTTCGTCACCACGACCCATCAGGCGGGATGCAGCAAGTGCGGCAAATTCGGTCACGCGAACGGCTTCAAGCGCCAGGTTGCGGTCCATAGTTAGGTCAGCCACAGGGGCATCCTCCTAATTAAAATGTCCTCGCGCAAACTTAATGCGGGAGTTTTTATTGATTAAAGCGATTCGATTTTCATCAGAATAGGTGCTTCGACAGCAGCTTCCAACGCGCTCAGAGCACTTGCGACATCTCTCATTGTCGCCTCATTCGTCTCATGCGTCGTCATTACAACTGGTACCGGCTCATCCGGCTGCCGCCCATGCTGCAACACGGATTTAATCGACACGCCATACTTACCGAGTACACCCGCTACATCAGCAATAACACCTGGCTGATCAATAACGTTCAAGCGGATGTAATAGGCACCATGCCGGTCTGCGATTGGTGTGGTCTTAAGTGCACCCAGGCTTGCTGTATCACGACCAAACGCGCGCGCTGTCCGGCCAGCAGCAATATCTACAATATCGCCCAAAACCGCAGACGCCGTAGCGCCACCACCAGCCCCTGGCCCGACCAATAAGGCTTGGCCAACAGGCGCAGCGTCCACCATGATGGCATTTGTGACGCCATCAATGCGCGCCAAATCTGCGCCTTTTGGGATGAGACAAGCGGAAACACGCTGCTCAATACCAGTTTTAGACTTTGCAGCAACGCCCAGCAAGCGAATCCGATAACCAAGCTCTTTCGCAAATTTAATATCGAGCGCGGAGACATCTCGAATGCCGGATACCTCAACAGCATCAAAATCAGGCATCATGCCAAACGCAATTGCGGATAGGATCGCTAGTTTATGTGCTGCATCGACGCCATCGATGTCAAAGTCTGGGTCAGCCTCAGCATAGCCTAAATCCTGGGCCTCTTTCAGAACATCATCGAATGCCCGACCTGTGCTGAACATTTCTGTAAGGATGAAATTGCAGGTCCCATTTAATATACCGTAGACCCGCTCAACTTCATTACCAGCAAGACCTTCTTTCAGCGCTTTCAAAATGGGGATGCCGCCTGCAACAGCTGCTTCAAATGCGAGTTGCATATTATTTGCTTCAGCCAACGCTGCGAGGCCTCCACCATGGCGCGCGATCATGGCCTTGTTTGCTGTTACGACATGTTTGCCAGCAGCAAGTGCGGCTTCAACCGCCGCCAAAGCAGGCCCATCTTCGCCGCCGACCAGTTCAACGACAATATCCACATTATCGCTAATCGCGAGCTGGGATGGATCGTCCCGCCAGGTCATACCAGCAATATCGATACCGCGATCCTTAGACCGGCTGCGGGCGGATACTTCTGTCACCGTCACTGGAGCGCCTGCGCGCGCCGTGATCATCTCGGCATGCGCCTGTAGCGTCCGCGCCGCTTCTGCGCCGACGGTGCCTAATCCGATAAGTCCGACACGTACGGTCATTCCGCCGCCTCCGCTTGCTTTGCATTTTGGGCCGCAGCCATATCTGCTGCATCTTTGCTGTCGCGCACTTTGCCCAGGAACTGTTTAACGCCTCGTGCAGCCTGCCTTATACGCTGCCGATTCTCTACAAGCGCCAATCGAACAAAGCCTTCACCGTTTTCACCGAACCCAACACCCGGCGATACCGCGACATCTGCTTCATCCAGTAGCAATTTGGCGAACCCTAGCGAGCCCAGTTCTTCGAATGCAGGCGGCACAGGCGCCCATGCGAACATTGTGGCAGGCGGCGGCGGCACATCCCATCCAGCTTTGCTGAATGACGATGTCAGCACATCGCGGCGTTGTTGGTAGAGCGCACGCACTTCATCCACGCAATCCTGCGGGCCATTCAAAGCCGCCGTTGCAGCGACCTGGATTGGTGTGAAGGCGCCGTAATCAAGATAGGATTTCACCCGTGTCAGCGCGCCAATCAGGTCTTTGTTGCCAACCCCATACCCAACCCGCCAACCGGGCATGGAATAGGTTTTGGAAAGCGAACCAAACTCAACCGCTATGTCGCGCGCCCCCGGTGTTTCCAGGATTGACGGCGGCGGATTATCATCGAAATAAATTTCGGAATACGCCAAGTCTGACACAATAAAGACGTTGTGGCGCTTACAGAATGCAACGACATCCTTGTAAAAATCCCAGGTCGCCATCATTGCCGTTGGATTTGACGGATAGCTGAGCAGCAATGCCGTAGGTGGTGGGACTGCGTGACGAACGGCGCGTTCCAATTCAGCGAAAAAGCTTGCGTCTGGGGTGACCGATATATTCCAGAGCGATGCACCCGCAATCACAAAGCCAAATGCATGGATCGGATAGCTTGGGTTTGGGGCCAAAACGATATCACCGGGCGAAGTGATGGCCTGGGCTAAGTTCGCCAATCCTTCTTTGGAGCCAAGCGTGACGACAACTTCGCTATCAGCGTTCAGCTGCACGTCAAAGCGGCGGTCGTAATATCCAGCAATAGCGCGACGCAGACCTGGAATGCCTTTGGACGTCGAGTAGCGATGGGTGCGCGGGTCCACCACGGCTTCAGTTAGCTTGTCGACGATGTGTTTTGGCGTTGCTGAATCCGGATTGCCCATACCGAAATCAATAATATCCCGGCCTTCGGCCCGGGCGGCAGCTTTCATAGCGTTCACTTCCGCAAAGAGATACGGGGGTAATCGGCGGATTTTGTGAAACTGAAAGCTCATCGCTTGAGCGCTCCGAAGTGCAGGGAAATAAGGAAAGCGGCGGGAGACATACCGCCTTCAGGCACCCAGGTATAGATCAACCCGGCTTGGCGCGCCTGCTTCATTGGCAGAGACTTCCTGCTGAACACGCGCGCCATGCGCTTCCATTATGCTAACCAATGCCGATACCGCACCCGCTGTCCCTGCCCCGACGCCAACCACAATCAGACTGCGGTTACTTGCTTGCGCAGACTCTACAGCCCGAGCAATCATACCTTCTGGCATGGTTTCAGCATATGCCAGCGGCAATGCAGCCAGCAGCTTGCGCGGTGTATTTGCTGGTGCACCACGAGTCTCCTGCTCGGCCTCAGCACGGGCAGTTGCCATGGCGACTTGCTCTTGATGCAACTGCGAAGACACTTTCGGCGCTCCTATCTTAGCTTCATAAAGTACAGCAGGTGCTCCTTTTGGACCGCTGCTCAATTTCAGAAAGCCCGTGCGGCAACCCGCAAGGGTTAGTGCGACCAAAAGGACTATTGTGCAGCGCAGCATGACGTTCCAAATGTGACTTATAATTAATGAACAAGCAATATAGGGGGCTTTGTCCATGAACAAGACCGTTGAACCGCCATCAACCGAAGATCTCGAGCGCCTCGCCGCTGAAATCACGGATATTGCTGAACGCAGCCAGCGCCTCGTGACAGAGTTTGTTGAGAAAACAACGGACCCATCTGCCTCACCGGAAGACGCCCAAGGTGCCATGCAGGATGTCTTCGCCATTGGGCAGACATTCATGGAATTCGCCGGACAGATGGCCGCTAATCCTGCACGGTTCATGGAAGCGCAAACCACGCTCTGGACCCAATATGCCAACCTTTGGCAATCAACAATGGCCCGAATGGTTGGCCAGGAAGCTGAGCCCGTTGCAGCGCCAGAACCTGGCGACCGGCGCTTCAAAGACCAGGAATGGTCGGACAATGTTGTGTTTGACTACATCAAGCAATCGTACTTGCTAACGTCTGGATGGCTGAAAGACCAAGCCCAAGAGGCCGAGGGCTTGGACGACCATACCGCCCACCGCATTAATTTTTACACGCGGCAGTTTGTTGACGCGATGTCGCCGACAAACTTCGTCGCAACGAACCCGCAAGTCCTTCGCGAAACGATTGAGAGGAAGGGCGAGAACTTGCTGCATGGTCTGAGCAATATGCTGAATGACCTAGAGAAAGGTCACGGCAGCCTGCGTATCAGCCAGACGGACTTGGATGCATTTGAAGTTGGCGGCAATATCGCCATGACGGAAGGCAAGGTCGTGTTTCAGAATGATTTGATGCAGCTGCTCCACTACGCGCCACTCACCCAAACCCAGTTCGATAAGCCGCTATTGATCGTGCCGCCCTGGATCAACAAGTTCTACATCCTGGACCTGAAGCCCGAAAATTCGTTCATCCGCTGGGCAACCGAACAGGGCCATAGCGTTTATGTAATTTCCTGGGTGAACCCGACGGGCGATCTGCGCAAGAAAGATTTCTCGAGCTATATGTTGGAAGGTCCGTTGGCTGCAGTAGAAGCAATCAAGCAGGACGTGGGTGCTGAAAAAGTGAACGCCATTGGCTATTGCCTTGGCGGCACCCTCCTGGCCTCCACGCTGGCCTACGCGTCTGAACACAAGATCGATAACTTCGCCAGCGCAACCTTCTTCACCACCCTGGTGGATTTCGAACGCGGCGGCGAGCTGACAGTATTCGTTGATGAAGAACAGATCCAAGGCATCGAGCGGAAGATGGCCAAGGACGGCTATATGGACGGTGCCGATATGGCGATGACGTTCAACAGCCTGCGGTCCAATGACCTGATCTGGTCCTTCATCGTCAGCAATTATCTACTGGGCAAGGACCCGTTCCCGTTCGATCTTCTGTACTGGAATTCAGACTCGACCCGTTTGCCGGAAGCCATGCACAGCTTCTATCTGCGGAGCATGTATCAAGAGAACAAGCTTAAAGAGCCGGGCGGCGTTGAGATGAATGGCACGCCGATCGATCTGCGTAACATCAAGACGCCATCGTATTTCGTTGCCGCCAAGGAAGATCATATCGCCCCCGCTGATGCGGTCTATCAGGGCACCAAGCTATTCGGTGGGCCAGTGAAATATGTGCTCGCAGCGTCTGGCCATATTGCTGGCGTCGTTAACCCGCCGCCACCCAATAAGTACGGATATTGGACGAACGCCAAATCGCCCGCGACGTTGGAAGAATGGTTCGAGACTTCTGCTGAAAGCAAAGGCTCCTGGTGGCCGGACTGGCAGAAGTGGATCGCGCGTAAGGCCGGCAAAAAAGTGCCCGCGAGCATTCCTGGCGAAAGTGGCCTGAAAGCCATTGAAGCAGCCCCTGGGAGCTACGTGCAGGTGCGCTCCTAGTGCAAGTAGAACTGGCCAAGGCAGCAGATACCCGCGCCATCGCCGAACTGCATGCCGATGGATGGGGCACGACCTATGCTGAGCTAGCGTCGCCCGAAGCACTCGGTCCGATGCACGGGCGTGGTGAGATCAAGCATCTATATATTTATTGTTCCGAGCAATCGCGCGGGCTTGGTAGCCTACTGTTCAATGCCGCTTTGCTTTATTAAAAATCAATCATCGCCTCCGGCATCGGTCTCGGCGTCGCGGACGGGAATGAGCGGGCTATTGCGTTCTATAAACGGCTTGGTGGCAAACATGCTGGTGAATACGCGGGTCCTAGCCCATTATGACGCTCCCGCAATCTGATCTATGCCTGGGACTAGGGATTTTTCCGAAGCGATCCACAGGTAACGTATGCGGAAGCGATAGCGACACGGGGCTTAGCATTTTATACATTGTCCTATGACATTCCTTGAAGCATCCTCCCTCGCCCCTCCCCATCTTCTGGGGATTGAGAATTTGACACCATCGGAAATCAATCTGCTGCTCGACCTATCTGAGCATTATGTGGATATGAACCGAAGCGGGTCCAAAAAAACGGACCTGCTGCGCGGGCGCACGATCATCAACGTTTTCTTCGAATCCTCCACGCGCACGCGCACGTCGTTTGAGTTGGCAGGCAAGCGCCTTGGTGCTGATGTGATCAACATCTCACCAGAAGTCAGTGCCGTTCGCAAAGGCGAAACACTGCTGGACACGGCGCTAACGTTGAATGCCATGCATGCAGACTTACTGGTCGTGCGGCATCCAGAATCCGGTGCCGTTCAACTGATAGCGGAAAAAGTCAGCTGCTCGGTCGTCAATGGCGGCGACGGCGCACACGAACACCCAACACAGGCGCTGCTGGATGCGCTTGCCATTCGTCGCCGTGTTGGCCGCCTGCATGGTCTGGTCGTCGCGATCTCAGGCGACATCGCCCATAGCCGCGTCGCCCGCTCCAACATGCTGCTGCTGAAGACCATGGGTGCCGATGTCCGTGTCATCGCACCGCCAACATTAATCCCAGCAGATATCGACCGGTACGGCGTTGAGGTCTTCCACGACCTGGCAGAGGGCGTGAGGGACGCAGATATCGTTATGATGTTGCGCCTGCAGCAGGAGCGCATGCGTGGCAGCTTCATCCCCTCCACATCTGAATATTTTCACTTCTTCGGGCTGGATCGCGCCAAACTAGCCAACGCCAAACCGGACGCGTTGATCATGCACCCCGGCCCAATGAACCGGGGCGTCGAAATTGATTCTGATGTGGCGGACGACATCAACCGCTCTCTCATTCAGGAGCAGGTGGAAATGGGCGTCGCCGTGCGCATGGCCTGCCTGGACCTTCTCACCCGCAACCTCTCCAACAATGCGGGAGAAGAAGCATGAGCGAGCGCACATTCTTCGCCAACGCCCGACTGCTGGACCCCGCATCCGGCCTGGATGAAAAAGGCGGGCTTTTAGCCGAAGGCCAAATAATTGCAGATTTCGGCCCGCATCTGGATTCGCCGCCTAATGATGCAGACGTTATTGACTGTGATGGCTTTTGCCTCTCTCCCGGCCTGATCGACATGCGCGTGCACCTGGGCGAACCCGGCGCTGAGCACAAGGAAACACTGACCACCCTCAGTAAGGCCGCCGCCAAGGGCGGAGTCACGGCTGTGGTTGGACTGCCAAATACAGACCCGCCAGTTGACGACGCTTCCGTCGTTGAATTTCTGGCCCGGCGCGGGCGTGAGGTGCGCGGTGTTAAAGTCTTCGCTTATGGTGCCGTAACCAAAGCCATGGAAGGCAAGCGGCTGACCGAGGTTGGACTGCTAAAGCAGGCAGGCGCAGTTGGGTTCACAGATGGACTGCATGCCGTCAACAACGCTGTCGTGATGCGCAGGGTTCTAGCCTATGCCAGCGGCTTCGATGCGCTGGTATTGCAGCATCTGGAGGAGCCTGCGCTCACCCACGGTGCTGTCGCGACCGAGGGGGAGATTGCTACACGTTTGGGCCTGCCTGCCGGACCCGCTATCGCTGAAGCCATGATGCTGGAACGCGATCTAAGGTTGGTGGAGTTAACCGGTGCACGCTATCACGCAACGCAGATATCAACCGGTGCTGCCATATCGGAACTGGCCGGCGCCAAGCGGCGTGGGCTTGATGTCAGTGCTGACACGGCACCGGCCTACTTCGCTCTCAACGAAACATCGCTGATGGACTACCGCACATTTGCCCGCCTCTCCCCACCGCTCCGCTCAGAGGACGACCGGCGCGAGGTGGTGCAGGGTCTCATCAGCGGCGCAATTGATGTGATCGCCAGTGACCACTGGGGCCAGGACCAGGAAACAAAGCGCCTACCTTTCGCACAGGCAGAGCCAGGCGCTGTCGGCATAGAAACCATGCTGCAATTAGCGCTTGAGCTGTATCACCGGGGTGAAATCCCAATTCTAGACCTGCTCGCCAAGATGACGATAAACCCCGCTAATCTGCTTGGGCTAGAACTTGGTACGCTGGCAGTGGGTCGCTCAGCAGACATCACCATCTTTGATCTTGATCGCCCATGCCGCATTGATGCAGACAATCTGGAATCCAAATCCAAGAATACGCCATTTGACGGCAGGCCTGTACAAGGCCTGGTCATGGCGACCATGGTTGATGGCCGTATGATTTATGATGGGCGGGACTAAATAATGATCGAACCGCTGGGAGGGTGGGCGAATGCATGGCCGCTGGCGGTTGGGTTTCTGATTGCCTATCTGATTGGAGCAATCCCATTTGGCCTGATTCTGGCACGTATTTCAGGCGCTGGCGATATCCGCAAAATCGGCTCAGGCAACATCGGAGCGACAAACGTTCTGCGCACCGGCCGCAAAGGCGTCGCTGCAGCAACGTTACTGCTCGACGTCGGCAAGGGCTTTCTCGCCGTATGGCTCGCCTGGCGTTGCGGCGGGCCGGATATGGCAGTGCTCGCGGCCTATGGCGCGTTGCTTGGGCACTGCTTTCCTATTTGGCTCAAATTCAAAGGTGGCAAAGGTGTCGCGACATTCCTCGGTGCTGTTACTGGGCTTGCGTGGATGTTTGGTTTGGCTGGGGCAATCGCATGGATTGCCAGCGCCGCTATATTCCGGATTTCTTCTGTCGCCGGATTACTACTGACAGCTGCCGCACCTACCACCTCGTACATAATAGGAGACCAGCAACTATTTGAAGCAACACTCGCGATGGCTGCATTGGTTTGGCTGCGCCATCGATCAAATATTGCCCGCCTCCGCAAAGGTAAGGAGCCTAAGATCTTCAAAGGCGCGTGATTACAAAACGAGTGATGACAAAATCGCCATCTTCAATCAATTATGGAAAATACACCCAATAGTAATAAGTAGCGAAATCCAAAATACCTAGCCACCTTCCGGTTGGTGTTGAGCAGCGGCATTGGGTCCTGTCGATATGCTCAACTGCTAAAACAATTTGGTGAGCTTATCGCCGCTCTGCTGGACTTGCGGACATACGCCGCAGAGACGTGCGGATCGCATCGCTGAAAGATGCCGAAGCCGCCATCGCTAATGAAGCGACTGCAGGCGCTGATATCCTGCTGCGCGGTGATGATGCCTATCCCTTTCGGCTGCCAGAGAAGACCCGTCCGCCCTTCGCGCTGAATACCACGGGCGATCAGGCATTATTGAACCGACAGGTGGTTGGAATCGTCGGTGCCAGAAACGCCTCTGCCACCGCTAAGCGCTTCATTTAGGAACTGGCCCAGGATCTCAGCAAAGCTGGCATTGCAGTCGTGTCCAGCCTTGCCCACGGGATCGATGTCGCTGCCCATCGCGGATCGCTGGAATGCATGCCGATTGACGTCGTCGCCGGCGGTACCAATCTCGTCTATCCGCCAGAGAACGCGGACCTCCAGGCCACAATAGCGGCCAATGGCATTTTTGTGACGGAATCGCTAATCAGGGCCAAACCAACGTACAAGCACTTTCCCCGCCGGAACAGGATCGTTGCGGGCCTCCCATCCGGTGTGGTCTTGATTGAGGTAGTCGAGAAATCCGGCTGTTTGATCACAGCCCTTTTCGCACTGGAAGAAAATCGTGAAGTTATGGCCATTCCTGGCTTCCCCGGCGACCCACGCTCTAGCGGCGGCAATCGACTGATCCAGGATGGTGTCACTATGGTGCAATCTGCCGATGACGTCTTGAAAGTCCCACATACGCCCCATCCGGAACCCGTGGTCCATCGGATCAAAGCGAAGTGTCGCGTGACCAAAGCACTAGCGCCAGAACCACCAACGACCTTGACTGCAGAAGCTGAGGCTGCGGTTTTTGATCCGAAGGATCGTCTGCTCTCAGCACTCGGCTCAGCACCAGTAACTGTTGACGAACTGGCGCGCGAGTGCCAATTGGAGGCTTCAATCGCCGCCGTCATCCTGCTCGATTTGCAATTGGACGGTGCGGCTGAACGTTTGCCTGGCCAATGGGTAATGCTGCGTTAGCTTCTTACTAACCACGATTCATCAAGCTGCTAACGTTAGTATCCGAGAACAGTGAACTTGTGAGATCGCCCTTGAAACTCGTCGTAGTCGAATCGCCTGCCAAAGCGAAGACCATCAATAAGTATCTTGGCTCGGGCTATGAAGTCCTGGCGAGCTACGGGCATGTCCGCGACTTACCGCCGAAGGATGGCTCTGTCCGCCCAGACGAAGACTTCGCCATGTCATGGACTGTAAATGAACGCTCGACGAAGCGGGTCAATGATATTGCCAAGGCGGTCAAAAAAGCAGATTCCATTCTGCTAGCGACTGACCCGGATCGCGAAGGTGAAGCGATTTCCTGGCATATTCAGGAATTGCTTAAGGAAAATAAAGCGCTAGACGGCAAGGAAATCAGCCGGGTCGTCTTCCATGAAATTACGCGGAGTGCAGTCGAAGAAGCTGTCGCCAATCCGCGTGAGATCAATCAGGAATTGGTGGAAGCGTATCTCGCCCGCCGCGCTCTGGACTATCTCGTCGGGTTCAACCTATCGCCTGTGCTTTGGCGGAAACTGCCGGGGTCTCGATCTGCTGGGCGCGTGCAGTCCGTTGCGCTCCGTCTGATTTGTCAACGTGAGTCCGAAATTGAGGCGTTCAATCCCCGGGAATACTGGACGATTGACGGCCTTTTTCAAACGGCAGATGGCCGCAAAGCCAAGGCCAAGCTGACGCATCTGGACGGCAAAAAGCTTGATCAGTTTGATCTGAACGATGAAGCCAAAGCCAAAGCTGCCGTCGCGAAAACGGCTGCTGGCGATTACAGCATTGCCGCGATTGAAAAGCGTCAGACGACCCGCAATCCAGCCCCACCATTCACGACATCGACTCTCCAGCAGGAAGCATCCCGTAAGCTTCGCCTTGGTGCCAGCCAGACAATGCGCTCCGCCCAGAAGCTGTATGAAGGCGTTGAAATCGGCGGTGAGACCGTTGGCGTCATCAGCTATATGCGAACGGATAGCGTGAACCTGTCGAAAGAAGCAATCGACGGCGCCCGCTCCCTAATCGGTAAGGATTATGGTGCCGGCTATCTGCCAAAAGAGCCGCGCATTTATCGCAGCAAAGCCAAAAACGCCCAGGAAGCGCACGAAGCGATCCGACCAACAGACATGAGCCGCACGCCAGATGTCATGTCTGCCTATTTGAGCAACGCAGACCTGGCGCTCTACACGTTGATCTGGCGCCGGACTGTCGCGTCACAGATGGCGTCGGCTAAGCTGGACCAGACCGCGATTGTATTCGCCGAAACCAAGGCTACAGCCAGCTTCCGCGCCACCGGCTCCGTCATCGTATTTGATGGCTTCCTTAAGCTTTACCAAGAGGGCCAGGACGAGAAATCAGAGGATGACGGCCAGCAGGCAATCCTTCCTGTCTTCAAAGAGAAAGAAGGCGTCAACGCGTCCGATATTCAGCCAGAACAGCACTTTACTCAACCACCGCCGCGCTTCACAGAAGCCAGCTTGGTCAAAGGTATGGAAGAGCTGGGCATTGGCCGACCATCCACTTATGCCTCCATCATTCAGGTACTGCAGGATCGGAATTATGTCCGCCTGGAGAGCCGCCGCTTCATGCCGGAAGATCGGGGCCGGTTGGTTACGTCATTCCTGGAAAGCTACTTCCCGCGCTATGTGGAATATGATTTCACGGCAGAACTAGAGAATAAGCTGGATGACGTATCCAACGGCGATCTGGCTTGGCGCTCATTGCTGCAAGAATTCTGGAGTGGCTTCAATAACCGCATTGGTGAGACTAAAGACCTTACGATCACAGAGGTGATCGACAAGCTTGACGCGCAGCTTGGCGACCATTTCTTCCCTAAGCCGGAAGGCGATGGCGACGCGCGCCTTTGCCCGGCTTGCAACGAAGGCCGGTTGGGCCTGCGCCTTGGCAAGCACGGCGCATTCATCGGCTGCTCCAGATATCCAGAATGCAAGCACACCCGTCCATTGGCTGCACCCGAAGGCGACGAGCTAGACGCGCTCGAGGGGCCGAAAGAGCTTGGGCTGGACCCTGAAACGGAACAGATAGTCACGCTACGCCGTGGTCCTTACGGTCTCTATGTCCAGCTTGGCGAACCACCTGAGGAAAAAGGGGCCAAGAAGCCCAAACGCGCCTCCATCCCCAAAGGCCAAGACCCGATGGATGTCGATCTGGCGAAAGCGCTGGCGCTGCTCTCGCTGCCGCGTGAAGTTGGCCTGCATCCTGAGACCAAGAAGGTTATCAAAGCGGGTCTTGGCCGGTTTGGGCCTTACCTACATCATAATGCTGGTTATACCTCCCTGCCGAACGATGACGATGTCCTGGTTGTTGGCCTGAACCGCGCGGTAACCATTCTGGCCGAAGCCAAAACCCGCGGTCGGGGCGGTGCCTCCGTTCTGCGCACCCTTGGTAAGCACCCAGGCAATGAAGCTGACATCACCGTCAATAAGGGCCGGTTTGGACCTTATGTGAAACACGGCAAGATCATGGCTTCATTACCGAAAGACAAAGAAGTCGAAGACATCACGCTTGAAGAAGCCCTTGTGCTGATTGCAGCAAAAGCAGCCAAATCCGGCAAAGCATCAGAAAAAAAGAAGGCGGCACCGAAGAAAAAGAAGGCGGCACCGAAGAAAAAGAAGGCGGCGAAGACGGCTGCTAAGACTGCGGCCGACGACGCGTGACGCGAAAGCAGGCCGGCACCCTCCCCACCGTCCAGGAGATCGCGGCTTGGCTTGCTGATCAAGACAGCACTCCCCGTGCGACCGAAGCCACACAGGCCTTCGGTATCCGTGGCATGGAAAACCGGCGCGCCTTCAAAACTCTATATAAAGACGCCCGCAAGCTTGGCCGGGATGGTGCTAAATCAGTCGGCGGCCTGCCGCCTGTGACGATGCTCGTCATCCAGCGCATCAGTAATGACGGCGATCTGATCGCTGTTCCTGAGAAATCGGACAAGCCGCCTGCCCCCGCCGTGATTGTTAATCCTGGTCGTCAGGGCGGCGCACTAGCGGTTGGCACGCGTGTTTTGGCGCGGATTGAGGATGAAGGCGGAGAAGTCGTCGCCCACCCCATTAAAATCTTCACTGGCCCGCCACCGCGCCCTGATGCTGTTCTGGCGATCGTCGAAGAGGGCCATCGCGGCAGCCTGGAACTCCGCGAAGCTCAACCGGGACGCCCACGGCGCTGGAAACTAGATGGCAAGCGCCCGCAAGGCCTAGAAGCTGGGCAATTGGTCCTGGCAAAGCCTGAAACACGCCGCCCAGGCCACGCCGCCCGTGATTTCCGAGCGAGTATTATCTCGATCCATGGCGACGCTGAGAACCCGGCGATGTTCGGCCTTGCGATGATGGAGCAACTTGGCGCACCAATAGATTTCCCCGCAAACGTCATCGCTCAAGCAGAGGCGGCCAAGCCGCCAGAGCTGGGCGGACGCGAGGACCTGCGCACGCTGCCATTACTTACCATTGACGGTGCGGACGCTCGTGACTTCGATGATGCCGTCTTTGCCGAGCCGATTGGGCGCAAAGGGTGGCGCATCATCGTCGCCATCGCAGATGTTTCGAGCTACGTGGCTCCGGGCTCAGCGTTGGATATTTCTGCCAGGGCACGGGGCAACTCGACATACTTGCCGGACCGGGCTATCCCGATGCTGCCGGAAGCTCTTTCCAACGGGCTATGTTCCCTGAAGCCGGCGGAAGACAGGGCTTGCCTGTTCGTTGAAATGGAGTTCAGCGCAGAAGGCAGGCGGACAGCACACCGGGTCGGACGCGGTCTCATGCAGTCCCACTGGAGGCTGACCTATGAGGACGCACAAGGCATTGCCGATGGCACACTCCCAGATCACCCGGCACAGGCTGCTGCCCAGAACCTTTATGCAGCGTTCGACTGCCTGCTAAGGGGCCGCGAAAAACGGGCACCGCTCGAACTTGACCTACCTGAACGCGTTGTCGTGTTCGACGATAAAGGTGTAGCGGTCGATATCTCCAAGCGGCGCGGATTGGCCAGCCACAAGCTCATCGAAGAAATGATGGTGCAGGCCAATGCTTCTGCCGCCGAGTCGGTGCTGGAAGCCCGTGCCGAAGCGCTTTATCGCGTGCATGAAAAGCCAGATGCCGAACGCATTGGCCTGCTGGCGGAACAAGCAGCGCGGATGGGCATCATGCATCCAGGTGCACGTCTCGACCATCCTCGCCTCATCAATGATGTGCTGGCAAAAGCTGATGATCCTGCAGTACGCACCGTCCTCAGTGAGCTAATTCTGCGCGCACAGGCACAGGCGCGTTATAATCCTGAATGCACGCCACATTTCGGGCTCTCGCTTGAAGCTTACCTGCACTTCACATCTCCTATCCGTCGGTATGCCGACCTGGTGGCGCATCGTTCGTTGATCCAAGCGCTTGCCCTGGGCAAGGGCGGCGAAGCGCCGGACCGGGCTGAACTGGAAGTGATCGCAGGCGAAACCAACAAGACCGAACGGCGCTCGATCTCCATCGAGCGTGCGGTTGTTGATCGCTACGTAGCGCTGCTTGGGAAGGCCTTTGAAGGTAAAGAACTTGAAGGTCGCGTTTCCGGAATTAACAGAGTCGGCCTTTTCGTTCGCTTTGAAGACCCGTATCTGGATGGATTCGCGCCAGCCGCATTGCTGCCGCAAGACTATTGGTGCCTGTCCCGCGACGGCATGAGCATGGACGGCCGCAACAGTGGGATGAGCTACCGGATTGGCGACAGCGTGAACGCCCAGATACGGGAGGTCGAAGTGGTAACAGGGTCTGTCACACTGGAATTGTCCCTGCCTAAAGGATTACGCCGGAAGCCTGGTGGTAAACGCTTGATTAAAAAGCGCCGAAGGTAAATGATCTCACGCATGCTGTTCCGCCGCACGTTTAGCCTCCGCTCGGCAACCTTCACGCTCACGCTTGCGATGCTCGCTGCTTGCGCGACGAAGCCGACGTTCAAGCAGGAAGGATTCGACACGGAGTCCGCATCCTCCCTATTCAGTGATGTTTTCAGCCATCTTACAGATACTTACATCGAAAAAGTAAACCTACAACGCATGTCTGTAGCCGGGCTGAATGGCCTGACTGAGATTGACCCAGCAATCAAAGCGTCAGCGCTTGAAGGCGGTGGGCTATCTATTTCTACAGGTGGTGCTGAAATCGCGCTGAAGCCACCGTTGGACAAGGATGCGGCTGGATGGGGTGATTTACTTGCACAAGGGCTAACAAAAGCCCGGCTACATTCCAACAGCCTGACTAGTACTGAATCCGATGTGCTCTTCACCGCCATCATGGACGGAGTGACGGAGACCCTGGACGGCTATTCCCGCTACGAGCCGCCGAAGCGCGCCGTTGAAAGCCGCGCCCGCCGGAAAGGTTATGCTGGCATCGGCGTGACGATACGCAATGAAGAAGCTGAAACGATCATCCAGGACGTGATCCCGAATGCGCCTGCCGCCAATGCGGGCTTGCAGAAAAATGACGCGATCACCCACTTGGAAGGCGTGCCGTTAGCCTCAATTCCAAGCGAAGACCGTGCTGGGCGATTGCGTGGGCCTGTCGGCACCATCGTCACGCTTGGCATTTCCCGTAAGGATACGGCACCCTTCTCCGTTCAGGTCAGGCGGGCGGAAGTTATTCCTGCAACCGTTTACTTTGAAACAGATAAGGGACTGCCACGCTTCCGCATCACAGGCTTTAATCGCACAACTGCTGATGATCTTGCAGAAGCCATCGCCAAGGCCGAAAAGCGGCCTGGTGGTCTCCCTGGTATTGTGCTGGACCTCCGCTCCAATCCTGGAGGATACTTGATCCAAGCTGTTGAGATCGCAGATTTATTCTTGAACGAAGGCGTTGTGGTATCGACCCATGGTCGCCACCCATCATCCTCTACGAAGTACGACGCACGGGGCGGAAGACTGGCCGAGGGTAAACCAATGGTCCTGCTGCTAAATGGTCGTTCGGCCTCAGCGTCAGAGCTTTTAGCGGCGGCGTTGATCGACGCCGGGCGCGCGGCTGCCGTGGGCACGGTTACTTATGGCAAGGGATCCATCCAAAATCTTGAGAATCTGGTGAATGGCGGTGAGTTAATCGTTACCTGGTCCAGAATGCATGCGCCTTCAGGGTATCTCTTGGACGGGCTTGGGGTGCGCCCAACAATCTGCACTGCCAATGCTGCAGCCAACGCCAAGCCCGAAACCCTATTGCAGAAAGCCGCCCAACCCGGAATCGCTGCAATTTGGCGCGCGTACACAGCGCCTGACAAGACAATAGCCGAGAGCCTACGCGTCTCCTGCCCTAGGTCAGACGAAAGCCCTGATATCGATATCCAGGTTGCTCGCACACTCATCTACAATCGCCGCGCCTACCAAACCGCACTATCGCCGGCTTCTCCGGCGCGGCATAGCGCACAATCAACCTGTCAGTGGCGATGTGCCGGTTGACGAACGGCGACTTCACCGTCATATAGTTGCTTGAATTTCAGGAGTATGATTCCATGGCTAAATCACCGACCCTGCAGGTAAAGATGGTAAGCACCGCTGAGACTGGCTACTTCTACACCGCCAAGAAGAATCCGCGGACTCACCCGGAAAAGCTCGAGCTTAAGAAGTACGACCCCAAAGCCCGCAAGCACGTGCTGTTCCGCGAGCAAAAAATGAAATGACCCCGTTCGCGTTCACCTTCGGATAGAAGAGCATTTCTGCAATTCGGCGCCGCTGACATAGTCAGTCGACGAAGTTTGCGTTTATGCGCTAAGCCGCGAAACTTGACCGAAGCTTAGCCGCCCAACGCCCATCCTCAAGGGTGATAACCCATAGCGAGCGGAAATGGCCCATGGCTGCACCTTCCTCGTTGAAACGGGTGAAACGCACATCAAGGTGGACTTTGTCTGCCGCCGCCGCCATCACGTCCAAGCTGTCCCACTGGGACCGGCTCCAGCCATCACCGGCACGGGCATAGAAATCATCCAGATAGCTTTCCTTCATCTCCCAGACCTGCATTCGCCCAGAGGCCAAGCGATAGTGCGGGAAATGCAAGCTATCAGCGATGGCGTTATTATCCCGCGCGTTCAGGCCCGCGATATGTGCAGCCATTACTGCCTTCGCCGCAACAATTGCTGTCTGTTCAGAATCTGTCATGGCGATCAATCCGCGAGTGCATCGTTAACGGGGTCATAGCCGAATAACCGGGATTGTTCCGGTAGGACAGCCTGGGGATTAGTATCAACATCCTGCTGAACACGGGCGTTACGCTCGGCGACTTCTTTGGGGTCTGCCATATGGAACAGGCGCTCATTCTTGCGGCTGCCCGCTTGCACCCAGGTTGTGCGCTTCAGTCTGTTCCGTTCATAGCGGCTCAGAGCGGCCTCAGCATCATCACTCTCGGTCAGGCAGCGCATAAGCACGTAACCGTCCTCAATGCTCTGTGCTGCCCCCTGGGCCATGAATGGCACCATTGGATGCGCAGCGTCCCCCAACAGCGTCACACGGCCCTTGGACCAGAACGGCAGAGGATCCCGGTCATGCAGCGCCCATTTCATCGCGCGCGGTGTTTCAGAGATGATATCGGTCACCTGCTGATTCCATCCAGCGTAGTCATGCAGCGCATCAGCAATTTCACCGGCTGCGCTCCAGCTTTCAATGGCGCTGCCGTCATGGGGCGTGACACCGACCCAGTTAAGGTACCAGCCGCCAGCAACGTAATAGTGGACGAAGTGCCGGTGCGGCCCCCACCAGTTACCAGACACGACCGGCACGCCGATTTTTCGCGCCGCATCACCCGGACAAAGTCCGCGCCAAGCCATGTTGCCAGAGAAATTTGCTGGCGTATCCCCATGCAAATGCTTGCGCACGGCAGAATGAATGCCATCACAGCCCACAAGCACGTCACCCCAAACGGTATCGCCGTTCTCCAACCTAGCACCGACCCGACCTGGCTCCTCAATGATGCCGATCGTTTTCGCGCCCAAATGCAGGTCGCCTTCGTAACCGTATGCAAGGCCGTCAAGAAGGTCCGGGCGGTACATGTGCAGGTATGGGAAGCCGAAGGTTGATTTCAGTGCATCAGCAAACGCAACCTTACGCAGCGTCTCACCGGATTCGTAGGAAAAGATCATCGCTGCTTCAGGCGTTATGGCTCGCTTCATCAATGGCTCAAGAAAATCCATTGCCTGCAAAACGCGCGTTGCGTTCGGGCCAAGCTGCACGCCAGCGCCGACCTCACCAAGCGCCGTCGCCTGTTCCAAAACAATCGGCGTGTGACCGCCGCGCAGAAGCGCATTCGCAGCGGCCAATCCGCCAATGCCAGCGCCAACGAGTATAACTTTCATTCCGGACATGCGACCGGCCTCCCAGCAGGGTCCTAACGCCAGAAACGCTAGGAGTCTGTCTTATTAAGCTGGAAGCATACTCTATTTAATGCCAGAGCTGCCAAATCATCCTCAAGAGTCGTTCCGACTGGGTGAGGTATCTGCAGACCAAGTCTCTACGTCACTCACCTCGTCGTTAGGCGCTGGCACGCGATAGACCTCGCTCAACCAACGGCCAAGATCGATCTGGGAGCAGCGCTTTGAGCAGAAGGGCCGGTGCTCGATCACCGCAGCCGTTTTGCAGATTGGGCATTTTCCCATCTTCCCGCGGAAATGTTTCACCGCACCATCAATGTCTTTTTTCTTCGATTCCGTCATTACATTTCCAGCCGCTTGCCTGTCTCATCCAATATCTGAGCAGAGCGTAATCCCTGGTCGCGTTTCAAGTCGAGCGCCTGCCCGACCCGGCGCGCAGCATCCGCTAATGCATCTGACAACTGACCTTGCAGGCGGCCGATGATTGCAGGCGGCGCTGCGATTGTCGCTGGCATGATTCCCTGCTTCGCTAAACGGCAAGCTTGGCGTAACGCTGCAAGGGCCGTCGCGGTCTCGCTCGTCGTCATCTCTGCCACACTGGCGCCCATACGTGGCCGGGCAAAGGACGTGAGGCCCAGCGCATCAGGTTTGTCGGGCGGCACCCAAGGCCAGGGATCGACCTCCCCAAGCTCAGCCATTAGCCGCAAACTTTCCCGGACGGGCGTGCGGCGCAGGAAATCCACAACAACTAACCCACCGTGCCGCCCAAGACGGAGCTGACGCGCGATCTCATGTGCCGCAGCATCATTGATCGCGCCCGCATCAGCGTTGGACTGTGCCACATCAACGTCAACGGCAATCAGCGCGTGTGTCGGCTCAACCCAAATGCGCGCGCCGTCCAATATCTCGGCGTCCGGCGACAGCGCCTCATCCAGCGCGGCATCAATTGCACTCGCGACCGCGGGATCGGGCGCATCCAGTCGAGACTTATACTCCAATACAGATGCTACCCATGCAGCGCTTGCCGGGTCCGCCGGAGCGATCTTCGCTACTTTTGCCCGATTTAGGATCTGTGTGACGTCCCCAGCCGCCCTAGCAAGGCGCCTAGGGCGATGTTCACTGGCCGTAAGTGCGGACATTGCTGCGATCAGCCGATCACGCTCATCGAGTAGAGTGCGCGCAGCTTCGATACCCTGGCCTGGGTCAGCATGGAGGCGGATTGCCACACTTCGCGGCAAATCACGGGCCAACTGCCTCCGCAATGCAGCGCGCCTCAGTTTGGGGAAGCTGCGCGGAGCTTCGATGCGGTCTTCCGCTGGACCAGACGAACCCTGCCCCAGTGAAAGCCACACACCCTCAAGCCAAACCCGGTCTGTGATGCGTGGGCCTTTGTCTCCAGCCTCCCCGCGCAGCACCTGAATCAAACCGTACGCGCCATTGGTCCACGCTTTGCGCGGCTTGCGAAGTAGCGCCTGTTCAGCCTCGCCTATATCAAAGAAACGGCTGGCGCTTGGGCCTTCAGCCCCAGCGCGCGCCATGTAAATGTCCCCGGCACCTGCTGCTCCAGTCACCCGTTCAATGGCGATATCCCACGGCACACCGTCTGCCAAAGCCACGGCGCGAATTTCGCCGGGGCTGGCTTCAAGTAGGATGCGATCAAGATGCGGAACACTCATTCAAATACCCGGTATCCGGCTCCCTGCAGCATTGCTGTTGTTTCGAACAAAGGCAGCCCCACCACGTTGCTGTAGGAACCATTGATACGCCGCACGAAGGCTGCTGCTTGCCCTTGAATTGCATAGCCGCCAGCCTTGCCACGCCATTCCTCGCCCGCCAGATAGGCTGCGCGCTCTCGGGCATCCAGGCGTTTGAAGGTAACCGCAGTCATCACAACCCTGTGCACGACGCGCCCGTCCGGCACTGTCAGCGCTACCGCGCTAAAGACCCGGTGGCTACGGCCTGACAAAAGGTCGATACAAAAAGCTGCCTGATCCGCGTCTTCAGCTTTCGGCAGCGCGCGGCGACCGCAGGCAACCACTGTATCTGCCGACAGCACCATTGCATCGGTCGTCGCAGCCGCCGCTTTCGCACCCTTGGCCAGCGCCAGCCGCTTAGCAAGGGCGCGTGGGAGTTCCTGCTTTAATGGCGTTTCATCAATATCCGTTGGCTGGATTGCATCTGCTATCACACCAATTTGCGCCAACAAATCAACCCGGCGCGGGGAGCCTGATGCCAGGATGAGTTTTGGGTTGCCTGCCATAGCGCTGGTCATACCACTGGTGCCGATGGGCCGGAAAGCCGCGCCGAAATTCGCTGCAGGATTTCGTCCCGTGTGCGCCGGTATGCTTCAAGCCGTTGTTCCCGGCTTCCTTCAACGAGAGACGGATCAACGGTCGGCCAATACTCGACCTCTGCGGCCAGATGTTCTGAAAATTTCAATGCTTCCTCATGGGCTTCTCGAGATAATGTTACAATCAAGTCGAAGTCGCTATCTTCTAGGTCGCGAAAGCTTTTAGGCTCTTCATGCGGCCCATCAAGGCCAATTTCATCCAGGACCGTGATAACAAAACCATCGGCCTCTCCCGGACATGCGCCACAGCTATCAATGTGTACACAGCCCCGCGTTCGCCACCGGGCCAGTTCCGCCGCAATCGGTGAGCGAATGGCGTTGGAGGTGCAACAGAACAGGACGCTGGCGATTGGGCGGGTCGTCATGATGCAAAGAGTATATCACCGCCGCGCGTGCAGGACGCATAGCAGCGTGAAGAGCTGCCGGGCGGTCAGCATATCGATCTCAGCTTTAGCCTTTAGCCGCTCAATCATTTTCTCAGCACCGTCATTATGAACGCCGCGCCTAGCCATATCGATGGTCTCGATCTGCGATGGCGTCATACCCCGGATCGCCTCAAAATAGCTATCACAGATAGCAAAATAGTCTTTGATGATTCGCCGGAAGGGTCCCAGCGCCAGGCCGAAAATTACTGGATCGCCGCCGCTCACCGGCATCACGTGGATCAACAGCCGCCCTTGATCTACTCCAAGATTGACAGAATACGGCCCGCTTGCACCCTCGACGAGGCGAAACGTGTTTTCGTCAATCAGATCTTGGATAGCAATAGCGCGATCACGCTCAAGTTCAGGCCGTAGCCTGCGGCCAAGCGCCTGGTCCAGCGTGATCTCCTGAATGCGGTCAGGCGCTATCATTTCTGGCTGAAGCGGGCTGTCACGGATAGACCGTGCGCATCTAGGCCTTCAGCGTCCGCCAGGATGGCTGCATGGGGGCCAATTTTGGCCAGAGATTTCGGATCACAGCCAAGCAGGGTCGTGCGCTTCATGAAATCAAGCACGCCAAGACCAGATGAGAACCGCGCGGCACCCGAAGTCGGCAACACATGATTTGGCCCGCCCACATAATCACCGACTGCTTCCGGCGAATGCGCCCCGAGGAAAATCGCACCTGCATGACGGACCTTGGCAGCGAAAGCATCAGGGTCTGCTGCGGCGAGTTCCAGATGCTCCGGCGCAATCCGGTCCACGATGCCAGGCGCTTCCGTCATCAGATCACTGACAAGGATCAAGCCGCCATGGTCTCGCCAGGAAGCGCCGGCGGTTTCCGCACGCGACAGAACGGCTAGCTCGGCATCAACTGCAGCAGCGACTTGGTCTAGTAACTGGGCGCTGTCGGAAATCAATATGCTTTGCGCATCAGCATCGTGTTCCGCCTGGGCCAAGAGGTCGAGCGCCAACCAGCGCGGGTCAGCGGTTTCATCCGCAACGATGAGAACTTCGGAAGGGCCAGCAATCATATCAATGCCAACTTGGCCAAAGACCTGTCGCTTAGCCTCCGCCACATAGGCATTGCCGGGCCCGACGATCTTATCAACCGGCTGGATTGGGTCTGCACCATAGGCCAGCGCTGCAACCGCTTGAGCCCCGCCTATACGCCAAACTTCATCAGCGCCGGCAAGTGCAGCAGCCGCCAGCACCATTGAGTTGTCCTTACCGTCCGGCGTCGGCGCGACCATCGCAAGCCGTTGGACGCCAGCGACTTTAGCCGGGATTGCGTTCATCAAGACCGAGCTTGGGTAAGCGGCGGCCCCGCCTGGGACATAGAGGCCTACTGCATCAATTGCAGACCAACGCATGCCGAGGCGCACGCCAATTTCATCTGTATAATCAAATCCTTCTGGCAATTGCTTCTCATGGAAGGCGCGAATACGAGCTGCTGCGGTTTCAAGCGCTGCGCGCAGTGGTTTCGTCAACCCAGTAAGCGCGGCTTGGATTAGGCTCGGGTCAACACGAAGCGCATCAGCGTCCACCGCATTGAAGCGGTCAAACTTCACTGTTGAGTCAAGGACACCAGCAGCGCCGCGTGTTTGGACGTCCTGAATGATCTCACGCACCGGGCCATCAACTCGCGCGGCGACGCCTATCCGACGGCTAGCCAGGAATGCGGCCAGCGCCGTGTCGAAATCCGGCTGGCTTGAGCTAAGCCGCACGGTCATCGAGCGCTCGCTGAAACCGGTCAATCCAGGCGCGGACCACATCTGGACGGGTTTTCATCTGGGTACGGTTCACGATCAATAACGATGACACATCAGCAATATGCTCAATCTCGACTAGACCGTTCGCCTTAAGCGTAGACCCCGTAGAAACAAGATCAACGATGCGCTGGCAGAGGCCCAGCACTGGTGCCAATTCCATAGCTCCAGAAAGCTTAATGCATTCCGTCTGTACACCGCGCGCTGCAAAGTGACGGCGGGTGACATTTGGGTACTTTGTGGCGATGCGGACATGGCTCCAACGGCTCAGATCGTACTCCGGCGCTAGTTCCTTTGGCTCCGCAACCGCCAAGCGGCACTTGCCGATGCCGAGGTCCAGCGGCGCGTAGACCTCCGGGTAATCAAATTCCATCAAGACATCGCGCCCAGCAACGCCGATATCTGCACCGCCAAAAGCTACAAAGCTGGCAACGTCGAAGCTGCGGACCCGGACGATTTCCAGCCCCGGCACATTTGCTTCGAAGCGCAATTGGCGGGCGTCGCTATCGTCGAACGCGGCTTCTGGATGGATACCGGCATCGTCTAGGATAGGACGCAGATCCTTGAGGATCCGCCCTTTGGGCAAGGCGAGCCTAATTGGCTCCGCTGCAGTGACCGGCACGACTGACATGGGGTCT
Source organism: Alphaproteobacteria bacterium (assembly GCA_965660545.1). Taxonomy (GTDB): domain Bacteria; phylum Pseudomonadota; class Alphaproteobacteria; order Bin95; family Bin95; genus VMCJ01. Next base: position 109,397 of record CBFIAF010000009.1, on the reverse strand, counting down.
TTCCCAATTTTTCTCGAAACTATGCGCCGCGTTGTACGCCTGCACCCGTCCTACGTCCACCCAACGGGGGCTAGAGCGTACATATGGCGCAGTGCCACAAACGCTTCAGGCCAGCACGACTTTGCCGATAGCCTCGCGGTCAATCAGCATCTGCAAGGCCTTGGCAGCATCTGCGAGCGGCAGGACGGTGGAGACCATGGGGTTCAGCTTGCCAGCGCTTGCCATATCGCAGAGGGCGGTCATGTTGGCGGCAGCGATCTCCGGCTGGAAATCCGTCAGCCCGCCAAGACGGACGCCAACGGCACTGGCGCCCTTAATCAGTAAATGGTTTGTCTTCGCCAAGGCCGGCGCACCAGCCAGGAAGCCCAGGATGAGAATACGCGCCCCCCAATTCAAGCAGCGGGTCGCCTCATCGAAGGCCCAGCCGCCGAGCGGGTCCCAAATGACATCTGCGCCTTTGCCGCCGGTGCGCTTCTTGACCATCTCCCGGAACCGGCCCGGATTGCCTTCTGTAGGTGGGCCATAATCGATGGCGTCATCCGCACCGGCCTCAATGCAGGCTTTACGCTTCACTTCTGAGGACGCCACAGCGATCACGTTTGCGCCAAGAGCCTTGCCAACCTGGATCGCGGCGAGGCCGATGCCGCCTGCAGCGCCCAGGACGACCAAGGTCTCCCCGGATTGGATATTCGCCCGCTGCACCAACGCGTGATATGCGGTGGCGTATGCAGAGCGGAAACAGGCCGCCTGCTCCATGGAAAAACCATCAGGCACCAGTACCGTCTCTGCCGCTGGCGAAACGCCGAATTCTGCAAAGGCGCCTGGAGTGTGGCGGCTCATCACTTGATCGCCTATCTTGAAGCCCGTGACGCCTTCCCCAACCGCAATAACCTCACCAGCGGCTTCCCCGCCGGGTACGAATTCAGGCTCTGGCCGGAACTGGTATTTGCCCGCTACCATCAACACGTCGACATATTGAACAGCGCGCGCAGTGATCTTCACTTTGAGCTCACCCGGCCCTGCTTCAGGCTCCGGCCAATTTTCACGAAGGGCAACGGCTTCCGGGCCACCAAATAACTCACAGACGATTGCGCGCATAATTTTATCCTAAACTATCAGATATCAACGACGATATATTTATTTTGAACCGTAACTTCTACGGTCTCTGCCTCATAGGCTTGCTCAAGCACTTCCTCACCCTGAGCGACGTCAAACGCATAAGCGCGCGTTTTCCAGCGGCTGGGGTCAAAGCGAGATTTTCCGGTGCGAATATCAAATTCCCAGCCATGCCACGGGCAGCGGACGATTTCGCCGCCGCGAGAGTATTTGTATCGGCCTGGCCCTTCGGACTCGACAAGCCCAATCAAGCGCCCCTCACACAGGCTGCCGCCCATATGCGGGCAACGGTCCATCAGGCCGAAATACTCGCCATTGAGATTAAAAATGGCGACGGGCGTACCCGCGACATCTACCTTGAGGCGCTCACCCGGCGGCACATCTACAGCAGCGGCAACGACATGCTTCGTCATTAGCGGAGTCCGTATAGATCCAGCGCATTGCCCAGGAAGAAGTTCTCCCGCGTCGCTTTATCGACTTTCGGCAGCGGCAAACGTGCCGGCTCGTCAAAGTCCCAATGGGGATAGTCGGTTGCGAAAAGTAGCTTATCCCAGCCGATCCATTCCATTGTGTCTTTGAGATGGCTCCGCCGGTCTGGCTCCTCGAAGGGCTGCGTCGTCAGCCAGACATGATCGCGGATGTATTCGGAGGGTGGGCGGTTCACGTGGGGAAGCTCATCCCGGTTCTTTTGCCAAATACGGTCCAGGCGCCATGCGAGCGGCGGCAACCAAGCAAATCCAGCCTCGACCACAATTATTTTTAGGGCCGGCGTGCGTTCGAACACCCCTTCCATCACCAAGCTCATCACCATCGCCTGCGCAGATTGAGCGTGGGCGACCATGTCTTCGATGTAATAGCTAGGCCATCCGGACGACGTACTAGGCGAACCGCCAAAGCCAAACGCATGGACGGCAAGCGGTAGATTAGCAGCGGCACAGGCATCATAAATCGGCCAATAACGGCGCTGACCCATGGGCTCAGATGTGCGGATCAGCATGAAGGCCTGCACGTAATTCGGATCACCCGCGCGTCGCTCAATCTCCGCAACGGAAAGTGCTGCATCTTCATACGGTAAGCAGACGGAGCCTTTGAGGCGGGCGTCTTGGCTGGTCCAGTGCGAAATCTGCCAGTCGTTGACGGCACGGCAATAGGCTGCTGCGAAATCAACGTTCTGTAGTCCCTGGCCAGATTTCAGCGGGTTCAGTACGCCGAGCTGGACGTTATGCACATCCAAATGGTGCTCGCCCATGAATTTGACGTCAGACCCTGGACGCCCACCTTCCGGCGGATAAGCGTCGCGGCGGGACGCATCTGGCTGACCTTTCGGATAAGCCGGGCCGTTCTGATATGGCTGGCGCAGGAGAAGCCCATAAGTTTCGCTGTGCTTCTGCCAACGCTTCGCGAGATAGGGATAAATCTCTTTTTCGACAGATTTTGGGCTCGGGTGAATGTCACAATCAGCAATAGCTAATTTGGCAGATTGGTTTACATCTGTAGACGTACGCGTTTCAGTTTTTACATTCATCACGCGGTCTCCTTCAGCCTTGGATACGTGGCGAGCGGGTTATCTTGGCATATTTTCTGCGCCAGCGCACGGGAGAGGCCTTCTGGCAGCGCATCATCGCCATCGAACTGCCAATGGGGATAGTCCGTCGAGAATAAGAGCATCTCATCGCTTTCGAAATGGTTCATCAACCGCTCAACTGCATCGGCGCTTGGCGGCACGTCACGGGGGTTGATGGTAAGGCGCACGTGATCCTTGGCGATCTCCATCGGGTGCCTGTCGACCCAAGGGATCTCCATACGCAAGCCACGCCAGAACTTTCCAAGCCGCCACATATGCGATGGCAGCCAGGCAAAGCCGGATTCAAGCAGAACGACTTTGAGTTCTGGGAATTCAGCAAACACGCCCTCAGTTATCAGGCTGGAAAGCGTTGTCTGAAAGGCCTGGGCCTGAGCTGCAGAATCTTCCGCATGATATGAAGGCCAGCCTACGGGCGTCACCGGATGCCGGTATGCACTGCCCGCATGAATGCCGATGGGCAGGCCGTGGCGTCCTGCGGCTTCATAGATTGGCCAATACCGGCGGCGACCCAACGGCATTTCATCCATCACCAGCATCAGCACCTGGACGAAGCGCTTATCACCGGCGAGGCGATCAATTTCAGCCGCCGCATATTCTGGGTTTTGGGGTGGGATTACGATGGAGGCGCGAAGGCGCGATTCTTTATCCAGCCATTCCGCGGCCATCCAGTCATTAACGGCGCGGGCATAGGCGTAGGCCATGTCCTCTGTGTAGAGCAGCTGCACGCCATATAGGCAGTTACAGATCGCTAGGCTGGTCTGGAAGCAATCCAATGCTTCAACACGGAGTCGGTCTAAATCTACGCCAGCCTTGCCCGTCTCCGGCTTCCAGTCAGGTCGGGCTGTCATGGGCGCATTGTTCGGATAGCTAATCGAGTCCAGCTCATGCACACCGCGCTGCACGATCATGTCGCGCCAGTGGTCATCAAAATACGGCAGCAGCGCTTTCACATTTGGCACAGCTGGATGCAAATCGCAGTCAATCGCACCTGGGGCGACGGCGGGCATGGGGTGATATCTCCTAAACCTTAATCAAACGCAGCAATGCGCCATGCTTCTGCATCGAACATGACGTGCTCTCCGAAGCAATGTACTTCCGTGCTCGAAGGCAGTGCTCCTTTTGTATAGGCGACTTCCGGTGCCGCCAACTGGCGTACAACTGGCTGTGTCTCTAACCATTTATCCGGCGGCAGCAGCGTGCTTTGCCGCTGTGTCACATGGGCAATAAAATAGTGATGGGGGATAACGATTTTGGGCTGAAGGCGGGAGATGATCTCGTCCACCATGGTGTAGCCCATAACATGCCGAGAATCGTCTGCGGGTAAAAACACAATGTCGACGTCGCCGATCATCTCCCACACGGCTTCTGGCGGACTATGCCGGTTATCCCCCCAATGCAGAATACGTATTCCGCCGGTCTCAACCTTAAGCAGCACATTATCCCATGATCGCGGGTTATTGGGCGGTGAAATATCGACGCCGGTAAAGCGGTAGTGGATCGCCTTAAAGTCATATGTGGCAGCACTGGAATCTGTCGCATGTTTATCTGCGATACCACTGATCGCGACATCGCCGAAGCTGAACCGACCAATCGGGCGGTCCAGCAGGACGTGCGCATCCAACCGCTCCAATGCATCGTGGTCAAAATGCGCGTGGGTGGATACGCCGATATCCACCGCCACTTCTGGCATGTCGGCAAAATACCAATCCCATTTGCCGCTTGGATGATTGCGCCAAGGATCAACCATTACCGAAATGCCTTCAGGCGACGTAATCCGAAATGCCGACGAGCCAAAATAAGCGATCCGCACAGAACCCGGTGCAGCGGCGTCCATCGGCTTACCCTGCAGCTCAATCATGCGGTTATGGTTGGTGTCACGCCGCCAAGTCTGCTGGCCGGCATCTAAATTAGGCATAGAGATCAATCCTCAAAAATCGCGACGGCGCGGATAGGGCTGGCGGTGCCGCCGCTGATTTTCAGCGGGAACCCAGCAAATGTGAAGCGCCCCTGCCCTATCAGCGCCTCCAAGTTCCACAAGCACTCGATGTGCGTGATCTTGCGTTCACCGCAAGCCAGATGCGCTTTGAAGTTCGGCCCGCCTTCAGGCGCTGGGCTGATCGCCTCTACGCCGAATTGCAGAATGCCTTTGTCAGCGAGCCAGTGCACGGAATCAACATGCAGGCCGGGAAAATCATGTTGGTAGGCAGGCGATCCCCAAAGCCGCGCATTAACGCCCATATGCAGCAACACGGTATCGCGCGGTTTGATTTCCTCACCGGTTGCCGCCAATGCTGCTTCCATTTCATCCACCGTGATTTCGTGGCGAAGGGGAGCGTGGGAAAGGTCTAGGCAAAGGCCACCGGTGTAGAAATTCTCAAGTGGAATTTCATCGATAGAGGCAGCATCTGGCGCGTCACTAAAATGGCAGGGCGCATCAATATGCGTTCCTGCATGATCCGACATCGCAAGCGACATAGCCTTAGAGGAGAATTGCACCCCATCGGCCTCTTTCTTTTCATCGTGATCATTCCAAACAGTGATCACGACCGGCGGATGGCTCGGATGTGCAGGCGTGCGGTGATATAGTTCGCGGGACAGATCGACGATGCGCATTGGCTGCGTCTCCGGATAAGGGATACAGGGTTTCGCCTGTATTATGGCGCAGGCAGGGCACAGTAACAAAACCGTTGCAAAAGCGTCTTATATCAGCCGCGAACAGGGCTTAGTTATGTCTGATGAAAAACATCAAAAGAGGCACAGAAACAGCTTGTCAGGTTTAGGGGCGCTGATACTAGTGGTAGGGCCAAGCGGTGTTGGCAAAGATACGATGGTGGACGGCGCAAAAGCAATCGTAGCTCCATCACAGCGTTTCTTCTTTCCGGCCCGAACAATAACCCGGCCATCAGATGCGGGCGGTGAAGACCATATTGCAACTACGGAGGCTGAATTTCAGGCACGGGAGAGCAGCGGCGATTTCCTTCTTTCCTGGCGCGCTCATGGGCTTTGTTACGGCATTAGAAAGGACACCACCGACGTCGCCCGACGCCATGGGCAGGCGGTTATCGTGAATGTCTCTCGGGGCGTTCTGGATTACGCCCGAAACCGGCTGCAGCCACTACGTATCATTTCTGTGATCGCCAGCGCTAACGCGATCCGCGCCCGGCTACAAGCCCGTGGCCGTGAAGATGCTGCAGATATTGAAGCCCGGATCGCGCGCGCTTCAGGTTATGACGTTTCAGGGCGTGATGTTATTCCCGTTCTGAATAACGGATCGCCGGAAGATGGGATAGCCCGGATGGTAGAAGCGCTCGAGATTGCCTCAAGCGTGGAATGGAATCCGGCGGAGTAGTCGGAACGGAGCGCCCGGTACCGGCTGCTCATAGACAACGATTGCATCCACCCGCATCACGCCAGATGCACCTTCAGCTATCGCCATTACTCGCAGGGATGCTGCCAACCGCTCCCGGGTAGTATCGTCCACGATCGCACCAGTTAGAGTCATGTGGAAACGGAATTCTTCGAATACATAAGGGTAACCCCACTCCGCCGTCAGCGCACTTTGGCGTGGCGTTAAGCCAGCTGTATGACGCTTCGCCAGTTCCGTCGCGTTTAGCGGCGCACGGAATGGCTCGAAGGCTTTGACGCAGGCTTCTGCAAGATCAGACATTGCCTGGCACGGCTCCATCGTCCGAAATGCGATGAAGCGCCCCAGCGCCGCAACGCCCACAGTAGAACAATCGAAGTATTTCTGAGAAAGCGCAAAGCTTTCAGCCGCCTGGATCAAGCTTTCGACCGCCTGACCTTTTGCCAGCCGAAACGGCGGTTTCAGCGTTGCGTGAAATCCGTAATTTCGGGGAGATGCTGTTAGGTTTTCGAGCGCCGTGTCATCCCAATCGCTCAAAGCATCACCAATAAGCGTCGGTCGTTGGAGCGAGATATCCAGCCCAGCATCGCGGCCAAGCCAGGCAGAACCAAACCGCCAGAAAGGGCTTTCTGATACCGGCGCAAAATAGATAGCGTAGCGCGCGACCATCAGGCGACCCGTTCGCCGAGCGCCCATGCGCCGCGCACAATCGCGGCGTCGCCAATTCGAGCCACTCGGACTAGGTCACCACGAAGGCCTGGCGCAATGCGACCCCGATCATGCAGACCCAGCATATCCGCAGGATTCGCGGAGATGATTGCAATTGCATCCGGCAGCGAAAGGCCGACGCGCTCATGCAGTGCGAAGGCAGCGTGGACAAGGCTGATCGGAGCGTAATCAGAAGACAATGCGTCCAGCAGCCCGGCCTCGGCCAGATCAATCGCGGAGACATTGCCCGAATGTGAGCCGCCACGCACGACGTTCGGCGCGCCCATGACGGTGCGCATGCCTGCAGCCCTAGCTGCCTCCGCCGCTACCAGGGTAGTGGGAAATTCGGAGATCATGATGTTGTCAGCAACAGCCTCGTCCACATGCTCAGGCGTTGTATCGTCATGGCTGGCGACAGGACCGCGGTTGGCCCAACGGTCAAGAATGGCGCGTCGGTTCTTATCCGTTTGGTCACTTGAATCGGCGATGCGTTGATCCACGTACGCTTTGAACTCATCGTCGCTCATATTAGCGTTTTTGAACGTCTTGAACGACTTGAGATCCCGCCATTGGCGCTGACCGGGCGTATGATCCATCACGGATATCAGACCAACCAGCGGATCATCGGCATACGGCTCAAACAGTTCCGCCACAATATCATCCGCGATTTCACACCTGAGATGCACCCGGTGATCAACCTTGAACAAACCACTCGCAGCGGCATCCTTAATCGCGCCCATCACCGTCGCCAGCAAAGCGCGGCGGTAGTTCCGGTCCATATATTCACCAACGGCAATCGCATCATAGACAGTCGTAACACCAGCAGCCGCCATCTGTGCATCATGGCCAAGGATTGCAGCAACCGGTGCGGGCCATACTACACCCGGCCTTGGCACCATGTGTTTCTCGACGTTATCTGTGTGCAGTTCTACAAGGCCAGGAATAAGGGTATCTCGCGCAAAATCCACCGCCCCAGGGGGAACGGCGTCCCCTTCCTCAATACTGGCGATTTTACCGTTGAGAACGGTGACCGCACCGTGCAAAATGCCATCTAGCAGCACAATATTGGCGTTGGCGAGCATAGTTTCAGGCATAAAATGCGACCTCAGGCAGCGGCTTGGAATAGGGATACATCGAATACCGCTTCAGCACCAATCTTTCAGCCCAGCAACGCGTACCCGCAGGGCGCATTCTTACCTGCGTGAAGAAGCCGTTAAAGCGGGATGCGCGCACCGCCCTCGCCCTGAGAAGGAAAGCCCAGATTTGGCGGGTCGAACGATCGGGTTTGGTTGACGGAGAACCATTCTCCCTTGCCTCCCACTATTTCAGCGCTGCACGGTTTCCAAAGCTGAGCCAAGCGTTTGAGACGACGGATTCCATTACCGAAGCCCCTAAATCCTGCGGTCTTGCGGACTATGAACGTCAGGAAACCCGGATTTATGCACGCCCGTCCACAGCAGATTAAATCCGGCGATTGACTCTGCCCCGTGGCCGGCCCGTCCTAGTGAAAGAGAGCATTAATGTGCACAGTAACGGCCATCCAACGAAGTGCGGCATTTCGCGATTCGCAGCAGACCGAATGCAAATAGTCGTCTGACTTTCGATAGAATCGCAAAGGTATCAGCGATTTTTCTCACAGAGATATGACTTGTGTAACATGGGCGCGCGGGCGATGTGTACTTATGCAGGCGCAGCAACGACTCGGACGCTTGCCTTAACCCATGGGAGCAACCATGACACTTGAAGCCCAATTGGCGGGCATGCGAGAGGCTTCGGCCAAACGTATCCCCCTTGAAAAACGCACAATTATGAAGCAAGCAACTGCGATTCAGCGGCAGTCCGGCATTCTTGATCACACTATCAAGGTTGGCGACTCGCTACCAGATTTCAGCCTCAGTAACGCTAACGGCGTTGAGGTGCATTCTGGCGATCTGCTAAGCCAAGGCCCGATTGTCCTATCCGTATTCCGCGGCGTTTGGTGACCCTACTGCAACGCAGAGCTGTATGCTTTGCAAGCAGTGGCAGATGACCTCGCCCAATATGACGCCACCATCGTAGCGCTCACGCCCCAATTACCTGAGCACAACGCTGAAATGGCGGTCAAAAATACCTTGAACTTCCACCTTCTAACCGACCCCGGCAACGCCTATGCGGCAGAACTTGGTTTGCGCTTTGAGGTGCCTAGTCAAATCAAGGAAATATACGATGGATTTGGGCTGAACTTGCCGAAATTCAACGGCGACAATAGCTGGACCTTGCCGATTCCAGCACGGATCGTAGTTGATATATCTGGCATCGTAAGGATGACGGATATCGACGCTGACTACACGAGCCGCCCAGAACCGTCCAAGACTGTCGCGGACTTAGCCTCACTGGCCTAACCGCCACCCCTCTAAAGACAGAGAACCGGCTGGGCGCGCACCGTCCAGCCGGTTTTTCTATGGTGCGATTAGCCCCACTGCACCCGGGCTACGGCGTAGGTCGAGCAATAGTAAATGTCCCGATCACCGCCCGGTGTGAGGAACATACCGTTCGCGATATGTGATCCGGTGCTGACACGGTCAATGACCTCACCCGTCGGTATATCAACGACAATCAGTTGATCATCGCCCGGCTTGAAATCATTGATCACAAGTTCGCCAGTTTTGGGGAATACCACCGGCTGCATAGATGGCCGCGCATCGACAGTCCAGCGGACTTTGAGATCGCCATCATCATCGGAAATACCGGCTAGACCGCCATTAACACTGTCCCATGCGATGCACATCTTGTGATCAGGTACATAAACCGGCGGGGCTATGATGCCGCCGCCCGGCGTTCCAAACGGCGCAATTGATTGAATATCACCGCTATTCAGTGAGACTTTCAGCAAACGCTGCGAGCCATCCCATGGTGCGGGACGCCGCCAGCTTAAGCGATGCTCTGGACCATCAAACCGACCATTCGGATGGACGCCATAAATCGCCCGCAGGCTATCAATATCGCCATTGTCCATGAGCCAAAGCGCATCGGATGAAACGCAGCCATCCCATGAAAGGCCTTGCGGACCGGGTTCGTCACGATACTGCGGCCGCCAACTGTCATCTACCGTCATACGGTCGCCGTCAATACGGATGCGCCAAATATGTTCGATGCCGGGAATGTAGATGAACTCACCATCAGCGGTCAGGTCGCTGGCGATCCGCCCCATGGAGCCTTCAGGCAAACGCAGCGGCTCACGGATTACTTCAAGCCCATCGGCGGCAAGACGCGTGATGGTGGATGGCCCCTGCCCTGCAAGCCGCAGATCCTTGGTGACAATACTGCCATCGCTCAAGATCAGCATGCCGTTATGGGCTTGATCAACAGGCAAACGCCGTTCCGTGACCACTTGGCAATCAGGATCAAGGCGGTGCATATAGCAACCGTTGACTTCATAGATATCGCCATTCGCATGGGCCGCAATCGCGCCGCACCACACATGGGCACCCGCTGGCAGTTTTGGCGATTCTGCGACCGGTGCCATAGTTTCCGGGTCTAGCTTTTGCAGCCACCCGTAAGGCTCAGGTCCGTGCCAAGCAGGCATTGTGCCGCCGACATAGATCTCGCCCGGCCCCCGGCGGATCGCCATGACATGCCAACGGTCATCATTCCGGCATATGACGCGAGCATCACCGCCGCGCGCATTCAAGCCACCTTTAGCTGCTTTCTGGCGCCTGTTACCGCCACACTCAACAGGCCAGGGCGATGGGTAATATCCGGGCAGTGGCCCAGCGCGATCCTGATCCATCACTAGCCGACGTTCCGGTCCCGGCCTTTCCAGAAGGGTGCGCGGAGTTCGAATTTTTGGATTTTGCCTGCACCGGACTTGGGCAAAGCCTCTGCCCGCACTTCAACAGTCCGTGGGCATTTATAGGGGGCGATCAAGTCCCGGCAGTGCGCTACCATGGCTGCTGGATCAGGTGTTTGGCCAGCGCGCGGGACAACAATTGCGTGGACTGCCTCGCCCCATCGGTCGTCCGGAATGCCGATCACGGCGCATTCTGAAAGGCCAGGGAACTGCATAATGGCGTTTTCGACCTCGGCGGAGAACACATTCTCACCGCCGGTGATTATCATGTCCTTCACCCGGTCGACAATATAAAGGAATCCTTCCTCATCCATAACGCCGCCGTCACCGGTATAGACCCAACCGTCTTTCAAAGTTTCTGCAGTCTGCTCCGGCTTATTCCAATAGCCAAGCATTGTATTGGCACCGCGCACCCGAACTTCGCCCGACTGGCCGCGCGGGGCTTCCACACCTGTCTCATCCACAACCTCGATCTCTACCGCTGGAACCGCTTGACCAACAGACCGAATTTTCTCCGCCTTCGGACCATCCAGAACGTGATAGTCGGAGCCCAGAAGGGTCGCGAGCGGTGCCAGTTCGGTTTGGCCATACGCATGGATGAAGCGCGTTTCCGGCATCTTCTCCATGGCCTCTTTCAGGACCGAAAGCGTCATTGGCGAGGCACCGTAGATCAGCCGCGTCAGCCGGCTTGTATCCGCATCTTCAAGTTCCGGCGCTTGCAGCAGCATGCCAACCATCGTGGGCACGAGCAGAGAAATCGTGCCGTCGAATTCCGTCACGGCGTTCAGGAAAGCTTTTGGCTCAAACCCTGGAATAAATGCGTGGCTGCCGCCGAAAATCGTCAGCGAGAACAGCATAGCGCTACCTGCGATATGGAAAAGCGGCGGGGCGTGAATGTTGCGGTCATCCGCTGTCACATTGGCACCAGCACCAAAGCACATGGAACTGGCCCACAGCGCGCGATGCGGCAGCATCACGCCCTTCGGAAATCCGGTGGTGCCGCCAGTGTAGAAGATGCCTGCCAAGTCTTCGGCAGTACGGAATGCATCATCGGCGGGGGATGCTTCGGCCACCAAGCCTTCATAAGACAGCATGCCAGCGGGGCAATCACTGTCGCCCGCAAAAATCACGTGCTCAACGGTCGGGCATTCTTTCGCAATGGCCGCACCCAGCTCAGCGAAAGCGTCATCGACCACCAAGTACCTGGCACCGGAATCCTTGATTGAATAGACGTGCTCAGCCAGGGACCAGCGAATATTCATCGGCACAACGTTCGCGCCGGCCCAGAAGACGCCGTAATAATATTCGGCATAGCGATCCTGGTTATAGGAGAGCATCGCCACGCGAGCCTCTCCTTTCATCCCAAGTCCATGCAGCGCACCCGCAAGCCGTGCAACCCGGTCCTGGAACTCAGCCCAGGTGAAGGTCCGCTTTTCAGAAATCAGCGCAATCTTACGAGGATTAATCTTAGCAGCCCGGCGCAGGCCTTGGGTCATATACATCGTGCGTCATCCTCCCGCCGCCCATCCATTAAACGTTCGGCTGAATCGCTATCATTCAGAAGCTGGTAACGGCAAGCACGAGGCTATCACGCTGCAGGAACAACGCCTTCGCCTTTGGTCTGCGTCCGCCACATGAAACGCGCTTTGGAGGTATCAACAGGGCTGCGCATATGCAGCATCATGCGATTATCCCAAGCAACAACCTGCCCGACGCTCCATTTGTGTTGATATTGGAACTCCGGTTTGGTCGCATGTGCCCAAAGCTTATCCAGCAGCGCTTCGCTTTCATCAAGCGGTAGGCCTTCAACATAGGCATTCGTGCGGCGGCCAAGATACAGCGCCTCATCGCCAGTGGACGGCACCGTGCGGATGATTGGATGTGCATGCCCGATAGCCTCTATCGGGGAGGTTGGCACCTCCATGCCCGGACGGATGATGCCGCTACTGGCATATGTGGAATCATGCTTGATCTGAAGCGACAAAACTTTGCGCCGGAGATCATCTGGGAGTTCTTTGGCAGCCATAACCTGGCTGCAAAAGCCCGTATCGCCGCCATCGTCTGGAATGATCCGGGCGTGCAGCAGGCTAAAAGTCGGTGGGGTTGGAATATAGGACATATCCGTATGCCATTCCCACTCGCCAAAGAACTTATCCGGCGTCTTCTCGACCTGAAGCGTCGTTGGCTCTACATTTCCGATATAGGCCAAATACGGATCACGGCCTTTTGCTCTATGAGCAGCGACCTGATCTTCAACGGTTAAATGTTCTTCACCCGGCAAAGCTTTCTTGCCGATGCCGTTGATAAGGCCTGGTGCGAACTCATTCTCGCCGAACACAGCCGTCATTGCGTGGAGTTCTTCGACATCCAGCATATGGTTGAATTGAAAGCACAGAAGGCCGTGCCCTTCCTTGTAAGCGTCAAGAATTCCGGTCCGTTGCGCCGCAGTCATCTCACTGGGCTTCAGGCCAGTGATTTCTGCGCCAAAGCGTGCGCCGCCCAATGGCGAAACCAACATGTCACCGTATTTTTTGATTGGTTGATCCATACCGAAGCTCCTATTCATATCTATTTCAAAGTAATCCTACAGCGGGCCTTCGGCATTGCAATCGAGAACTAGCTGGCTTGCCACGCCACCGCAGAATCCGTGCCAGCAATCACCGCGGAACTGAGGTCAACGCCGATACCTGCTCCTTCGGGCAATGGCGCAACGCCGCCGACAATTAATGGCAGCGCCGGTTCAACCAGTGTTTTGAAGACAGGCGTTTCATCAAATTGAACTTCCAATAGATCCACATTTTCAACAGCCGCGCATATCTGCATAGACACGGCATGGCAGATGGGGCCACTGGGGTTGTGCGGGGAAAAGGTGACGTCATGGGCAGCAAACGTCTCTGCAATCCGCATCATTTCAGCGGGGCCGCCGGCATATTTCACATCTGGCATCATGACATCATAGGCCCCGGCGTTCAGCATCGGTTCAAACCCAGCCAGCTTGATTCCAGTTTCGGCCCCTGCGAGCCGAATGCCGAGCGTGTTCGCTTTTGACCGCAATCGCTTTAACGCACCGAGGGCTATGGACTCTCTAGGGATCGGACATTCGAACCAGTAGAGGTCAAAGGGTTCAACAGCATCTAGAACCCATAAGGCTGTCGATTCAGCGAAGCGCCAATGACAATCGACCATGAGGCGCGCGTCTGGGCCGATAGCGCTGCGCACCGCATTTATCCTCGCCAATCCAGTTTCGACAAGCGGACGCCACTGTCCTGGTGACATATCAGGCGCTGCGCCATCAAACGGCGCGATCTTGAATGCGGTATATCCAGCGGCCAAGGCAATTGCGGCGTTGGCTGCAAACCCGGCAGGGGAGCGGTCGTCTGTGCGCCGATTGATATTGGCATAAAGACCAATTGCGTCACGGCGCAAGCCGCCCAATGCATTAGCCAAGCGACTGCCCGTTGATCGCGCATCCAAATCTGATGCCGCTTGCATAACCGCAGAGCTAAACGCGGCCTCATGCAAATTGCCGAACGGTGGGCTGGCAAACAGGCCCATCGTATCCCCAGCGTCCCGTCCTAACACTTGCCGGCCATGTCCGTCTGCGACTTGGGCAACCGCTTCTTCTTTACCGTTCAGCGTTCCTTCACCGACACCCTTCAGGCCGCTTTCGCCTGTGAGCTGAACGAATAACCATGCGGTTTTCAGGGAAATTCGAACACCTACAAGCCTGATATCAGTAATTATTTCGCCCACAGCGCCGCCTAAGGCTCCGTCAGAATTGAAAGGGATTGTTGATATGCAGTTTCAGCCAACACCTTGATCTCATCCAGTGTGCGGCTGCCAATCGGGTGCTCAACCATCACAAAAGGATAGTCAGGCAAGCCTAACATGCGGGCAATGTTTTTCGCCGTTACCTCGAAAGGTTCCGTGCAAACAACAATCGCCCGTTTGCCTAATTGTTCGAAGCTGACGCCATCATGCAAACTGCACGTTGAGCAACTGCCTCAATCACCAAGCCCGGTTATGAGAAAATCAATCTCATCAGCTGCCTGCTGCAGTGTTTCTTTAGGTGCTGGCGCGCTGGCATTGCACTTGGAATAAATCGGTGCAATCTGGCAGCCATGACGAGCGGCAAACAATTCCGCCGTCTCGCGCAGCATGTTGATCGCGTTGAGCTTACCATTATGTAAATAGCCAACGGTCTTGCCTTCCAGGCTGATCAATGACGGTGCCCGGCTGCTATCACGCTGCGGCCCCGCTACTGTTGGATCATAAAGTTCCATTCAATCCTCCATTCAATCGCAATCAATGCAGACGCCAATTGGCTTTGACTGCATCAAAGAACTGCGTGCCCGGCTCCAAGATGGGATGAAGCAGGAGTGGCCACCCGCATCGCCGCCGCCCATTATGATAAGAATATCGGCCGGGCCGATGCCGCGATGCATGTAGTCGTCATGCAGTAATGGGCTGGCATGCGCTGGATCGCGCTGCCTGTCAAAATCCTGCTGGCGGAATTTACCGACAGCTTCCAGCTCCGACCGGCTCCGGCGCGCGTTCTCGAACAAGTAGTCCTGCGCCCGCTCCCGCGTCCAGCCGGCATTACCGAGAATACGCATATGCTCTGGTGCTAGTACGACGACCGATTGGCCAAGGGTTAAAACGCCCAAGCCCGCCATCGTATGTGCGATAGACCCCAACACTTCCTCCGGCGCAGCACCGCCGTGGTTCTCGATATTAAAAAACCCGCCGCCCGCGAAGGCCGTGACACTGCTAACGCCCTCTGGATAGTCCAATGTCTCGACCAGCAGCGGCCATGGGTTACCTCGGGCGCGCTCAGCAATGCAGAAGCTGAACTTGTTCGGATTGCCTTGGGTCGATTTGTCGGAAATGCCAGGGATCATCTGAAAAACGTTCCGGAGAACCAGCCGGGTCGCGCGTCCAATCGTTCCGTTGGCACGATTGCCTGG
This sequence comes from Alphaproteobacteria bacterium, assembly GCA_965660545.1. Taxonomy (GTDB): domain Bacteria; phylum Pseudomonadota; class Alphaproteobacteria; order Bin95; family Bin95; genus VMCJ01. Next base: position 93,828 of record CBFIAF010000009.1, on the reverse strand, counting down.
GCCGAAAAGGTTCACATCCGCATTCATACCAATTTCATCAGCAACGCCGCCACTCACGATTAATAACGGCGCTGATCCGCCCGTGCTTGCGGTGGAGCCATGGAAGTTAAAATCCGGCTCATTCATGGCTTCAAATGCAGCCACGATGACTGGAAAATATTCCGGCAGGCACCCCGACATGACGGCGTTAACAGCAGCGGCGTGAATGGTGCATTCAAGGCCGGTCGCTGGATGGGTTGCGATGACGGTTTCAGGCGGGCGGCCCTCATACATCATCATCGCCTCTACACGCTGGACTACTGGCGGCACGACGGGCAACCCGTCGGTCCAACCTTGCTCATAGCAATAATCCATCGCTGCAAGCAGGTCGTCAGGCACATCATGGACGCGGGCCGAATCACGAGGCATCGCTCTATCTTTCAATCTGTGTTTTACCATATTAGCGCGCCACGGCTAAAAAGTTAAATGAAATTGATGGAGCGCGCCATCTTCCACTATCGCCGCGCCAGGGATAGGATTCACGTATGATCAGTATCCCCTCCCAAATCGCGGCAGTTTACGCGCGCGACGGCTTTGTCTTTCCGCTGGACATTCTGTCGGCGGATCAAGCTTTAACCCTGCGTACCGACCTAGAAGAGGCAGAGGCGCTCTATGCCGATGACCCAAAGAAACGCGCCATGGTGCGTGGGTATCCAGCGCGTCTGCTGCCTTCATATGACGCACTGACCCGCCACCCGAAAATGATCGCCGCTGCAAGCGCCGTACTTGGGCCGGACCTGCTTGTATGGGGATCTGGGCATTTTATCAAAGAGCCCAACACCACCAGTTATGTAAGCTGGCATCAGGACCTCACATATTGGGGCTTGGATGAGCCGGATGAAGCGACGCTTTGGGTCGCCCTATCGCCCGCCAGCGTGGAAGCCGGATGCATGCGCTTCATCCCAGGCAGCCATCGAGAGCGCATCATGCCCCATATAGATAGCTTCGCGGATGAAAACTTGTTGACCCGCGGCCAGGAACTACAGGTCGAGGTTAACGAGAGCGATGCTGTGGACGCTTCACTCAAAACCGGCCAAGCTTCCCTTCATCATGGACATCTGTTCCATGCGTCCGGCCCAAACAGCACGAATGACCGCCGGATCGGCGCTGCCATTCGCTACATTAAGCCAAGCATGAAAGCTGAAGCAGGCCCGGAGACAGAAGTGTCCCTTGTTGCCGGTGAAGACCGGTACGGCCACTTCAAGCTAATTGATCCGCCGAAGGAGAAACTCCTACAGTCGGAGTTCGATGCAATTGCCGCTGATATCGCACGGCGCGAGGCAGTGCTGTTCGCCGGTGCCCAAGATAAAGGGCACCGGCGTAGCTAAGCAAAAGCTGCATCAGCCAGCGACTGTCAGGATTTTGACACTCTGGGCGACTGCAATCTTCGCGCGGTCTCTAAGCGCTTCGTCGGATGCACTGCTAATCGGGTGATCAATCACGGCAAACGGGAAGTCTTCCGCGCCCAATACACGCGCCATTAGGCCTGCTGCGTCAGAGAACGGCTCTGTCATAACACCTGCAGATGGAACACCCATCCGCTCGCCAGCCACTGCGTCATGCAAACTGCACGACGAGCAACTGCCTCAATCGCCAACGCCGGATATAAGGGCGTCCCATTGCTGCGCTTCCGCCATAATGGCCTCAGGTGCCGGGGCGGAGTAATTGCCCTTGGTGCGCCAAATTACATCGGCGACACCGTGGGTTTCCCGCAATTCAGCTTCGATGGCTGCGAAGAAGCTCTTCGTGCCTTGCTTGCCGTTAGAGATCAAGCCAACGGTTTTGCCCGCCAGCGCGTCCAGCCTAGGCGGTGGGACAAGCCCCACCACATCGGCTTCATGGGTTGGATCAAGAACTTGCAAGTCTGAGGGTCTCCCTGTTCAGATTTTACAATCGACGCAAACGCCGATGGGGATGGTTACGGCGCAGCTTTTGTGGCCAAGCCAAGGTGCAATAACGGCACCGAAACCGCCAGCCGGTCCGCCAGCTGCAATGACCAACAGATGATCTTCATCGGGCAGCGCCGCATATTCCTGCTCGCCGCGTTGCTTGACGACAGAGCCTTTGCCAACGTCGGCCCATTCTTTCCGCAGAATACGTGCCTTCTTAAATACATAGCGGCGCACATCAGCCTTCGACCATCCGGCCTTCTCGAAATGCGTGCGGAGCTGGGGGGCGATGACGATGGCGTAGTTGCCGGGCCAGATCGAATAATGCCGCATATTCGCTTTGATTTCAGCAGCGAAGGTATCCAGGATTTCCTCAGGCTTTGTCGTCCACTCATTCATAAGCTGCCGCGGCGCCATCGCGGCCATCACGGTGACAGAGGATGCGCCCGGTGGGCAATCACGCTCTTCCGCAAGCGGCAGCCAAGTTGTGTTTTCCTCGTCCTCGGCGATGCAATAGCTGAACTTGCCCGGATGGCCCAAAGTAGATCGGTCGATATGGCCGGGGCGCACATCCATTAGGTTAATCATCGTCAGCCGGATCGCCCGGCCGATGACGGATGTCGCCCGGTCGCTGGACCCGATAGCGTTGAATTGGCCGCTCATGCCAAGCTCTTTGCGGACCGGCCCGTTGATAACGATTAGCACCGCACATCCGCCGGTGCTGGCCGTAGCGCCATGCATCAAAAACGGCTCCTGCAGCATCGCCGTGAAAGCCGCGACGACCACTGGGAAGTGCATCGGCAAGCAACCTGCCATAACGGCATTGATCGCCAGCTTCTCCGCCGTGAGCACGCGCTCGCGCACGGGCTCAATGCCGACAAGTTGGTCCGGCGTCATTAGCGCCCAATCGAGGCAAGCCTGAACGGATTCCTCCGTTGGCGGTACAATCGGCAGCCCATCCGTCCATCCCCGCGAATGATAATATTCCTGCGCCGCTGCCATATCAGCGACTTCGTGGGTGCGAGAAGCAAAGGTCACGGGGCACAGACTCCAATTCGAAAGCGAGGAGTATAACGATTGCGTTGATCGCGGGAAGGTCGGGAAAGTTAGTGGCTCATTCGGCAAAAACACACGTCGTATGAAACTCCGAAAAGGCTTAGAAAATCATTTTCAAGGCAGCAACGACATAAAGCGCATCCACCGCCTCTTGCTCGTCTCGCGCCAAGTCTGCCGTACCGCCAAACTTAGGTTCGTAGTACACGCCCAGATAGGGCGAGACAGCGCGGTCTATAAGATCATAGCTCAGCCGCGCGCCTCTGCACTAAACACAGCAAAAGGCTGTACGCCCCAAAACGCCGGCCCAATAACAACCAATATTGAGAAAAAATGCCCCACGCAGCATCACCGCTCGTATCTGTTAACTACCAAGTACGACATGGGGTCTGCCTGCTGTTACATCAATGAAAGCTGCAATCACATTCCCGACTCCTAAACTTTCATGCGGCTATCGCCCAGTCCGCGCCGCCAATTCATCCATTGCCCGTTCCATGCCTTCGATCAGATCGGCCATGATCTCTGCCGCAGATTTGCGCTTGGAGACCATGCCGATGCCTTGGCCCGCGGCGTTCATGAAGAGGTCCCAGCGTTTGGCCGCTTTCACGGCTTCAAGGAAATCTTCCATCAAGACGCGTTGATGTGGGGTGGGTAGTGGATCAAGGCCTGATTTGGACCAAGCTGCGGAGACTTCGTTTTTGCGGGCGCGGAGTGTTTTTCCCGTCCAAGCGCGCGTGACGTCCATGTCGGTGGAGCGAGAGGCGATAAGTTCGTCTTTGCAAGCGCCGGGCATGTCGCTTTCATCTGCCGTCAGGAAGAGCGAGCCCAACCATGCACCAGATGCGCCGAGCGCCATCGATGCTACGATTCCGCGACCATCCGAAATACCACCTGCTGCGATCACTGGCGTGGTGCCGACGGCATCAACCACTTGCGGAATCAGGGCGAAATTGGCAACGCGGCCGGTATGTCCACCGGCCTCCGTCCCCTGCGCGACAACGGCATCCACGCCTGCTTCGACTTGCCGGGCGGCATTGCGCGGCGAGCCAGCGAGACCGAGCGTCACCATGCCTTGCGCTTTAGCCCGTCCGGTCACCCGACCTGGATCACCCAGACCAGCGGCGAATACCGAAACATGTTCTTCCAGAGTGACGGCGATCTGCGCTTCAATGAATTCGGAGGAGATAACGATATCATCCTGCACTGGCGCTTCGGCGAGTTCAAAGCGGGTCAACAGGTTTCGGTAAAACGCCACATGTTCCGGGAATCTCTCACCCAGTTCAGCGCGAACGCCGCTGCGGGTCGTGGCGGCAGGTGCCAAGGTGGCAGGCAGCAATAGGTCAACGCCGAAGGGTTTATCTGTCAACGCACGAACGGCCTTGATGCGGCGGCGGATTTCTTCTGGGCTCAAGCCTGAGCACCCGAGAACGCCAAGCCCACCCGCCTCCGATACAGCCGCCACGAGTGCGGGCGGCGTCGCCATGCCCCAAACGCCCATGCCCGCAAGCAGAATGGGATGCTCAATACCCAGCAAATCAGAGAGTGCGGTGCGGATAGCCATCAAACGTATTCCAAGTCTTGATTCAGCTTGTCAAGCAAGCCCATTGCAGCCTCAGCGATGACGGTACCTGGCGGAAAGATCGCAGCGACGCCTGCGTCGCGCAGTTCGTCAAAATCCTGCGGCGGGATCACGCCGCCAATTACGACCAGAATATCATCCCGGCCCTGATCTTTCAGCGCTTCGATGAGCGCCGGTGCCAGGGTCAGATGGCCCGCCGCCAATGATGATGCCCCGACGATATGGACGTCATTCTCCACTGCTTGGCGGGCGGCTTCGTCTGGTGTCTGGAACAGTGGCCCAATATCAACATCAAAGCCCAAATCAGCAAACGCTGTCGCGATGACTTTCTGGCCACGATCATGCCCATCCTGGCCCATCTTGCAGATTAGAATACGCGGGCGACGACCATCAGCCTCCGCGAAAGCATCAGCCTTTTCGCGCACGTCCGTAATCAACGCCACGTCGTTGCCAACCTCGCCTGCATATACGCCAGACACAGCCTTCACCTCCGCTAGATGCCGCCCATAGACTTTCTCCAGCGCATAGGAGATTTCACCAACGGTGGCGCGCTTGCGAGCAGCGTCCACGGCGAGTTCCAGCAGATTGCCAGACCCTGTTCCGGCTGCTTCTGTCAGGGCATCCATCGCGGCCTGCACGGCGTCGCCATCGCGGTTATTGCGGACATGCTCAAGCCGCGCGATCTGCGCCGCTCGGACCTTGGCATTGTCAATCTTCAGAACGTCGATCTGTTCTTCATGCGTCGGCTTATACTTATTGACGCCGACGATGGTCTGGCGACCAGCATCGATCCTTGCCTGGGTCCGCGCTGCGGCTTCCTCAATTCGAAGCTTTGGAAGGCCAGCTTCAATGGCCTTCGCCATGCCGCCCATGCCTCCAATTTCCTGGATGTGTTCCCAGGCCTTTTTGGCGACTTCAGCCGTCAGCCGTTCAACATAATAGCTGCCGCCCCAGGGGTCGATCACCTGGGTCGTGCCGCTTTCCTGTTGCAGCACCAATTGCGTATTGCGAGCAATACGCGCGGAGAAATCTGTTGGCAGCGCCAGCGCTTCATCCAGCGCATTGGTGTGGAGTGATTGGGTATGGCCCTGGGTCGCGGCCATTGCTTCGACGCATGTGCGGACAACGTTGTTGTAGACGTCCTGCGCCGCAAGGCTCCACCCACTAGTTTGGCAATGGGTGCGAAGCGCCAAGCTCTTCGGGTTCTCCGCACCTTCTGCCTGCATCATCTTGGCCCAAAGCAAGCGAGCGGCGCGCATTTTCGCAACTTCCATAAAGAAGTTCATGCCAATCGCCCAGAAGAATGATAGGCGCGGCGCAAACGCATCTACGGACATGCCGGCAGCCTTGCCAGCGCGGACATATTCAATGCCGTCTGCAAGCGTATAGCCAAGCTCCAAGTCCGCCGTCGCTCCTGCTTCCTGCATGTGATAGCCCGAGATCGAAATCGAATTGAAGCGCGGCATCTTCTGGCTGGTATAGGCGAAGATGTCAGAGATAATCCGCATGGATTGCGTCGGTGGATAGATATAGGTGTTGCGGACCATGAATTCTTTCAGAATATCATTCTGAATGGTCCCAGCCAGCTTTTCTGTTGGGACACCCCGCTCTTCACCGGCGACGATATATAGCGCCATGATCGGCAGAACGGCTCCGTTCATGGTCATAGAAACCGTCATTTCATCGAGCGGAATACCGTCAAACAGGATTTCCATATCCGCAATGCTGTCGATAGCCACACCCGCCATACCAACATCGCCAGATACGCGCGGATGGTCCGAATCATAGCCCCGGTGCGTCGCCAGATCGAAGGCGATGGAGAGGCCTTTTTGCCCAGCCGCCAGATTGCGGCGGTAAAATGCATTGGATTCCTCAGCAGTCGAGAACCCGGCATATTGGCGGACAGTCCAGGGCCGCTGCACATACATGGTCGGGTATGGCCCGCGCAGATAGGGTGCCACGCCAGGCATGCCGCCCATGAAATCCAGGCCAGCCACGTCGTCCGGGCCGTATTTGGGCGAGACGGAAATACCTTCAGGCGTCAGCCACGGCTGAGCATCGTTCGCAGGCGGCGCGCCGATATTGCTGGCGTCCAAGTTAAGCTTCGAGAAATCTGGAATTGCGCTCACGTGCCTAAACTCCAATCGCTTGATGGGCGGATTGCATGGCTGCCAGCACATCCGCTCCTATCGCAATAAAACCATCAACGCCTGCTTGGCGAAGACCAGCCTCAGCCGCACCGCCACGACCAGCGAGCCAGACCTGGTTAGCGCCAGCCGCTTTTAGTGCGGATGCAAATGCCGCCGCATTATCGTCATATGCGGCGTCCGTGCCACAGATGCAGGCAATCGCAGCGCCGCTTTGCTTAAATGCTTCCGCAACAGCACCGGCATCCGAATATCCAAGGCTAGTCTCACCCGCAGGCGCTATCCCGCCCGCAGCAAAGGCATTTGCGGCGAAGGAGGCACGGGCTGTGAAGTGCGCCAATGCGCCGATATTCGCTAGGAAAACTACGGGTACGGCACCGGTTTGCTCTACATATGCGTCCGCCGCATCGCGCAACGCTTCAAACGCCGCACCCACCGGTTGGATCGACATCGGACCATCGCCAGGCGCTGTTGGTGAATCAAGCAAGGGCGTCCCATCAGCTGCGGCAGCTGATGCTGCCATTTCTGCAAAGTCGAAAACTTCCACTGGAGCCTCAGCCACATTCGCGAATTCTGAAATGCCGAGGATCGGTGCTTTGCGGCTGGCTATTTTCACTGCACGGCTTGCAACGGTTTCGGCGATCCGCTCAGGCAACATACCGCTTTTAATAGCAGCTGCAGCACCGCCAGCCTGCTCAATCGCCTGGAATTCCGCCCAAGCTTGGCGCGCGAGGTCATTGGTTAAGCGCTCGACGAAGTATGAGCCACATGCTGGGTCCGCGACACGGCCAAGATGGCTCTCCTCGGCCAACATGATCTGCAAGTTGCGTGCAACCCGTCTTGCGAGCGGGTCCCGTTTGCCAAGGCGCACATCGAATGGATAGATCGTCAGACCATCCAGACCGCCGACAGCGCCAGCAAATCCAGCAATTGTCGCACGCAGAATATTTACGTGAATGTCGCGCGTTGTAAACATTCGCTCTGCCGTGACGCCGTGTAGTCGCATGCCTAAACTGGCTTCTGCGGCACCTGCATGTTCCAAGACCGCAGCCCAAAGCGCGCGGGCGGCGCGGGCCTTCGCGATGGTCATGAACTGGTCTTGGCTGATCGCCAGCGTGAAGCTGATCCGAGCTGCTGCATCAGCGACGCTAAGGCCGCGCGGTTCCAAAGCACGGAGATAGGCCAGCGCACTACTCAAAAGATAGCCAAGCTCTTCGGCCTCACTCGCACCTGCATCGAATGCAGGCGCCGAAGAAGCGTTGAGGGCAAGGCCATCAAAGCCAGCAGCGAAGTCATACCAAGCGTCGGGGCTAGCTGAAGGTAGGCCTGCCGACGCCACAGCGCCAATTGGATCAAGCCCTAGGACAGTTCCAGCAGCCGGTGCATTCGTCAGCGCTAGAAATGCTTTAGCGGCGGCAAGCCCGCCAGCGCCTGCATCAAGTGTCACGGGTGTTTTTGCTAGATCAATGCCTTTGAATGCTGCCTCAAGGTCCGCCACCGTGTGAATGGCAGCACCGCGATGGGCGACCAAGTCTGGCCGTGTCTTAGGCGTAGCACCTTGCCGGAAGCAGGCATCAAAGCGAAGAAGTGCGGACACGCCGCCTTCTGCCAAATCTTCTACCATCTGAGCATTGGCGCTGGCCGCTTCTGGACCCGTAACCGCCTGCCGAATGTCCCAAGCGCCCGCCGTAACGCCGCGCCCAGACCCGGGCGAAAGCATCGCGTCTGGGCGATCCTCACTGCGATACAAAGGTTGGAGCCGGAAGCCGTCGTCGGTTTCCGTGGTCAGCAACCTATCAAAATCGGAACCTTTAAGCGCTTTATCCACGAGGTCCCGCCAGGCATCATAGTTAGCTTTGGCAAAGCCATCGGCTAGGCGCATTTCCGGTTCCGCGCTCATACTACACTCTCAGCTAAATATTTCATTCAATAGAGCTAGCGTTTCAACCGCTCAAGCGCAATTGGCGATGCTACGGCCCAATGCTTGGAATTTAGCCTCCACCGCATAGCGTGCGACGCCGCCAAGCTTATCCAGATCACGGGCGAGCGCCTGGGCTGCTGGGTCCAAAGCCGCAATATCCGACAAAGTAAGCTGCTTCCGAATGTCCTCAAAAATGGCCCGGACAGCAAGTAGGCCTTTGTCGGTTTTGTCATGCTCCAGGATCGTCGCAACCGCCAGAAGGCGCGCAGCAACACCACCCGCATGCATAGCACCATCGGGCAAAGCCGCAAGTTTCGAAATCAGATATTCGAAGGCTCCAAGCTTGGACCACGCGCCAACTCGGTCTTCATGATCACGAAGTGGCTTCACCATGAGTGGGTAGATATCGCCCTCCCCACCAAGTCTTACGCTGGTGGGGACAATGACATCCTCTAGGTCAAGCGATGCGTGGCCATTTGGTTTCAGAAAATCAACATGCTCGCTCGGACGGATCATCAAACCTCGCACGTCCTTTGGTACCAGAAAAGCACCAAACGCCTTCCGGCCTGGAGCCCCTGCATTCGTAATGGCGACAATCACCAAGTGCGTGGCAATTGGGCCGTTCGTGACATAGGACTTAGCGCCATTCAGCCGCCATTGATCGCCGTCCTTGGTCGCAGTCGTGGAGAGCTTTTTGGGATGGGCCCCTGCCCCTGGTTCTGATACCGCGAAGGCGATTGTCGCAGCCCCCGTCGCCAATTTTGGAAAGAGTGCCGCCTGCTGGTCAGCATTTCCGAAATGGCCAATCACCCAATCCGCCATGAGATTATGACCAAGCCAGGTCGTGACCAGTCCCTGATTGCCTGACGCTTTGGCAAAAGCCCGCGCGATAGGCCCAACATCCTCTAAATCGAGCGCGGCACCGCCATATTCCGATGGAATGCGGAGGCCGAGTAGCCCAGCTTCAGACAGCTTGGTCCACAATTCCTGCGGCACACTTTCCGCTTCATGCAGGCCCGGGTATTTAGCATTCGCAGTGTGGGCGAGGGCCTCTGCGACGGCGATGAAAGCGGCCAATCTGTCTGTCATAATCTGTCCTTCGATCAATCAACCGGGCGAGCATATCGCAGTCGGCGAGCCCGCGTTATTATGCCCGATGAACCATTTACTTTAGAGGAAATGTCCTTTGTCTTCAGACATCATATTAACCGACATTGACCGCCGCGGCGTCGCGACGGTCATTATCAACCGCCCGGATGTGAACAACGCTTACAATAGCAACATGATCCAGGCGATGTTGTCAGCCTTCGGAGAAATCGCTGCCGATCCACAAGCACGGGTAGTGGTGCTGCGTGGCAACGGGCGGCACTTTCAAGCGGGCGCTGATCTGAAATGGATCATGTCTCTCAAAGAAAAGTCCTGGGAAGAAAACCTCGAAGTTTCCCAGGCGACAACGGACGCTGTGCGCGGCCTGAACGAATTCCCACTGCCAACTGTGGCGCTCGTCCATGGTGGATGCTTTGGTGGCGGCGTTGGCGTTGCCTCCAGTTGTGACATCGTCATAGCATCTGAAGACGCCTTCTTCGCGATCACGGAAGCCAAATGGGGCCTGATCGCCAATCCAATTTACCCGCAATTGATTGCTCGCCTTGGCGTTGCCCATACCCGCCGCTTTTCCCTGACCTGCGAGCGGTTTGATGCGCGCCGGGCCAAAGAAATCGGCCTTGCAGACGAAGTTTGCCCCAAAGGCGGATTAGATGAAGCGGCAGCTCCAATTTTGAACTATCTGCTAGATTGCCCGCCAGACGCCCTGGCAGGAACCAAAGCAGCCATTCTCGAATGCGCAAATTTGGTGATTGATGATGCGCGTGCTTTGGCGCTCGCAACCCCACACGCTGCAAAGCGCTTGACGGACGAAGCGACTGAAGGCCTCTGCTCATTCGTTGAAAAGCGTGCGCCGAAATGGCACCCGGCTGCATAGAGGATATATCAGCTATGAAAGCTCTCATCACTGGCGCCAGCCCCGGCATTGGCGGTGCGACGGCCCGCAAGCTTGCTGAGGTCTGCAAGCGTGACGGCGTAAAACTGCAAATCGCCCTCCATGAATTGCGCGACACGCCCGAACGGGAAGCGCTTGCAGCTGATCTGGAAGGCCTGGGTGCCGATGTCATCACACCCAATGGCGACTTGACCGACCCCGAAACCCCAGCCCGCCTGGTCGCTGAGACGGTCGAGGCGTTTGGTGGCTTGACATCCGTTCTCTCTAATGCCGGTGCAGCCGCCCCTGGGCCGATGGCGGAGTTATCGCTGGATGACTGGGATATGTTGATGAATATCAACACACGGGCAATGTGGTTGATGGGCAAAGCAGCATATCGGCACCTGAGAGAAAGCAAAGGCGCATATGTCGCTGTCGCCTCAATGTCAGGCATGAACCCGCATCCGTGGATGGGCGCATACAGCATTAGCAAGGCCGCATGCATCATGATGGTCCGGCTTATGGCGCAAGAATGGGCGCAAGATGGCATCCGCGCCAATGCCGTATCCCCAGGGATGATCCGCACGCCCTTCTCAGAAAACGTCTACCGCGACAACGCGATGGCCCAGCGCCGCAGCGATATTGTCCCGCTAGGCCGCGTTGGTGCAGCTGACGATATTGGCGACGTATGCGCTTGGCTGCTTTCTAACGAATCACGCTATGTTACCGGCCAAAACCTCTGCGCGGACGGCGGGTTTTCTAACTCTATCAATAGCTACGTTCCCGGCCTCCCGAAACCGAAGTTCTCGTAATCCGATGAAACTTCTGTGCACAGCCGCTTTGGCGCTGCTACCTCTGGCTCCATTCAATCCCGCGGCTGCAGGACCTGCAGCTGACCATATTACGGCAATGTCCGCTCAAGCGATCGCCGCACTTCAAGCCAGCGGCTCGACATTGAATGCGAGAGAAAAAGCGCTTCGGCCCGTCCTCCGTGAAGGTTTCGATATGAGCCGAATCGCCCGCTTTGTCGCTGGCCGTTATTGGAAGCGCGCCACACCCGCCCAGAAAAAAGAATACACACAAGTTTTTTCCGAGTACGTCCTCGCCACATACGCCCGCCGCCTCGGTGGTTATGCCGGTGAGGATTTGAAGGTGCTTGCCGAGAACCCTGCTGGGCCAAAGGATGTTCTGGTGAAGACCCAGATCGTCAGCGCAAGCGGCGGTCCAGCGATTGACGCTGAGTGGCGTGTGCGCACCGGCGTCGCCGACAGCCCGAAAGTGATTGACGTTTTGGTGGAGGGCGTCAGCATGGCTATAACCCAGCGTCAGGACGTCACAGCTGTCATCCGCCGAGACGGCTTCGATGGCCTGATTAACGTATTGCGTGCCCGCGCTGGTCGCCAAGGAGTGCGCCAATGACCGCCCGAATTTTTGTCGCCGCAGCGACCATAACGCTTCTAACAGCATGTGCGCCTGCCCTCGCCCAGGACAAATCCTTTACAGATGGCATGCAGGCCTATGAGCAACAGAATTTTGTTGAAGCGCTGAACATCTGGCGTCCACTTTCAGATGTCGGAGACGCCAAAGCCGCCTACAATATCGGCGCGCTTTATTTCGAGGGCAAAGGCGTTAAGCACGATCCAAACCTAGCACTTCAGTTTTGGCGGAAAGCGGCTGAAGCAGAAAATGTTGATTCACAATACAACCTCGCCCTCACCCTAATCGCCGGTGATGCCGATGACCGCAACTACCAGAAAGCGCTGCACTGGCTTCTGCGTGCAGCAGAGAACGGCTCGCCCCGCTCCATGTACACGCTTGGTAATATGTATCTCTGCGGCCTCGGCGCACCGAGAAACTATGAAGCTGCATATGAATGGATCGGCAAAGCAGGTGAAACCGGCGTTCCTGCAGCTTTATATAATCTGGCAAAAATGACCCGCGACGGCATTGGCACCAAACCAGACGCAGAGGTTGCGTTTGAACTCTATAAGCGCGCGGCAGAGGGCAGGCATGCACGAGCGCAAGCGGCACTCGCTATTCTTTATGCTGAAGGCGGTGGTTCACCACCATCAAAGGAACGAGCGCTCTATTGGGCATATCGCGCTTACAAAAACGGCGTGGAAAAAGCCGTTAAAACGATGGACGACATGTCTGAGGTTCTGGGCCAGGAAGCCGCAAAAGCCATCATGGCGGAAGCAGAAATAGCAGAGGAGAAATAGAACGCCGCTATACTTCTTTAATGAGCTTAGAGAACACTCAAGCGAGGCGCATTTCCAAAGTCTGCATGCTGCAGTTTTCTATAACGCCAGGCACATTAAGACTTCGTTATCGGCTGCTAATTGCGTTTCATTCGGGCGGATATCATCCTTGAAACCCGGTGACCGGTAGAGGGCAATAGCCTCATGGTGCCTATCAAGCGCAGTCAATACCATTACTTGGTAACCGAGTTCACGCGCCCGCTCTATCAATCTGGCAACCAAGGCACGGGCAACACCAACATCTCTGGCAGATTCACGAACGAACATCCTTTTCATTTCACACACGCCATCTTCAGCACGCAGTTTCAACATCAGAATTCCGATGAGGTGCCCAGCCTGCCGTACGAGCAAGCATTTCCCTGCACGCGGCGTAAAGTGAAAAAGCAAAGCCTCAAGCATGTTCGCGGAATCCTGGTTCTTCAGGTATTCCTCGCTCCCTTCCAGCATTTCGGGGTAACGCGTGCGCAGCCATTCAATAAACTCCCGAGCGATAGCCCGCACATGTTCCGCCTGATCCTCAGTACGCACGAGCTCAATTGAAGTTTCAGTCATTTCGCGCATCGAGCAACGGGCGGACGAGACGACCAAAGCGTTCGGCTTCTTCATCATGCAGATAGCCAGACAGGCAGAAGCTGGTGCAGCCAGCGTCTATAAACTGCTGGAACTGATGTGCGACCTGTTCAGGGTTACCCACAACAGCAACGCCGGCGCCCGGGCGGACGCGCGTCAGGCCCGTCCAAAGGTGATCGCCTGCGCGATCTCCATATTCGGCCGCCAGTTCCTGCACACGCCGGTTGGCCTCTGATGTGCTGACCCGCGCTTTCAAGCGATCACGGTCAGCTTCCGTGGTGCCAGAAATAAGTTGTTCAGCCCAAGCCCAGGCATCCGCCTCATCCTCACGGCAGATGACTTGCAGACGCATGCCGAAGTTGAGCGGGCCACGGCGGTCGTATTTGCCAGCTCGGACGTTTAAGTCAGTGACGCTTTTGGCAATATTCTCCGGCAGGTCACCCCAGAATAAATGCACGTCTGAATGCTCTGCAGACACTTCCGCCGCCTGCTCTGACCCGCCGCCCAGATAGAATTTCGGATAGGGCTTTTGCACTGGCTTGGGAACACAGCGAGCGCCGCTCAGCGTGTGGAACTCGCCATCAAAATCAACGCCGCCAGATTGCGTCCAAAGCAGTTTCATGATGGCTGTTTCTTCGCGCATCAGGGTGTAGCGCTGTTCCTTGGTATAGCGCACGCCCTCACCCTGCACTTCCGTGTCCGCCTGGCCTGCGATCAGGTTGATGGAAATGCGGCCGCCACTCATCACGTCAAACGTGGCGATCATCTTGGCGGCCATAACCGGGTTCACAAACCCAGGGCGTGCTGCGATCAAGGGACGAATCGTGCGTGAACGCTCGGTGACGAAAGCACCGGCCATATAGGCTTCCCAGCAGGTCGAACCCACTGGGATCAGTAGGTAGGAGAAGCCCGCATCTTCCGCTGCACGAACAACACGGTGCATCAGCTCTGGCGTTGGCGGAATTGCAGCGGCATGATCATTCACCCGTGTTGCGTCACCATGTGTCGGCAAATACCAGCCGTATTCGATGTCAGCCATTCTATTGTTCCTGTTTTCTGCACTCGGCCCCAGCATAACGCGCTTCGGTAGTGTCGGAAGTGCTTGAAAACTGCGGCTCAGCAGGATTAACTGCGGCTAACAACCACAAGCCTGCCATTAAGGGGTGAAGTCTATGTCCGATACGCTGTTTCAGCCTTCCGCCGCCCTCGCACAATCCGCTCACGTGGACGCTGCCAAATATGCGGAGATGTATCAGCGGTCTATCAATGATCCGGATACCTTTTGGGGTGAGCACGGTAAGCGTGTGGATTGGATCAAGCCATTCACCAAGGTCAAAAACACAAGTTTTGACGCCAAGGACCTATCCATCAAATGGTTTGAGGATGGCACGCTAAACGCATCCGCCAACTGCATCGACAGGCATTTGGCCGACAAAGCGAACCAAACTGCGATTATCTGGGAAGGCGACGACCCGGCAGATTCAAAGAACATCACATACCAGGAACTCCACGACGAAACCTGCCGCCTCGCCAATGCCATGAAAGCGCGCGGCGTTTCCAAGGGGGACCGGGTTTGCATCTACATGCCGATGATCCCGGAGGCAGCCTACGCCATGCTGGCTTGCGCACGCATTGGCGCGGTTCATTCCATCGTGTTCGGTGGTTTTTCCCCTGACAGCCTTGCCCAACGGATCGACGACAGTAAGTGCCGTCTGGTCATCACTGCTGACGAAGGCCTGCGCGGCCGTAAAAAAGTGCCGCTGAAGGCGAATGTTGATGCGGCAGTTAAATCCTGCGACAGCGTGGATACAGTCATCGTTGTGAAGCGCACTGGCGGTGATATCACCATGAATGACGGCTTGGATGTGTGGCATCACGAAATTTGCGCAGATCAAGCCGCGACCTGCGAGCCAGAGGAAATGAGTGCTGAAGACTCACTATTCATCCTCTATACGTCCGGCTCCACCGGCAAACCAAAGGGCGTGCTGCACACGACGGGCGGCTATATCGTCTATGCATCGATGACCCACGAATATGTCTTCGATTACAAGCCGGGTGAGGTTTACTGGTGCACGGCAGATATCGGCTGGGTGACGGGCCACAGCTATATCGTCTATGGCCCGCTCGCCAATGGTGCCACGACGCTGATGTTCGAAGGTGTGCCGAATTACCCAGATTCCAGCCGCTTCTGGCAGGTCTGCGATAAACACAATGTGGCGATCTTCTATACCGCACCCACAGCGATCCGCGCATTGATGCGGGAAGGTGACGGCCCGGTAAAATCCACCAGCCGCAAAAGCCTGCGCCTGCTCGGCTCCGTTGGCGAGCCCATCAATCCGGAAGCCTGGCGCTGGTATCACAAGGTTGTTGGCGATGAGCGCTGCCCGATTGTCGATACCTGGTGGCAAACAGAAACCGGCGGCATTCTGATTACGCCGCTGCCAGGCGCTACGGCACTAAAACCTGGCTCTGCCACGAACCCATTCTTTGGCGTGCAGCCCTTGATGGTGGATGCCGAAGGCACCCCGCTCGACGGTGCGTGTGAAGGTAATCTTTGTATTTCAGACAGCTGGCCCGGCCAGATGCGGACCATCTATGGTGATCACCAACGCTTCCTCGAAACTTACTTCACCACATATCCAGGCCGCTACTTCACCGGGGACGGCGCCCGTCGGGATGAGGACGGCTACTATTGGATTACGGGCCGCGTTGATGATGTAATCAATGTATCTGGCCACCGAATGGGGACGGCAGAGGTCGAAAGTGCCCTCGTCGCCCACCCGATAGTGGCTGAGAGCGCAGTTGTTGGTGCCCCCCATGACATTAAGGGCCAAGGTATTTACGCCTATGTCACGCTCAATCTTGGCGAGGAACCTTCGGATGCTTTAAAGAAAGAAATCGTCCAGTGGGTCCGCAAGGAAATCGGCCCCATAGCCAGCCCAGATTGGTTGCAATGGGCACCAGGCCTGCCGAAAACTCGCTCCGGCAAAATTATGCGCCGCATCCTCCGCAAGATCGCCGAAAACGACTTCGGCAATTTGGGCGATACATCAACTTTGGCGGAGCCTGCAGTGGTCGATGATTTGGTGGAGAATCGGCAGAACAGGTAAATCTCTCCTTAGTACGGCGTATCCTTCCAATTAATGCTTGCTTGGCGGCAAATCATTGCAATCACTGATATTTCATAGAGCTTGGT
This sequence comes from Alphaproteobacteria bacterium, assembly GCA_965660545.1. Classification (GTDB taxonomy): domain Bacteria; phylum Pseudomonadota; class Alphaproteobacteria; order Bin95; family Bin95; genus VMCJ01. The sequence continues at coordinate 77,198 of CBFIAF010000009.1, read as the reverse complement.
GATTAATTCCTGGGTGATCGGAGAGGTGGCCCGGCGTCGGGTCGCCTCAGTCGTATTTGCCGCGACGATAACGACGGGTGGCGCACCAAATCCCATTGATTCTGCCAACTGATCTAGCACTGCAAAACCATCCGTTGCATCCCAAATAATCCCAGCGCAGCTGTATTCATGGCATTATTTCTTGGGGTGTCCTAGGCTATCGTGGGTTTTGGGGCAGCCTCGCAACAGCGTGCGTTTCGGCTCTTTATGCCATCGCTTCATACAAGGACTAGACAGAAGCTACTGATTATTTGAGACTCACTAGAAACCACAAAAAAATTTCTAAATGATTGGTTTCAAAACAATTCCAAATGCTCTTGGGAGGTCTACTGTGTCAGCAACAGAGGCAAAGCGTGATAATGACAGCTTGGATGTAATCATAGTAGGCGCTGGTGTCGGCGGGCTCTACGCGCTTCATAAGCTGCGCAATTTGGGCTATCGGGCGCGCATCTATGAAGCTGCGGGTGATGTCGGCGGCACCTGGTACTGGAACCGCTATCCCGGTTGCCGGTGCGATGTAGAGAGCCTCGAATATTCCTTTTCCTTCGACGATGATTTGCAGCAGGAGTGGCAGTGGCCCGAGCGGTATGGCGGCCAGCCCGTCATCCTGGACTATGTGAACCACGTTGCGAACAGGTTTGACCTCCGCAAAGATATTCAATTCAACACACGCATCAAATCAGCAAAATTCAGCAATGCAGACAATCGCTGGACAATCACAACCAGCGACGGCCAAAGCATGTCTGCGCTGTACTGCATCATGGCGACAGGTAATCTTTCCACGCCACGCAAACCAGACTGGCCAGGTTTTGACGACTTCAAAGGCCGGATTGAGCACACCGGTCTTTGGCCGCATTGCGGCGTTGATTTCACTGGTCTCCGGGTTGGTGTCATTGGCACTGGGTCCAGCGGCGTACAATCGGTTCCGCTGATCGCGAAGCAGGCTAAGCATGTCACAGTCTTCCAGCGGACAGCCAATTTCAGCCTACCGGCGCGGAATGAACCTATGCGTGCCGAGAAGGAAGCGGCGCACAAGGCTGAGTATTCGGAGCGCCGGGAGGCAGCCTATTTTACACCATTTGGCATCGCTGGATTTCCGCCGCCGACCCAATCTGCATTGGACGTCAGTGAAGAAGAACGGAACGCCGCCTATGAAGCCAAATGGGCTGAAGGCGGTAGCATCAGCTACCTGTATGCATTCACTGACTTGCTGACGAATAAGGCAGCCAACGATACGGCATCTGAGTTCGCCCGCAACAAAATTCGCGCCACGGTCAAAGATCAGAAGACGGCAGAATTGCTGTGCCCGTACAATCACCCCATCGGCACTAAACGCTTGATCCTGGATACGGATTATTACGAGACCTATAATCTCGACCATGTTGATCTGGTGGATGTACGGAGCGCACCAATTGAAGGCCTCACGGAGAAAGGCGTTAAAACCACTGACGCAGAATATGAACTCGACATGATCGTATTCGCGACCGGGTTCGACGCCATGACTGGCGCGATGAAGGAGATTGATATTCAAACTGATGCTGGTGCCAAGATCGGTGCTAAATGGGAAGATGGTCCTCGCACATATCTCGGCATCATGATGGCGGATTTTCCGAACTTATTCATGATTACAGGCCCGCAGAGCCCTGGCGTCAAAAGCCAGATGATTCTTTCCTGTGAGCAGCACGTGGATTGGATTGCGGACTGCTTGGAGCATTTACGTAGCAGCGGCAAGTCCAAAATTGTGCCGGAAACAAAGGCGGAGGATGATTGGGTCGCTCATAACAACGCCGTTGCGGACGCAACGCTCTATCCGTTAGCGAATTCCTGGTACATGGGTGCCAATATACCGGGCAAACCACGCATCTTCATGCCTTATGTAGGCGGTGTAGAGGCTTACAAGAAACGCTGTGACGCGGTCGCGGCTGCGGGATATAAAGGATTTCAAATTAGTCCATGACAGAAAATGCACAGCGCCTGACGTTCGCCGAAGAAATGATGCTGTTCCTTCTGGATGACGAAAAGGGGGAAATGGCGTCCGTCGACGCATGAACGTTAAAGTGCATTCTCGCAGGTTTGGTGCTGATGGATTTAGCGCTGCGAAACCGGATCGACACAGACCTTGAGCACTTTTTCATTATTGACGATACGCCCACAGGCGGCACACCGCTTGATATAACGCACGCAGTCCTAGGCACAGCCAAGAACGATGAGTGCAAAAGAATGGATCGAGCAAATTGCCCGCGGCAGCGAGAACTTTGCACTTGTGTCGCTGAAATACTTAGTCACGCGCGGTATGCTGGTGGAGCAGCAGAACCGCTTCCTATGGCGCCTGCAATCCCGAACCTACCCAATGATTGATGGCGAGGCGGAACGCAATATGCGGGCCCGCATCCAGGCGACCCTGTTCAGCGACGAAGTGCCTGATCCAAATGACATCGTTATCGTCAATCTGCCGGACGCTTGCGGCCTGTTCCGCGCGATATTGGGTGACCATAACAGCAAGCGTCGTCCCCGAGCAGATCGAACACATCCCCCACATGGAGCTGATCGGCCAGGCCATGACCGATGCTATCCGCGAAATCGAAGGAGCCGTCGCACTATCTGGCTATGGCGCTACTGTCGTTTAAACCAGTCAGGCTCAGTCGGGATACCAGCAGAAATTGATCATCATGAAGCCGTCTTTTGTGCTGACAGGGCCGTGCATGACGCCTAGCTTCCCCGCAGCAAGATCAACAAAACTGACAACCTTTTCACCATCTGTCCCGTCATGGACGGTCATCTCGCCTTCGAGAATATATCTCTTCCCAGTAATCATGCGCGTGGGCTTCTGGCTTTACAGCGTCGCGCACCATGCGCAGCAGGCCTGTCCGCTTGCCCCGTTTCGCCGTCGTGTCCAGATCACTGGAGAGAATCTTGATTGTGATACCAAGGTTGCCGTCACCGCGATCTTCAAAGCCAACGCCATCATTCACAGCATGGAAGCATTGGTTCTTACGGTTATTCATCACGAGATACTGCCGTTCCTATGCATCAAGCGCCTTGCGCTGTAAGCGACGGCGATGCAGCACGGGCTCAGTATAGCCGGACGGTTGCTGACGGCCTTCGATCACAAGCTCACATGCGGCTTCGAAAGCCGGCCCATCGAAGCTTGGCGCCATGTTCTGATACGCAGGATCGCCTGCATTCTGCCGATCAACAACTTCAGCCATGCGCTTCATCGTTTCTATCACCTGATCTTCCCTGCAGACGCCGTGGTGCAGCCAATTGGCGATATGCTGGCTGGAAATCCGGCATGTCGCACGATCTTCCATCAGACCAATATCGTTGATATCCGGCACTTTGGAGCACCCAACACCCGCATCTACCCAGCGCACCACATAACCCAGAATGCCCTGTGCATTGTTGTCGAGCTCGTCCTTAATTTCCGCTTCAGACCAGTTCGGGCGATCCGCAACGGGAATTGTCAGCATGTCATCCAAGCTACCCATGGGGCGGCTGGTGAGCGTCGCCTGCAACGCGGGCACATCCACCTGATGATAGTGGGTTGCGTGTAGAGTTGCTGCGGTGGGGGACGGTACCCAGGCCGTGTTGGCACCGGCTTTCGGATGGCCAATTTTCTGCTCCAACATCGCCGCCATCATATCCGGCATGGCCCACATGCCTTTGCCAATCTGTGCGCGGCCTGGCAGGCCTGATGCGATGCCGATATCGACGTTGCGGTTCTCATATGCAGCGATCCAGGCTGTGCCTTTCATGTCCGCCTTGCGGATCATTGGGCCAGCTTCCATGGACGTATGCATTTCATCGCCTGTGCGGTCCAAGAAGCCGGTGTTGATAAATGCGAGGCGGCTTTTCACAGCACGGATACATTCGCTCAAGTTCGCGGATGTACGCCGTTCCTCATCCATAATGCCGATTTTGATGCGGTTCCGCTGCACGCCAAGGGCATCTTCAACATGGCAGAAAATGCTGTCGGCGAAAGCGACCTCTTCTGGTCCATGCATCTTCGGCTTCACAACATACATAGATCCTTCGCGGCTATTCTTCAGGCCCAGCGCGCCCTTGCCATCCTGCAATGCAGTCAAGCCCGTGATCATTGCGTCCAGCATGCCTTCGGGCGCTTCATTCCCATCTTTATCGATCACAGCCGGATTGGTCATCAGGTGGCCAACATTCCGGATCAGCATCAGCGAACGACCAGCCAAAGTAAGTGTTGAGCCATCGGGTGCTGTGTAATCGCGGTCTGGGTTCAGGCGGCGGGTCATGGTCTTCCCGCCTTTTTCGAAAGAATCTTCTAGGTCACCGCGAACCAGGCCTAGCCAGTTGCGGTAAGCGGCGACTTTATCTTCGGCATCGACGGCGGCGATTGAATCTTCAAGATCCATAATTGTGGTGACAGCGGATTCAAGAATAACGTCCGCGACACCAGCAGCGTCGGTTGATCCGATTGCATGGCTACGATCGATCACGATTTCAGCGTGGAGGCGATTGTTCCTCACCAAAACGGCAGATGGCGTCGCAGCATCGCCCCGATATCCAGCAAACTGCGCCGGATCGGCTAAGCCTGTCGCGCCGCTGTTGGTGCTGACAATCAGCGCGCCATTCCTGACTGCATAGCCTGTCGCATCACTGTGACTGCCGTTAGTAAGCGGTGCGGCTTGATTCAAGAATGCTCGCGCCATGGCAATAACTTTAGCGCCGCGCGCGGGATTGTAGCCAACACCACGCGTAGCGCCATCATCTTCCGAAATCGCATCGGTGCCATAAAGCGCATCGTACAAGCTGCCCCAGCGAGCGTTGGCTGCATTCAGTGAATAACGCGCATTCATCACCGGCACAACGAGCTGCGGACCTGCGATGGTCGCAATCTCCGCATCCACGTTCGGCGTGTCGATAGAGAACGCACCACCTTCAGGCACGAGATAGCCAATTTCCGTGAGGAAGGCTTTGTAAGCCGCATGATCATGCGGCTGACCGCGCCGGGATTTATGCCAGGCATCAATCTGCGCCTGGATGTCTTCGCGCTTTGCCAGGAGATCGCGGTTCTTCGGCCCCATCGTGTGGATCAGAGCACCCAAGCTATCCCAGAATTTGCCTTGATCAACGCCAGTGCCGGGGAGCGCTTCCGAATTCACGAAATCGTACAGTTTCTTGGCGATCTGCAATCCGCCAGCTTCCACCCGGTCAGTCATCGAATTCTCCCTAATTGACGGCACTCTAAAATTTGGCCGAATATTCAAGCCTAAAGAATTAGGCGTTTCCACTGCACATTGTGAGATCGGATTTCACAGTGTGGAATGGAGCGCTCTCGATACGGCGGGTGAAGTTTCAGACAAAATACGTCTAGAGCAAGAGTCGAGCGAGGAACGAATGGGCCGATCCAAAATGCAATTTGGCATCATGCAGCGTGGCGTTTTCCCCTGGAAAGAGGACATGCAGGCACGATTTGAAGAACTAATGGAGCAGGCCCGCACCCTAGAAAGACTAGGCTACGACAGCATCACCAAAGGCTCTCACTTCTCCACCTATCCGCATCGTGAGATGACGCAGATCCCCTACCTATGCCGCGTTATGGCTGAGGCACCAAATCTGCGGCTGAATGCTGGGATCGTGCTGCTCTCGCTGCATAATCCGCTGGAGGTGGCCGAATATTTCGCCACGATGGACCTAATGTCCAATGGCCGAACGATCTTTGGCTGTGCGCTAGGCTATAGGGATGTTGAATACAAAGGCTTCGGCGTTGAAAGAGGCGAAGGCGTGCCTCGGTTTGAGGAAAACTTGGAGGCCATCAAACAGCTATGGACCGGCGAGCCCGTCACCATGAAGGGCCAGCATTTCGAGTTGGATGAGGCCCGTATTTCGGTGCCGCTGGTGCAGTCCCCTCGCCCGCCGATCTGGATGGGTGCCAATGTCGACAATGCTGTGAAACGGGCGGCCAGGCTCGCGGATTGTTGGTATCTCAACCCGCACCAGAAACTAGAAACACTCCGTCGCCAAATGGATATTTATAGCGGAGAATTGAACCGTATTGGCAAGCCCTTCCCAGATGAACTGCCCATCCGTCGGGAGGTTTTCTGTGCGCGCACCCGTGAGGAGGCCGTTGAGATCGCAGCACCCCACATCAAAGGTATGTATGACCTATATAAAGAATGGGGCCAGGACCGCGCCATGGCCAAGGGTGATCAAGACATCACCATGGCCTACGAAGAACTGGCCAAAGACCGTTTCATAGTAGGTGACCCAGATGAAGTGGCGTTAGAAATGCTGCGCTATAACGCAGAGCTAGGCGTCAACCACATGATCATGAGCGTCCAAGGCACCGGCATGCCCCAAACCCAAACGCTAGAGACATTCCAGTTGATGGCAGAAGAAGTCTTCCCAAAGGTTCGGGCGGCTATGGAGTAGCACAATGCCTATAGAAACACGGCCACTCACAGATCAATTCGGCGTAGAGGCAATGGGCATAGACCTAGCAACCCCAATGACTGATGCCGCTTTTAGTGCGCTGCGACAGGCCTTTGTTGACGCTGGCGTATTGTTAATCCGCAACCAAGGCCACTTAAAGCCGGCTGATCAGGTCCGATTTTCTGCACGATTCGGTCCGCTTGAAAGCCATGTCCTTGGGCAATTTACACTCCTAGACCAGCCTGAAATCTTTGTTGTCTCGAACATCATTGAGAACGGGCAGCATATAGGTGCCCATGGCGGTTCGAAGCAATATCATTCGGACTTAGCCTATCTGGCCGCACCTAGCCTTGGCTCAATTTTCCGATGCCTGGAATGCCCTGAGGAAGGCGGAGAGACGGCGTTCATCAGCATGGCCGCCGCATATGATGCAATGCCTACAAGCATCAAAGTACGGCTTGAGACGCTAGATGCGGAATACGACTATGCCTGGGGCTATGATCAACGCCACGCCAAAACCCGCGGGCCATTATCTCCGGAACAGCGTGCCAAGACGCCGCCCATCAGGCATCCAGCCGTCATCTCACACCCAGAAACAGGCCGCCCTGCCCTATTCCTCTCCGACATCTGGATCAGGCGGTTCAAAGGTATGAGCGAACCCAAAACCGAAGCGCTATTAGATGCCATCATGACGATTGCCACAGCGCCCGAAGCTGAATACCAACATCAATGGCGACCCGGTGATGTCTTGCTTTGGGACAATCGCTCAACCATGCACAAAGCCTGCCCGTTCGATGAAACGAACACCCGTCGCCTCATGCACCGCACGACAATTCAAGGCGCACCGCCTGCGCGGTATGACGGCTGAAGGCTGCCAAAGTGACAGCTAGATCGCCAAGTCCTTGGTGTTGTAGTCCCGGATGACGCTGTTGAATGTCGCATCATTGAATCGGAAAGCACCTTCCTGGCCCGCAAAGGGTTTGTAACAATAGGGCATTTCTGCAGGGAAGCGCTGGTGCCGAGCATCGATGGCAACAGCGATAACGGCCGCCCGCTCATGGATGCGCTGCGCATCGTAAACATCACTTGATTCAACACTGAGCGCCGCTTTCGCCCCTAGCACAGATGCGCGGCGATGGAAGCCAAAGGTGATTGATATCCGCAAATCTGGGGAGCTATTGGCGAAGGAGCCGTGCAGCATTTGACGATTCACGATAGTTACGTCGCCCGCGCCGCAGACCAGCGGCACAGCACCCGGAAGCTGATCACTGCCGTCATTCGCCGCGACCATACCCTTGATGTCAGCCCGGCCTAACTTATGAGAACTCGGCACGACCCAAAGGCAGTTGCCGACCGTTGCTGGGTAAAGCTGAACCTGGAAATTAAAGCCGTGAATGCCCTCATCCCAGTTGGGCGCGTCCCAGTGTGTCACTCCGTCCTGATGCCAGGCGACAGAGCCGCCTAAGCCCGGTTGTTTAACAAAAATAGCATCATTGAACGGCACAAAATCATCGCCATTTATCGCCTCAGCCACTGCCAAAATTTCTGGGTGCCCGTAGAGACGCAGCGCCGCTGGCATTTCCTGGCACATGCCCCTCATCAAAAACACAACATCCTTTGGCGCATCCGATGCGGCCTCCGGCTCTGACATCTTGGATGGGTGGCGACCGCCGAGTTGACCTGTGCCACCCCATGGGTCGCCCAATGGTTTCGCAAACACATAAGGACTGCGTTGATGATCTAAACCCATCGCAGGGCGGCCCGCAGCGTCAATCCTAGCGTCTCGATGGACTGGTGCACGCTCAATCATCACCTGGGCGTCATGGCGGAGTGCCTCAATTTCGCCAGCATCAATTACATCTTCAAAGATGTAGTAGCCGTGCTTCCAATAGGCCGTGAGAATATCGGGCTGGAGCTTGCCGTTAGCATCCAGGACCAAAGGTCCGCGATTACCGATAGCGTCCGCACGCGCAACACCCGCCGAGCGGTAATCCGCCATTCCGGCTTCGAAAGCTTCACGAGTGAGTGGCAGAGGCAACATTTCATTCATGGTTCTATCCTTCAGGTAGTCGCAGCGCTTGGCTGGAACGCGTCAGCGCGTTCATCACGGCCAGTAGGTGCTGTTTCTGTCGCTGGATCACCAGCAACCCGCACATGCCGCATCACGCGCGGCTCGTTGTAATCATATGGGCAGGCTCGATGCAGGATACAGCGGTTGTCCCAGATCATCAGATCGCCCGGTGTCCAGGAATGAGCATAGGTCCGCGGTGCCTGGCAGGCGAACTCAAGCAAGCCATCCAATAGCTCTAATGCCGCTTTGTCTTCCATCCCTGGAATCCGAAAAGCATGGCGACCGATGAACAGAGATTTCCGCCTAGTCGTGGGATGGGTCTTCACGAGCGGCCGCAACGGTGCGCCTTCTGTGTGATATCCATAGCCATCGCCTGTTTTGAAGGTAAATCCAGCCTTAGCTTGGGATTGGTAAAGCGAATGATAGGCTGCGAGGTCAGCAATCCTATCGCGCATCGCATCATCCAAAGCGTCATAGGCGGCGCGCATGTCGGCAAGTTCTGTATCTCCGCCCGTAGATGGTGTGATCTCTGCTGCCAGCGCAGATGCCTTGGCGGCAAGTGGCATGTAGGAGCTATCCGTGTGCCAGCCCTCATTACCCCGTAGCGCCTGAAAGCGCTTTTCCTTTGGCGTCATGACACCGCCGCCAGCGCGTTTGTTAGAGATGCGCGCCACCTTCTCGCCTTCGCCACGCAGCAGTTCAATTTGGCCAAAACGCTCACAAAACGCGATATGCTCTTCGTCCGTCAGGTGCTGTTCCGGGAAGACCAGCGCGCCATACTCGTTGAAAGCCGCCTCTACCGTGTTCCATTCAGCGTCTGACATTACACCGAGTTTGATATTGGTGATGCGGGCGCCGAATGTGGCGTCTATGGGTATGATCGTCGGCATGATGACGGGCTACCTCTCGCTCTGTCGATGGTGTTTGATGCAGAAATGGTATGCCGCAACTCCGCGCTTGCCAATGGTAAAGCGCTGAACCATCAGAGTGGCCCTTGTGGCACCCTGGTTGAGCCGTCAAAGTAACAACACTGAATTTATGCGACCCCTTGGTTCAAGGAGCCTTTGATACGTGATTGAACTGCTGCAAGTGGCCCAGGTTCCACCGTTTCTGATAGACCGTCTGAAGGCCGAGTACACAGTCCATGACTTTGTGAACCCAAAGGACCCAGAAGGTATGCTGCGGGAAATCGGGCCAAATATCCATGGCATCATCGCTGGCGGGATGAAGGGGCCTGATGCAGCGCTAATTAATGCGCTGGACAATCTCGAAATCATCGCCTCATTCAGCGTTGGTTTTGATGCAACAGATGTCGTTGCAGCGCAAACCAAAGGCGTGATCGTGACCCACACGCCGGAAGTATTGACCGGCGATGTCGCAGACCTCGCTATGGCGTTCATTCTCATGGCACCGCGCCGCATTGGCGAGTCGGAGCGCTTCTTGCGCGCTGGCACATGGACAGAGCGGCGCATGGACCTTGGGACGACCGTCCGCGGCAAGCGCCTGGGCATCTTGGGTTTGGGCCGTATCGGGCGGGCTGTAGCGCAGCGGGCGGAGGTCTTCGGGCTGAATATCGCCTATTTTGATACACAGCCGAAAGGTGATCTAACTTACCGAAGTTATCCAGCTTTGCTCGATCTGGCCGAAGCCAGCGACATGCTGATGGTCGCTTGCGAAGGTGGGGCTGCAACGCGCGGACTGGTCGATGAAGCCGTGTTGAATGCGCTTGGACCGGCCGGATATCTGATCAATACAGCTCGTGGACCAATTGTGGATCAAAAGGCATTGGTCAGGGCTTTGCAGGAAGGTCGGATCGCAGGCGCGGCCATGGATGTGTTTGATGGCGAGCCCAACGTCCCGACGGAATTGATGGCGATGGAAAACGTCGTCCTCACGCCGCATATAGCTAGCTCGACCTTAGAAACACGCCGCGCTATGGGTGATCTTGTCTATGACAATCTGCAGGCCCATTTCGATGGTAAGGCCGTGCTGACGCCCGTGCCTGCCCAAATCTAGTTCAGCCAGGACATCAACGATGCCAGGACCTCTTACCGGCTACCGCGTGATTGACGTAACTGGCGTTATCGCCGGTCCATTCGCCACAATGATTTTGGCAGATCAGGGTGCCGACGTCATCAAGATTGAAGCGCCCAAACGCCCCGATCACACCCGCAACGCCGGGCCCGGTGCCCCTGGAATGCGCGCTTCGTACTTAAATAACAATCGCAACAAGCGCTCTGTTGGCATTGATTTAAAAACTAAAGAAGGCCTGATTGCAATCAAGAAATTGGTTGAGACAGCGGACGTATTTATTCAGAACTTCCGCCCTGGCGTCGTAGACCGGCTTGGCATCGGCGAGGCTGAACTTCGAAAGATCAAACCAGACCTCGTCTACGTCTCGATGAGCGGTTGGGGCGAAAATGGGCCATTGGCGCATAAGCCCGTATACGATCCCATTATCCAGGCACTGTCTGGATTGGCCTCTGTGCAGGGCGGGTCAGATACCGTTCGTCCCCGCCTTATCCGCACGATTGTTCCAGACAAGCTGACCGCGGTCACCGCGGCGCAAGCTGTTACAGCAGCGCTTGCAGGGCGGGCGAAAACTGGCGAAGGGCAGCATGTAAAAGTCTCCATGCTGGACAGCGTCATCGCTTTCCTTTGGTCCTCAGACATGAACAGCCAAACCTTCGTTGGCGAGGAAATTACGCAGGCCCGCGCCGCTACCTTCATCGACCTGATCTACGAAACAAAAACCGACTACATCAGCGTCTCCACGATGACAAACGCACAATGGGAGGCGTTCTGCAAAGCCAGCCGGCGCGAACAGCTATTGGATGACCCGCGGTTCGCCAGCCCTTCCCTTCGGGACCAAAATGCAAACGAGCGACTGGAGCTTATTCAGGAAGTGCTGCTGGAGCGTACAGCCGCCGAATGGTTGGAAATCTTGGATAAAGCCGGCGTGCCATCATCCCCCGTGCTGACCCGCGCGCAGATGATCAACCATCCGCAGGTCGAGGCCAGCGCTACGGTCATAGAGTATGACCACCCAGAAGCAGGCCGCCTCCGCCAATCCCGCCCGGCGGCCAAATTCGAAAGCACGCCGACGGAAATCAACCACGGGGCGCCAGCCCTTGGAACGCATACCCGTGAAGTGCTTGCCGCAGTCGGCTACAGCGACACAGACATCAACGCGCTGGCAGAGGCCGGCGTTTTTTTGGTGCTTTAGGTATCAATTACTCTGCTGAGGCGCAAGCCGAATATGGAGAATTCAATGACTGTTACTGTGGCCATGTATGAGGGCTCTTACGACCATATTGGCGCGCGGCTGGATGCGCTTGGGCTCAATATCAACGTCATCACGTTTGATAAGGATGCGCAGTTTACACTGAACGGCAAAAAGGTTCCGGCGAGCCAGGTTGAGGCTGATTATCTTTGGTTATCCAGCCACCTCCACGCACTGGGAGCTACCAAGCCAGCGTTTGAGATGGTGACGGAATTGAAGCGGTTGGATGTACTGCAAACCTTCAATGCAGGCCTTGATCACCCGATGTATAAGCGGTCGTCCGATAAGGGCATTCGCATCTGCAACAGCAGTGCTCAGGGTGTTGCTATCGCTGAATATGTAATGGCGCAGGTCATGGGCATCCTGCATCCCTTGCGGACGCAGGCCGAACAGCAGGCTGCCAAAGAATGGAAGACCACTCCATTCCGTGAGATTTCACGCACGCGCTGGCTCATCATTGGTTATGGCCCAATTGGCAGGGCTTTGGCGAAACGCGTTCATGCTTTTGGTGCCAAGATCGATGTGATCCGCCGGAGCGATCAGGCCGACGACATAATCGATCGTGTGGGAGCATTGGAGGACGCAGGCAAGCTGGCGGCAGATGCAGATATCATCGTCCTGGCATGCTCGCTGACTGATGCAACACGGGGCTTCGCGAACGCTGAATTCTTCGCACAAGTAAAACCCGGCACCGTGCTGGTAAACATCGCCAGGGGCGCTTTGATTGATCATACAGCACTGATTAAGGCACTGGATGACGACACAGTCAGCGAGGCCGCACTGGATGTATTTCACACAGAACCGCTGCCGGAAGATGATCCGCTCTGGACGCACCCAAAGGTGCGGCTGACGCCACACACATCCTTTGCTGGCGATGGCGGGCGAGACCGCTGGGACCAACTATTCCTCGGCAATATCGTACGATATGTGAACGGCGAAGCGCTGGAGCGCGAAGTTAATCCAGCAGATATTGTTTAGGATCTAAAGCCCCATCAGTCCCCGAGCGAAGTCCTTCGGGCCGAACGATCGCATGTCGTCCACCTGCTCGCCAACGCCAACCAGACGCAGAGGCACGTCGTAATCCCGGGCTAATGCGACAATGACACCGCCTTTGGCAGTGCCGTCTAGTTTGGTCAGTGCGAGGCCGGTGACGTTCGCCATTTCTTTGAATGTCTTTACCTGGGCATGGGCGTTTTGGCCTGTGGTTGCATCAAGCACCAAAAGTGTTTCGTGCGGGGCAGTGGCGTCCAGTTTCTTAATAACGCGCACGATCTTTCGCAGTTCATCCATCAGGTTGGATTTATTGTGGAGGCGTCCAGCCGTATCAATCAACAATACGTCGATGTTCTCGGCCTGCGCCCGCTGCACCGCTTCGAATGCTAGGCCAGCAGAGTCACCGCCGCTTTCAGATGCAACGACCGGCACATTTGCACGTTTGCCCCATTCCTGCAGCTGCTCTATCGCTGCTGCACGGAATGTATCGCCAGCCGCGATCATCACGCTTTTGCCCTCAGCCTTCAGGCTATGGGCCAGTTTGCCGATAGTCGTCGTTTTGCCCGCGCCATTCACACCAATGGTGAGGATGATGAAGGGACGCTTGGCCATGTCGATTTCCAACGGGACGGCGACGGGTAGCAACATCCCGGCGATATCATCCGCCAGCGCTTCACGAACTTCTTCAGCAGTCACATTCTTGCCAAATTTTGACTCGGCCAGATTACCAGCCAATTCCGCCGCCGCGCCTGGGCCAAGGTCCGCCATGATCAACAGATCTTCAAGTTCCTCAAGTGCGGCTTCATCCAGCCGCCGATCCGTAAAAACGCTGGTGACGCCTGCCGTGAGTTTGTCCGACGTGCGCGAGAGGCCCTGCTTAAGTTTGGAGAACCAGCTCATGCCGCAGCACTGCTGCCGACAGCGCCTTGCAGCCGACCATCTTTAACGGCTGTAACCCGCACCAGCGGCATACTGCCGATGGATTGTGGCTCAGCCAAATCAATTTCTGCAAACTGCGCCGTCCGGCCACGTGTTTCTGTCTCCATAATAGGCCGCAACACCTGGCCCACCTGCCCAGCCAAAAACGCAGACGCATGCGCGCCCGCAAGCGCACGAAGTGCCGCTGCACGGGCCTTGATCACAGGCTTCGCCACTTGGGGCATCCGCGCTGCTGGTGTGCCGGGCCGAGGGGAGTAAGGGAAAATATGCAGCCATGTCAGGCTTAAAGCACGCACATGATCCAGCGTGTCCTGGAACATAGCGTCTGTTTCCGTAGGGAACCCAGCGATCAGGTCAGCGCCAAATACGACATTCGGATTGATTGCTCGCACCCGCTCTACAAGCCGCAGCGCATCAGCTGTCAGATGACGACGCTTCATGCGCTTTAGGATCATATCCGACCCGGCCTGAAGCGAGAGATGCAGGTGCGGCGCAATCCGTGGGTCATCCGCGATCAAAGCCATAAGGTCTTCATCAACTTCCGCCGGGTCAATTGATGACAGGCGGAGGCGCTGTAGGCCCGGCACGGCGGACAAGACGCGGCGGGTCATCTGGCCAAGTGTTGGCGTTCCCGGCAGATCACCGCCATAGGATGTTATATCGACCCCAGTGAATGCGACCTCTACAACGCCAGCATCGACCAACGCCTGCACTTGCCGCGCGATGACGCCAATGGGCGCGCTTCGGCTGTTTCCACGACCGTAAGGGATGATGCAGAAGGTGCAGCGGTGGTCACAGCCCTGCTGAATTTCAACGAACGCCCGCGCCTTGCCGCCGAAACCAGAAATCAGATGCTCTGCCGTTTCCCGCGCCCGCATCACATCACCGACGATGATGTGATCTGTGTCCAATCCAGAAGGCGTCCAGCGATCTGATTCCAGCTTTTCTAGATTACCAACCACCTGATCAACTTCAGGCATGCCAGCCCAAGGCGTGGGGTCGATCTGCGCAGCGCAGCCCGTAACGACAACGCGCGCGTCAGGACGCCGTCGCTTTGCCCGACGGATAGCTTGGCGGGCTTGCCGCTCGGCTTCCGCTGTGACGGCGCAGGTGTTCACGACAATGACATTTTCCAGCCCACCAGCGGCTGCATGCTCGCGGATAACCTGGGATTCATAGGCGTTCAGGCGGCAGCCAAAGGTCAGAACCTCCGTTGCGGGCGCTTCTACGGATGCGTCTGTCATCGCCGCATCAGTTCTGCAGCATCGAATGCGCCAACATAGGAACTGGTCGCAGGACCGGTCATGATGATGTGGCCGTCAGGGTGCCAGGTCATCTCCAAAGGCCCACCGAGCAGTTCAATCGTAACATTACGGTCTGTAAGGTCGCGCCTGATACAGGCGACAGCTGCCGCGCAAGCGCCAGTGCCACACGCCCGCGTTTCCCCAACGCCGCGTTCCCATACGCGCAGCCGTGCATGGCTTCTGCTAATCACCTGCGCCACACCGATATTGGCGCGTTCCGGGAAGAACGCATGGGTTTCTAGCGCTGGTCCGAGCGTCGCCAGGTCCACGGCGCCGAGGTCATTCACGAAAAACGTCGCGTGCGGATTGCCAACATTACCGCCGACAGGATCGCTGAGCGGTCCAAGTTCCAGCGGCATATGCAACGTATCGCAGGCTTCAGCGACAGGAATCTCCTGCCATTCTGTCTTCACCTTGCCCATATCTACTGCGACTAGGCCATCACGTGCCGTACGGGAGTCTAGCAGGCCAACGACGGTTTCAATGATCGCACGATCATTGCCAGTCTCCGCCATAACGCGCTTAGCGATGCAGCGCGTGCCGTTGCCGCATGCTTCCACCTCACCTCCATCTGCATTGTAGATCGACATGAACGCATCAGCACGTGGGTCTTTAGGGCGTCGGATGACGAGCATCTGGTCAAAGCCAATGCCGCGCTTGCGGTCTGCAATTGCGGCAGCCAAGGCTTGGTCAGGACGGAAGGCACGCGTCCGCGCATCAATAACTACAAAGTCATTGCCCAGGCCGTGCATTTTCACAAACGGCGTCATCATGGGTTCGCGCTTATCCTTCATCGCGCGGGGTATAGGGTGATCAGGTGCCGTTGTCCATGCGGCGGTGTGCGCTTAAGCCTTAGAATGAGTGCTAAGGCACACCAGATTTGCGTTTGAGATATCGCCCAACCAAGCCAGCCATCGTCACCACCATGAGAATACGGCCCATGTGATGAACGGCAACGAACGGTGCCTCAATGCCAAGCGTGAGCGCGATCAGGCTCATCTCAGCAAATCCACCGGGCGAATATGAGAGATGAACGGCGCGGAAATCCAGGTCCAAGACCACGGCGACAAAATAAGCGGCACCCGTCGCCAATACCAACAGTCCGACGGTCGCAATAGCTCCCAAAACCATGGGCTTTAGCAGTTCGCGCAGCTTCACGCCGGCGAACCTCGCCCCTGCCCCACTGCCAATCACTGCTTGAGCAAAGGCGACCAGTTCAATCGGCGGTTTGGCGTCTGTAATACCGCCTGCATGGATGAGTGCGCTGGCTGTCATGGAGCCGAACATCTGCCACGCTGGAAGCCGCAGCAGCTTAGCGATAAATGCGCCGATGAAACCTGTTACGACCAGTAGCGCGAGGTCGCCCACATCTGCACCCAGGATAGACCCACCTGCGCCTAAGTCTGGTGGTGGAATATACCCTTCGATCAGCGCATACGCTGGCGGGATCAATGCCATAACCGTAACGATGCGGGTGGCGTGGCAAAGCACAATCGTGCGCTCATCGCCACCTAACGCAGGCCCCAGGATCATCATTTCTCCGAGGCCACCGGGCGACGCGCAGAAGAGTGCTGTGTGTTTATCGAAGCGCCCAACACGCCGGTAGAACCAGGCTGCCAGTATAGTTCCGACGGTGACCACCAGGATCATACCAAGGAAACTACCGCCCCAATGCAACAAGTGGTCAAAGGTTTCGGCGGTGAATGCGCTCCCCAGCATGATGCCAAGCACGATGATCCACAGCCGCCGGAAAAGCTGCGGGACTTGCAGCGGTAGGCCAGCCATTGAGCAGACCATGGTCGCCGCAAGGGCGCCAAGCATCCACGGCAACGGTGTACCAAGACGGGTGAACAACCAACCGCCAGCAAGACCTATGGCTATGGTAAGCGCCAGGCGGAGCCAGCGGTTCTCAAAGCTACGGGTCATGAGGTTGCGGTTCGCAGGTCCGCCGTCCGACATTAGCTTTGGAACTGCTCTTTCAACACACGTTCTTCCAGATCATGATCTGGGTCAAACATTAGTGTGAAAGTCTGGCTGAGGTCCTCACGGATCTCAACGCGGGTAACGTCACGAGCTTCTGTATAGTCCGCAACGGCGAGGACCGGGCGTTTTTCCGCTTCCAGGACTTCAAACACTACGTGAGACCCATGAGGCAACAGGGCACCTCGCCAGCGCCGCGGTCGGAAAGCGCTGATCGGCGTAAGGCACAGCGCGCCAGCACCCAACGGCACCACAGGACCATGAGCGGACAAATTATAGGCCGTACTGCCAGCAGGTGTGGCCACCAGGACGCCGTCACAGATCAGCTCGGAAAGACGTTCAACGCCATCTACTAATATGCGAATTTTGGCGCTCTGGCGGGTTTCGCGCAACAACGACACTTCATTGATCGCCAGGGCTTCAATCGTCGTGCCGTCGTAGACCGTCGCTGTCATCTTCAGTGGATTAAGATCGACCGCTTTCGATGCCGCGATCCGGTCAGGCAAATCTTCGACGCTGAAGGCGTTCATCAGGAAACCGACAGTACCACGATGCATCCCAAAGATCGGTTTGCTACTCGCGTGATGCTCATGCAACGTCTCCAGCATGAAGCCATCGCCACCAAGCGCAACGATAACGTCCGACTCAGCTGGTGGCACGCTATCATAGCGAGCTTTAATTTCCGACAGGCTCCGTTGCGCAGATGGTGCAGACGAAGCAACGAACGCAAGCTTTTGATCCCCCCCAGGCACGCTCTTTATCCGCCTGTCACGCTCATATGGCGCCCGACCGATTGGGCACCTTGCCGTCGATCAATCACAAAGTCATGGCCCTTCGGCTTATGCGCGATCGCCAACCGAATCGCCTGCTCAACGACGGCGTTGTCGGGCGACACCCGGAGGGGCTCGCGCAGGTCCGCCGCGTCTTCCTGGCCAAGGCACATATACAGAGTGCCTGTGCAGGTCAGGCGCACCCGATTGCAGGATTCGCAGAAATTATGGGTCAGCGGCGTAATAAAGCCGATCCGCTGGCCGGTTTCTTTCACATCAAAATAGCGCGCCGGCCCTCCGGTTGAATAATTGCTTTCCTCCAGTGTCCAATTTTTCGCTAAGCGTGAGCGGACAAGAGTAAGCGGGAGGTATTGATCCAAACGCTCTTCCCCGCCGATATCGCCCATGGGCATGACCTCGATCAAGGTCAGATCAAAGCCTTCAGCACCGCACCAAGCAAGCATCTGGTCAATCTCTTCATCGTTCACGCCTTTCAGCGCTACGGCGTTGATCTTAACTTTTAGACCCGCCTTCTTCGCCGCTTCAACACCAGCAAGGACTTGCTCCAGCCGACCCCAACGGGTGATTTCCTTGAACTTAACGCTATCCAGCGTGTCGATGGATACGTTCACGCGCCGAACACCTGCTGCATAGAGCTGATCCGCAAATCGGCCCAATTGGCTGCCGTTAGTCGTCAGCGTCAACTCTTCCAGATGGCCACTATCAATCCAGCCGCCCAGATTGTTGATCAGCTGCATGACATTGCGGCGCACCAGCGGCTCACCGCCCGTCAGGCGCAGCTTGCGCACGCCCATTTTCACGAATGCGCGGCAGAGGCGTTCAAGCTCCTCCAACGTCAACAGATCTTTCTTCGGCAGAAAGCTCATGTTTTCGGACATGCAGTAGACGCAGCGGAAGTCGCAACGGTCTGTCACAGACACACGAAGATACGTGATAGCGCGGCCAAACGGGTCAATCACCGGGTCCGTCTGCGCCAACATATTCGCTGGGCTGGATTGTTCAGGCATGGTTTCTATCGTCATGGCGTTTGCATCTGCCTTTCAGAACGCGTCTATAAGATATCAAGCAGCAAGGCCTGAGAAGCAAGGGCGCATAGGGTGAAACTTTGAACGATCATGGGCGAATACAATGTGCCGGGCTCGTTTTGGCAGGCGGCCAAGCCGTGCGTCTTGGCGGTGTGGATAAGGCCCAAATTAAGATTGGCAGCCAGACCTTACTGGCGCGCGCCACGCAGGTTTTGAGCCAATTTTCCAACGCCATCGCAATTTCTAGCGGTCCTAATACCGCAGGGTCGGAAATGCTTGGGCATCCAAGTTTAAAAGACGTTTCCCAAGGCGGAGGGCCGCTTGCAGGGATTGCCGCTGGGCTGCACTGGGCCGCAGAGGAAGGTTTTGAATGGCTGGCAGTAATGCCAGTCGACACGCCATTCCTAGACCAAGCACCCTATTTACGGCTCCTGGAAGAGGTGTCCGAAAGTCCGCTGAGGATCGTTGAGACATCGCGTCCACAGTGGCTCGCATCACTCTGGAAAACAGGTTTGGCCAGCAATGCAGCGCAAGCTGCTGCGAGCGAAGATAAGTCCATTGCGCACTTTGCTAAGCTGGTTGGTGCCACAAGAATTCCGATGCCAGAGCTTGCGCTAATGTTCGACAATATTAATACACCAGAAGACTTGGCGAAGGCCCGCGCACGCGCGGTTCAGGATTTAAATCAGCGGCCACACAGCGACAATGCCTTTACATGACGAAACAGCTTTAGGCGAAGCCTTAACTGCACGGCTCTGCCATGACCTGATCGGCCCGATGGGCGCTGTCCCCAATGGCGTAGAGCAGGCGGAGGAAAGTGAGACGGCGTCTGGGTCCGAGGACACTATATATAGTCAAAGATAGCGCCAAGCAGGCATGGGGGCGGCTCGCATTTTTCCGCTTGGCGTTCGGTTCTGGCGGCGGCCAAGAGAATCGGTCTGGCAAAGATATAGTAGTCTTGCTGTAAGATGCCCTTGCCACGAAGCGCTCGAGTTTCGTGCAGTCCGGTAGCTTGGCACAAGTAGACTACGCCCTCAGCCTGGAGAATGCGCGCCCGATATTTGGCATCGCGATGACGGTGGCCGAATGCCTGCCCCGCGGTGATGTTGTAATCATTTTTGGCTGGCGGCGCGCCTGATTCGCCCACCTCAGTCGCAATGAGCCAAGGCGACAGTGCGGAATTGAAGGATGAAGTGAACACGGCGCTTGCCGGCGCTGCACCAGAGGCACGAACACCGCATTTATCGCTTCTGCGGCTACGAGCGACTTAAGCCGGCCGATCCGTTGAAGCTGAAGCCGAGGGCCGCAAGACAACCCGGCAAACCGTCTCTGCACAGAGCCAAATTCAGCCGCGCGCCCAACCCTAAACTTTCGAAATTCGTGAATGCGCATCAGGGCGCTTCTTCACGTCTGGTAACAGCCGCAAACCTAGCCCTGCACCTTCTGGCGCTCGGATGCGCCCGTTTTGCAGCGGCGGCAATGCGGTCACGATTTCGTCGTACCAACCATAGTAAAAAGCCCGCACGACTTCCTGCACCAGAGTATTCGTTGCATTTTGCGCTAAGTGCACAGAAGCCGTCAGCAGGACAGGTCCGGTGCAGTCATGGGGTGCAATGGGCAGGCTGTAAGCCTCTGCCATAGTGCAAATCTTCTTGGCCTCAGTAATGCCGCCACACCAGGAAAGATCAAACATGCAGATGCCAACGGCTTCGCGTTCAAACAAATCCCGAAACGGGCCGCGATAACCCAAAGTCTCACTCGCCGTGACGGGAATAGGTGTGGAGCGCGCGAAGTCTGCAACGGCCTTCAGGTTATCCATCTTAATCGGGTCTTCAAACCAAAATGGCTCGTAATCCGCCAGCGCGCGGGCTATGCGTTTAGCTGCTGTCAGGCCCCACTGTGAATGCAGTTCGACCATGATATCCATCTTATCGCCAACGGCCTTGCGGATCTTCTCAAAGGGCTGCAGTGCTGATTTCAGGTCTGCGGGCGCAATATATTGTCCGCCGGTCTTCTCTGCCGCATAGTCAAACGGCCAGATTTTCATACCGTCGATACCCATTTCCAACAGCGACTGAGCCAATTCATCGGCGCGATTTAGAAATCCGTCTAAATCCTCATACGGACCTTCAGCTCCGCCGCCCGGTAATCCGAAGCTCTTCGTGCTCTGTTGTTTGGCCGAACGGACATACTGATACCCGGCACAGGTATTGTAGGCGCGAACCGAATCCCATGTGGCACCGCCAAGCAAGGCATGGATTGGTTGATTGGTCGCCTGGCCCCAAATATCCCAAAGGGCAATGTCCGCTGCCGATGCTGCGCGCGTTTCAGCGCCGGATGACGCAAACCCGATATAGCCGACCATTGCTTTAGAGTGCTTATCTACGAGCCTGGGGTCCTTTCCCAAAAGATAAGGTGCCACAATTTCATGCAGATGTGCTTCGGCTGCTTCCGGGCCGTAGAATGCCTCACCAAGCCCCGTCAGGCCTTCGTCCGTATGAATTTCGACCCAGAGGAGATTAGGGAATTCTTCAAGGCGGATGGATTCAACAGCGGTGATTTTCATGATCTGCACTTCTCACAACAAATATAGGCCTCATAGCCTATGCCATGCTCATCTGCTGCGCGACCAAATCTTCTTGGCCCGACGTTAAGACACTAGACGCGGCGCCGCGCCGAAGCGTAAAAGAAGTCGTTTGGTTTTCATGCCGCAAAATGGGGCGGCTGCGTGATCGCGGCCTAATGCGTATGTCCGATATAAAAGACCGAGTGAAAGATATTCTCGCAGAGGAATGCGCCGTTGACCGGGCCGCGCTGACGGATAACGCACGCCTGGATGATGTGGGTATTTCTTCTGTAGATATGGTACAGGTCATTTTCGCCATTGAAGAAGAATACGGAATCTCAATAGGCGACGGAGACATTGGACTTGAAATTGAGACTGTAGGCGAAGTGACCGACGCGTTGGCGAAGGTTGTCGCCGACGCCAAAGCTGGCGCGTAAACGGACCTTTTCGGATCATGCGACGTGTTGCCATCACGGGTCTTGGCCTGGTTTCATCCCTCGGCCACGATGTAGAGAGCTTCTGGAACGCCACGCGCAACGGCGAAACAGGCGTTGCGCCAACAACAATTCCAGAAGCCGACACGCTGACGGCGCGTATGGTCGCTGAAGTTAAAGGCTGGGATGGTGCAAAGGCGCTTGACCGCAAGCTTCTTGGCCTGTCCGACCGGTTCTCGCAATTCGCTGTCTATGCCGCCAAGCAAGCGGTTGAGGATGCAGGTGACGTGGCCCGCGATAATGCGGCGATAATCATTGGCACAGGCGTTGGCGGCGCTGTCACTCTTGATGAAAGCTATTTTCGACTTTACCGCGAAAATCAGCAACGCATTCATCCCTTCTCCATTCCGCGGCTGATGGCCAATGGCCCAGCCAGTTTGGTCAGCCTGGCAATGAGCGTTACGGGCCCCTCATTCGCCGTATCAAGTGCATGCTCCTCCTCCAACCATGCTATTGGTTTGGCTGCAGGCATGGTGCAACGTGGTGAGGTTGAAGCGGCGCTCGCTGGCGGGGCGGAAGCGGCGATCACCTATGGCGGCATCCGCGCCTGGGAGGCGCTGCGCGTCATTTCGCCGGATGTATGTCGCCCCTTCAGTGCAGACCGCAAAGGCATGATCCTTGGCGAAGGCTCAGGCATGGTCGTTCTAGAGGATATGGAGCGTGCGAATGCGCGCGGTGCCCACATTTATGCTGAACTCGCAGGCTTCGGCATGTCGGCAGATGCCGTGGACATGGTCCAGCCATCTATGGAAGGTGCCGCGCGCACGATCAAAGCCGCATTGAATGCCGCCGGAATGAACCCTGATCATGTGGATTATATCAACGCCCATGGGACCGGGACGCCCGCCAACGACCCAACTGAAACCAAAGCCATCCGTAGCGTATTTGGTGATGCTGCGGACAAGCTGCTGGTATCCTCGACCAAAGCAATGCACGGCCATGCACTGGGTGCCGCCGGTGCGCTCGAACTAATCGCCACACTTGGTGCCATGAACAGCGGGATCGTACCGCCGACAATCAATTTCACCGAAGCTGATCCGGAATGTGACTTAGACTACGTGCCGAACCAGGCCCGTGAACGGCAGGTCAAATCGGCTTTGTCAAACAGCTTTGCGTTCGGCGGCCTGAATGCGGTTCTAGCACTGCGCGCGGCCCCCTAATTCCAGTCGCCCGCGTTTCACGCTAGACTATCTGTTTCGCCCGCAAGACGCGCTTTAACCTGGAGATTTCAGCTGTGATTGATCTGTATACGTGGCCAACGCCAAACAGCCACAAAGTGCACATCATGCTGGAAGAAATTGACATGCCTTATAACGTGGTCCCCGTGAACATTGGTGAGGATAAGCGGTTCGCACCGGACTTTCTAAAAATCAGCCCGAACAACAAGATGCCCGCCATCGTTGATGGTGATGGCCCAGATGGAAAGCCGATGGCCTTGGCTGAAACTGGTGCCATCTTGGTGTATCTGACTGAAAAAACCGGCCAGTTTTTGCCAGTAGACGGCCCCGGCCGTTATGCCTGCATGCAATGGGTGATGACGCAGATGGGACATGTTGGGCCGGCACTTTGCCAGGTCCATCATTTTCGGAACTATGCAGTTCAGGAATTGCCCTATGCCATCAACCGGTTCGTGAACGAAGCAACCCGGCTATATAACATCCTCGACAAGAAGCTTGGCGAGACCGAGTTTCTAGCGGGAAATGACTTAACCATCGCCGATATGGCGACATATCCATGGATCAGGCCGTGGAAGGCCCAAGGTCAGGATATGGATGCGCACCCCAACCTGAAACGCTGGTTCGATAAAATCTATGCGCGTCCCGCTGTCGCGCGCGGATGTACGCTGCTGTCAGAGCGTCGTCGCAAAAGGTTAATGGATGCTAAACAGCGCGAAATTTTGTTCGGCAAAACCCAATACGAAAAGCGATAAGGAAAGCCCATGAGCTTTACCACTCGGCCAGAAATTCACGGCGTCTTCGGCGTTGTCGGCTCGACTCACTGGCTCGCTAGCCAGCATGCGATGGCTGTGCTGGAAAAAGGCGGTAACGCCTTTGATGCCGCCGTCACGGGCGGCTTTGTGCTGCAAGTCGTTGAACCGCACCTGAACGGCCCGCTTGGTGATATGCCTGCACTGACATGGTCGGCAAAAGAACAAAAGGTCCGCGTTGTCTGCGGCCAAGGCCCAGCCCCAGAAGCGGCCACGATTGAGGCTTATACCTCCCGTGGCCTTGACGTTATTCCGGGTTCTGGCCTGCTTGCCCCCTGCGTTCCAGGGGCGACTGACGCGTGGCTGCTCATGCTCCAAGACCACGGCACAATAACGCTGGAAGAAGCGCTCCGGCCTGCGATCGATCTGGCAGGCGGCGGCTTCCCAGTTGTCGAGCACATGACACGCACAATTGATTCTGTCGCCGAGCTTTTCCGCGATGAATGGACAACATCTGCTGCTATCTGGCTGGATCATGGCGATGCGCCAAAACCCGGCAGGTTGTGGCAGAACCCCGACCAAGCGGCTTTCTACGAAGGCCTCGTGGCGGAAGGCGCAGCGGCATCCGGTGGTCGGGACGCCGCAATCAACGCAGCTCGCAGGACTTTGCGCGAAGGCTTTGTTGCCGACGCCATCGATAATTTCTCCCGCAATACAGAAGCCATGGACGTATCTGGCAAGCGCCATAGCGGCCTCTTGACGGGCAGCGACCTAGCAGCGTGGCAGGCCAACTACGAAGACGCACTTACCTATAATTTCGGCGACTACACCATCGCCAAGCCCGGCGCATGGAGCCAAGGCCCAGTATTCCTGCAGCAGCTGGCCCTGTTGAACGGCACGGATATCGGTGTCATGGACCCGATGGGTCCAGACTTCATTCACGTCGTCGTTGAAGCCGCCAAGCTGGCCTATGCAGACCGGGAAGCGTTCTACGGTGACCCGAACTTTGTAGACGTTCCTATAGGCGAGCTGCTGTCGCGCGACTACAACAATCGCCGCCGTGCCCTTATCAATCCGAACAAGGCGTCTATGGAACTTAGACCCGGCGAAATTTCGGGCTTCACCTCAGAAATTGGCGTCGGCTCGGCCCAGCGTAATTTCGGTCCGGGCGTGGGCGAACCGACAATGGATAAGCTCGAGGGCGATCAAGTCACAACGGGCATGAATTCCGGCCCCGTTGATGGCGATACCTGCCATATCGATGTGATCGATAAAGACGGGAATATGGTCTCCGCAACGCCATCTGGCGGATGGCTGCAATCCTCGCCGGCAATCCCAATGCTTGGCTGCTGCCTTGGCACGCGCGCGCAAATGTTCTGGCTTAAAGAAGGCCTGCCCGGCAGCTTGGCACCGGGCAAACGCCCCCGCACCACACTGTCACCTTCCTTTGCACTCCGCGAAGGCGAGGCCTATATGCCGTTTGGCACACCCGGAGGTGATGGCCAGGACCAATGGACCGTCATCTTCTTCTTGCGCCACACTCTGCATGGTATGAACCTACAGGAAGCGATTGATGCACCGACATTCCAGACCCACCACTTCCCATCTTCCTTCTTCCCCCGACAGGCCGAACCGGGCCGATTAGTGTTGGAAGGTCGCTTTTCGCAGGCAACCATTAACGCGCTGGCTGATAAAGGCCACAAGGTCGAGGTTAGCGGGCCTTGGACTCAGGGCCGAATCAGCGCCTGCGCGAAAGATGGCGAGCTTTTAAAAGCCGCCGCCAATCCGCGTTTGATGCAGGGTTACGCTGTCGGGCGCTAACCAAGGTAAAGGTGTGGTCTGAACATGCTTCTTCGGGGAATTTTAGGGTTGGTTTGTGCCGCGGCTTTCGCCGCAGCCCCTGCCTTTGCCCAACCCCCGTTCCAGTTCTCAAATGCGCCTGATCAATCTGCCCCTGCCCTGATCGCTGCCGACCAGATGACCTATGCCAGCGATGCCGAAACTATTACCGCCATCGGCGATGTCACGATCGTCCAGGGCGCGCGGGCATTGTCAGCAGATCAGATCACGTATCAGGTCGCGGACGACCGAATTATCGCGACCGGGTCCGTCACGCTCATTGAACCAGGTGGCGAGACCCTGCATGCAGACCGTGTCGAGCTTACTGATCAGCTGAAACGGGCCATCGCCGATCAGCTACGCATTCGTCTGTCTGATGGTTCAAGGTTGGTCGGATCAACGGCGGCTCGTATTTCTGGCGACCGAACGGTCCTGAAAGATGCCGCCTTCACGCCCTGCAAGGCCTGCGCGGAAGACCCCGACCGCGCGCCGCTATGGCGACTCCGCGCCCGCAAGGTAGAGCATGACGAAAAGGCGAAGGACCTGATCTACGAGGAAGTGAAGCTTGATATCGCGGGGCTACCGGTTTTCTATACGCCGTATTTCAGCCACCCGGACCCAACTGTAAAGCGCCGTTCCGGCTTTCTGGCGCCCGACCTATTTTTCGGCGGCGAGTTCGATGCGGTGGCACAGATCCCTTACTATTGGTCTATCGCGCCCAACAAGGACCTGACCTTCAAGCCGCTGATCACACCGAAGACAGCCCCCGTCGCCGCCGCTGAATACCGCCAGCTATTTCGCAATGGCGTTATCAATGTCGAAGCGAGCTTCGGTGTGCTGGAGCGCACCACAAACTCTGGCGCCAAGAAGAATGATGCGATCCGTGGCCACGGCTTTCTGGATGGACAATTTGCGCTTGATGATAACTGGCGCCTAACCATCGCCGGTGCGATTGCGAGCGATGACAGCTACCTTGAGACCTTCAATATTGATAACGCTGATACCTTGCGCTCCACCATCAATATGGAAGGCTTTTACGGTGCGTCATATGTGGTGGTCGGCGGCTTTGTTGCTCAGGACCTACGCGAAAACTCTGCCCAGAATACAACGCCTGCTGCGCTACCATCTGTGCGCGGCTCCTATATCAGCGAGCAAGGACGCCTCGGATACGCTTATGTTGAAGGCGACGCCCGCGTCCTGACCCGGAACACAGGCACGGACAGCCAAAGCGCATCTGCTAATGTCGGCTGGCGCGCGCCGGTTACGACATCGGGCGGGCAACAAATTGAGCTTACAGCCAATCTTCGAGGCGATGTCTACAATGTCGCTGACGTAAATGGTGTCACCGGCCGGAACGAATTAATTGCGCGGGCGCATCCGACAGCAAGCGCAGACTGGCGATTTCCGCTGATCCAGCAACATAAATGGGGCTCCGTCGTTGTTGAGCCGCGCGTGCAGGCCGTCGCAGGCTTGGACGATGCTCGCTCACGCAATATCCCGAATGAAGATGCCCAAAGCGTCGAGTTCGATGAAAGCAACTTCTACGCACGGGACAGGTTTCCCGGTCGCGATCTGATCGACGACGGCCAACGGGTTGACTATGGCGTCCGCATCACGGGACTGTTGTTTGGCGGCGGCCGGGCGGAAGGATTTGTAGGACAAAGCTTAGCGCGCAAGGCAGGCACTTTTGCCACCGCAACAGATATGACTGGCCGCTCATCTGACATTGTTGCGGCAGCGACTGTATCGCCAGCAGAGTATTTGGACCTGAATTGGCGCGCACGTTTTGCGAAAGACAATTTCGACATCCGCCGCCAGGAAGTCTCCATCGGCGCGGGTCCAGATTGGTTGCGCGTCAATGCGGAATATATCCGGGTGGATGATGTAAACCAGGGGCCGCAATCTATTTCCGCCCGGGAACAGATCAAGGGTGGGTTCAAGCTGAAATTTGCTGATAATTGGAGCGTATCAGGCAGCCATCATCGTGATCTGGACAGCAGTGAACCGCTGCTGTGGTCTGCCAGTGTTGCCTATGAGGATGAATGCTTCGCAGTGGACCTCGCCTTCGCCAGCGATTTCGCGAGCCAAGCCGATGGTGGCGGCCGCGACGACAGCGTCTTCCTGCGTGTGCGATTCAAACATCTAGGCGGCATTCAGACGGCCCAGGACGTCGGCGGCAGAAACCGCGAACGGAACTAAACAGCGCGCCAGATCATTCGGCTTGCATATCATGTGATTACTAGGGGATGCGCAGTGGACCAAATCGACGGTGACGTCGGCGATATGTTGAGAAAATCGATACGTGGCTGGACGGATGCGTCCGGCTTTTGCCGAGTATGGCATTGGTCCTGGTCGTGCTGATCCTGTTCTATTTCATCGGCATTCTCATTGGCTGCATTATTCAAAACCGCGCTGAAAACGGGACCGCAATAGCCTGGGCAACGTCGCTTAGTCACTGCTGCGCTGGACGATAACCCTGCTTGAGTTTGCACTTTCGATGACCATCATCGCTCCTTCGATTACCTCAGGTGGCTTACTCGGCGGCCTTGGGGTTAGTTCTGTCGCCATTGGCTTCGGGTTCAAAGATATTCCGCAGAATATGCTCGCAGGCATTCTGATTGTGCTCCGGCAGCCATTCCAAGTCGGTGATAAAATCGTCTCAGGTGGGCATGCAGGCCGCACAGAAAAGATTGAAACGCGGGCGACCTTTATCAAACTCTATGATGGCCGGCTTGTCGTTATCCCAAATGGCGACATTTGTACCAACTCCGTCGTCGTAATTACGGCGTTTGAGAAAGTCCAGTCTCAATACGACATCGGCGTTGGCTGCAATGACAGTTGGTAGGATGTGAAACGCCTGATGATCGAAGGCGCGTCTGAGACAGAAGGCGTACTCAGCGACCTTGCACCAGAAACAATTCCTATCGCGATAGCCGACAGTTCCAACAATATCCGCCTGCGCTGGTGGACTGAGTCGGACCGGTCCTCTGTGATCCATACGTATGGCCGAGTTTTGGAGAATGTGTACAAGAAGTTGGACGGGGCCGGTATCGATATGCCCTATCCAGCGCAGGTGGTTCTGCTTCATGACCAAACTGAGGAACATGACGGCGACCGTTCAAAGCAACGGGAAGGCTGGCCTGCCAACCCTGATGGCGACAACCCCAAACCAGCGCGGGCCGTAGCCATGGAGCGCGAGGACTCCCGCCAAAAGCAGTATCCTGACCAGAAGTCCGGAAACGCCGCCTAGCAGGTTCGTTTATCGCCGCCGAGGCCGCCTGCCACCGCCCTTGGCGGCTTTCTTCCGGGCACCTGCAGCGCCGGTAGCATTGTCCATGGCAGCTTCAGCACCTTTGGGGCGTCGATCTGGACGCTTTGCAGGCTTGGCGCCGCCAATGGCAGAGCGGGAGCGGAGGCTGCCTCCGTCGCCGCCTTCTAAGCCCAAGTCTAGGGCCTGGAGACGTTTGATTTCATCTCGCAAACGCCCGGCTTCCTCGAATTCCAAATCAGCAGCGGCAGCGCGCATCTGCTTCTCAAGGTCATCGATGGTCATTTTCAGGTTATTGCCAGTTAGCGGACCGTCTTCATGCAAGCCAGTTGATACCGTCATGGAATCCCGTGCGTAAACCGAATGCAGGATATCCGCGATATCTTTCTTGACGCTCTCCGGCGTGATGCTATTGGCCTCGTTATAGGCAATTTGCCGTTCGCGACGTCGGTCAGTTTCATCAAGCGCGCGCTTCATGCTGTCCGTGATGCGGTCGGCATACAGAATGACCCGGCCTTCCAAATTCCGCGCGGCCCGGCCAATCGTCTGGATTAGTGACGTCGTCGAGCGTAGATAGCCCTCCTTATCCGCATCCAAAATGCAGACCAGCGCACATTCCGGAATATCTAACCCTTCGCGCAGAAGGTTGATGCCAATCAGAACATCGAACACGCCAAGCCGCAGATCGCGAATGATCTCAATCCGCTCCAATGTCTCCACATCAGAATGCATGTAGCGAACCCGCAAGCCTGCCTCATGCATGTATTCCGTCAGGTCCTCGGCCATACGCTTCGTCAGCGTCGTGACCAGTACGCGCTGGCCTTTGGCGGCGCACTGGTGGCACTCGTCCATCAAGTCATCGACCTGATTGCCGGTTGGGCGAATGATTGTCGGCGGGTCAATCAGGCCCGTTGGCCGCACCACCTGCTCAACCACCACACCCTGTGTTTTCTCAAGTTCCCATGGGCCTGGCGTCGCGGAAACATGGACCGTTTGCGGCCGCATCGTCTCCCATTCCTCGAACTTCAAGGGACGGTTATCGACACAGCTAGGCAGGCGAAATCCAAAACCGGACAGCGTTGATTTGCGCGCAAAATCGCCTTTGTACATGCCGCCAACCTGCGGAACTGTGACATGGCTTTCGTCCACGAACAGCATGGCGTCTTCAGGCAAATACTCGAATAGCGTTGGCGGCGGTGAGCCAGGCGGACGGCCTGTAAGATAGCGGGAATAGTTCTCAATCCCGGCGCAGGAACCGGTGGAGGTCATCATCTCCATATCGAAGGTCGTGCGCTGCTCGAGGCGTTGAGCTTCCAGTAGCTTACCTTCGCGCGTCAGTTCCTCCAGCCGTTCTGCCAGCTCCTTGCGAATGCCTTTGACGGCTTGGTCTAGCGTTGGTTTTGGCGTCACATAGTGACTGTTGGGATAAACGCGGACCTTGTGGAATTCGCCTGTGCGCTCACCCGTCAGCGGATCAAACTCGTGGATCGCTTCAAGTTCATCGCCAAAGAAGGAGAAGCGCCAGGCGCGATCTTCTTGGTGGGCCGGGAACAATTCAACCGTGTCACCCCGCGCCCGGAACGCGCCGCGGAAAAAGGCAGCCTCATTGCGGCGATATTGGAGTTCCACGAACTTACGCAGCAGCACCTGCCGATCAAACGACTGGCCAACTTTGATTTCCGCCGCCATGCCGGAATAGGTCTCAACCGCGCCAATGCCGTAAATGCAGGACACACTGGCGACGATGATCACATCCCGTCGCTCCAGCAGCGCGCGCGTGGCTGCGTGGCGCATGCGGTCGATTTCTTCGTTTACGGACGCTTCCTTTTCCACATAGGTGTCCGTGCGTGGAACATAGGCTTCCGGCTGGTAATAGTCGTAGTAGGAGACGAAATACTCAACCGCATTATCCGGAAAGAAGCTCTTCATCTCCGCATAAAGCTGTGCGGCAAGCGTCTTATTGGGTGCCAGCACAAGCGATGGTCGCTGTAGCTCCTCGATGCAGTGCGCGACTGTAAACGTCTTGCCGGACCCGGTGACGCCCAGCAGAACCTGATCCTGCTCCTTCCCCGCCAGCCCATCTACCAATTCACGAATGGCAGTGGGCTGATCCCCGGCAGGCTCAAAGCCGCTGGAGATTTTGAACGGCAGCGCATCGTCAATCGAAAGCGGTGGCCGCTCAAAACGCGGGATATTGGCTAGGAGTGGTGATGTGTGTCCTTCAGGCATGCAAGGAATCTAGCGCGAAGCCCCTTCTTCGCCAATGCCCTCCACACTAATTTTGCCTGTTGATGCCCGTCCAGCAAATGCCAGGATTATGGCACCCAGCACACCCGACATGATCGAGCCGGAGATGACGCCGATGCGCACCAATGTCTGATGTTCAGGGTCCGCATAGGCAAGCGCGCCGATGAACAAGGACATGGTGAAACCCATGACGGCCAGAAGGCTGACGCCATATAACTGCATCGTCGTAGCGCCTAAGGGCGGGTCCACAATCTTCAGCTTAATTGCGGCATAGGCGAAGCCAAACACACCGATCTGCTTACCGATGAACAGACCCAGCATGATCGCAAGCGAGAGCAGCTGCGTCAGCAATTCTATGCTCAGGCCTTCTAGCGGCACGCCTGCGTTCGCGAAGGCGAACAGCGGCATGACGAGCCAGGCGACCCAGCCATGCAACCCATGCTCCGCCGATTTCGCGAGCGATCGACCGTCTGGCCCAGCCTGTAACGGCATCGCAAACCCGATGGCCACGCCTGCAAGCGTTGCATGAACGCCAGATTTCAGCACGCACACCTACAGGATAATACCCAGCAAGTCATAAGGCGTCGCCTTGCGCACACCCCTAATATTAAGAGCCAGTAGGCCCGCACCCGTCATAAATGCCATCGCAAGCGCGGCTATCGAAAGGTTACTGATGTAGAACAGCGCGATAATCACAATCGCGCCAAGGTCATTGACCACAGCAAGCGCCAGAAGGAATGTCTTCAACGTCACAGGCACACGCCGCTCAAA
Source organism: Alphaproteobacteria bacterium (assembly GCA_965660545.1). GTDB lineage: Bacteria > Pseudomonadota > Alphaproteobacteria > Bin95 > Bin95 > VMCJ01. Next base: position 45,256 of record CBFIAF010000009.1, on the reverse strand, counting down.
AAGGCTGAGCACACCAAGGGCGAACGCGATGTCCGTCGCTGCTGGAATGGCCCAGCCCTTCGCTTCTTCAGTATCGTATCCGACGATTCCAACGAAGATCAGCGCCGGGATCGCCATACCCCCGACGGCCGCATAGACGGGCAACGCGGCCTGTCGCCAGCTAGAAAGCGCGCCTTCCAGAGCCTCACGTTTAATTTCGAGTGCGCCCAGCAAGAAAAAGATCGCCATCAGGCAATCATTGATCCAAAGCAACAGCGGCTTGGAAATGCCATTTTCCCCGACGGCAAATATCAGCGACGCGCCGAGGAAAAGATGATAATAGGGGCGGAGAATGCTAATGTTCTCGAACAAGACGCCGAGCACGGCCGCTAGCGCTAATGCTAACCCCGCTTTCGCCTCTGGACTTACCCACTTCCATCTGCCGTCGCTGCGCCTGCCGCCATAACTAACCCCCTCAATTTGTTCGTTCTGCGGGAATTGGTATCGGTTCACTACGAATTCAAAAAAATATCTTCGGCGTTAGATGCTCGAATTGTCGCTATGATATTTGGACCCAGCGTCGAAACCGTCCCCACACCGCGTTATGGAGGCCGCGAATGCCTGCAGAAATTAGAAAAATCATCGTCTCCGTGGAGGATGTTCTGCTGGAAGAAGGCCAAGCTATAGAACCACCAACGCGAACGGCGCTCGCCATCGCCGTAATCGCCAATCCGTTCGCTGGCCAATACTCTGCAGACCTGGAGCCCTTGATGGAAATTGGCGCAGAGCTTGGCGGATTGCTCGGTAAGCGCTGCGTGGCGGCACTTGGCATCGCGCCTGGGGCTGCTGTGAGTTATGGCAAAGGCGCCATTGTCGGCGAAAATGGGGGGCTAGAACACGCCGCCGCCATCCTGCACCCACGCCTTGGAAAACCTCTCAGGACGGAGGTCGAAAAAGGCGATGCACTGATTCCCTCGGCCAAGAAACGCGGCGGCCCTGGCACTACCTTAGACGTCCCGCTCGGCCATAAAGACGACGCTTGGAGCCGCAACCACTTCAGCGCCATCGAAGCGCGCGTTACCGACGCGCCCCGCGTCGATGAAATTCTAGTCGCTGTTGCTGTCACAGATTCCGGCAGACCGCTACCGCGTGCGTAACCTAGGAAATCTTTGATTGAATCAATAATATCGACAGACCTCAATCATAGGCAGGGCAATGCCAAAAATTCTTAAGGGCAAAGAGACCCAGTCTGCTTTGTTCGCTACAGCGTTGGCCATTGTTGTGTGTATTTGCGATATGCTCGTACCGCTGGGCGTTGCGGCTGGCGCATTATATGTAACTTCTGTTGTTATGGCTGCGAATGCTCGAGTGCGGCACATCATTTTGCTAGGTATCGTGGCCTCAGCTTTGACAATCCTTGGTTTCACAGTGCGCGCCACCAGCGAAACAACATGGATGGTGGTAGCTAATCGCCTAATCTCGCTGGCAGCCATAGCGCTCACAACACTTCTTACTGTCCGCCAGAGAAATCTAGCGACATTGCTCGCCCATCAAGTCACGCAACTGGATGCCAAAACCCTTTAACTTCAGCGCTATACAGCCATCGCTGCCCATGACCTGCGCGAGCCTGTCCGAAACATCCAAAGCCTGAGCGAGCGCCTACAAGAGCGCCACCGCGCAGCGCTAAATCAATCCGGCGCACAGCTGCTGGATCTCATCCATGACGGCGCACAACGGATGGCAGACTTGATCAGCGACCTACTTGTATATTCAAGACTTGGCGTCAGCGTTGAGTTTGAACGCATAGACCTGAATGATCTCGTTTCGAAGGTCCTGAAAGATTTAGACAATGCAGTCAAAGCCAGCGACGGGACTGTGGATGTTGCGGGTTTGCCCTTCGTGCGCGGCTACGAAATCGGCCTACGTCAATTGCTTCAAAACTTAATCAGTAACGCCCTGAAGTTCGCCCCGCCGGACAGAGCGCCTATCATCACCATTTGGCATGAGGATGAAGGAGAACACTGGCTTCTGCATATCCGTGACAACGGCATCGGCTTTGATCTCGCCCACGCCGAAAAAGCGTTCGCATTGTTTGGCAGGCTGAACCTGCGCGATGAATATCCAGGCACTGGTCTTGGGCTATCAATCTGTCGGCGTGTGGCTGATATCCACGGTGGTAGCATCTCTGTTGATACTGCTGTCGGCGCTGGTGCTACTTTTACACTGACTTTGCCAAAACCGCCGCCTGCCCAATAACGATCCTGCTCGCTATAATCGACGGCCCCGCGCGCTGCGCCATTTCCTGCTTTGGATCAATCATACCGCCATGCCGAACGATCCTCACGCGCCGACGATGCTCGGCGCAGACGTTCCCATTCCGCAATCGCCAGAAGAAGCGCGGCTGGAACGCGTGCCAAACCCGCACCAGGACTCCTTATATCTTGCGCGGTTTGTGTGCCCTGAATTTACGTCGCTCTGCCCAATGACGGGCCAGCCAGACTTCGCGCATTTGGTTCTAGATTACGCGCCAGATGATTGGCTGATCGAAAGCAAATCCTGGAAGCTATACCTGACGAGCTTTCGCAATCACGGCGCCTATCACGAGGATTGCACCATCGCCATCGCCAAGCGCGTGGTCGATGTCGCCGCCCCCAAATATCTCCGTATAGCAGGATACTGGTATCCCAGAGGCGGCATCCCCATCGAAGTCTTCTGGCAAACAGGGTCACCACCCGAAAGCCTATGGCTGCCTGACCCAGGTGTCGCGCCGTATCGGGGGCGAGGGTAGAGCTATGCCTATCCGCGCGGCATGGTCGGCCTTGCCCGATGGCGCTAAAGGCATGTTGCTTATGTCTGCTGGCATTGGTGTCATCACGGTCAATGATGCGCTGATGAAACTGGCCAATGAAGGGCTGCCTTTGGGGGAGACCCTGTTCATCCGCTCGGTCTTTGTTTGGGTGATGATCATCATCTTTGCGTGGCGGGCAGGCGGTGTGCGGTCGCTGGCGGTGTATGACTGGCCGCGCCAAGGATTGCGCGGCTGCTTTTTGATTATCTCTAGTTGGTGCTTCTTCTTCGGACTGGCCGCCCTGCCCCTGGCGGAAGCGATTGCAATCGCATCTGTCGGTCCATTGTTTTTGACAATGTTGGCGGGGCCGCTGCTAGGCGAAACCGTTGGCTGGCGGCGTTGGTGTGCTGTTGGCGTTGGGTTCGTGGGCGCAATGATCATCATCAATCCCGGTGGGGCTGGGTTTCAGTGGGCTGCACTCTTTCCATTGACCGCGGCGTTGTTGGGTGCCGGGCGGGACATCGTGCAGCGGCTGATGTCACTGGGCCGGGAAGGCACAGTTGCGATCTTAGCGGTATCAACGACCATGGTTGGCCTGTCGGGCTTGGTCACCCTGCCGTTCGTGTGGGTCACGCCAAGCTGGATGCAGATCCTGCCGATCGCTGCCGCTGGCCTGCTGATGGGCACCGCGCATTATCTAATGATTGAGGCGCTGCGCATGGCAGAGGCGGCATCTATCGCGCCGCTCCGTTATTCTAACTTCCTATGGGGCTCACTTTGGGGCTTCCTAATTTGGGGCGTATTGCCGGAACCAAATATCTGGCTTGGGGTTGCGATTATCGCGGCGTCAGGCCTGTATATTCTGCATCGAGAAACCATCCACCGCCGCGCACCCGCCACTGCGCGTCCACCGCCGCAGTAGCGCCGAAGGAAACGCCATGACTGGAATTCCAAACAGCCGTGAAGCCTTCTATGCGGATATCAAAACCCGCAATCTGGCACCGCTCTGGGAAAGCTTGCACAGCCTGATCACGCCAACGCCCAAAAGCCGCTGCGAGCCGGCATTCTGGCGCTATGACGAGATCCGCGAAGATGTCCTGCGATCAGGCGAGTTAATCACCGCCAAGGAGGCTGAACGCCGTGTGCTGATCATGGAGAATCCTGGCATGCCGGGTGAGGCCCGGATCACAACCTCAATTTATGCCGGGCTGCAACTGATCCTGCCGGGTGAAGTGGCACCCGCACATCGGCACACCCAATCCGCGCTTCGGTTCGTGATGGAAGGCGAAGGTGCCTATACGGCCGTCAACGGCGAACGCACGACCATGCATGAGGGCGATTTTATCATCACCCCCTCCTGGACCTGGCATGACCATGGCAATGACGGCGACGCGCCGATGGTCTGGCTGGATGGCTTGGATATTCCCGTTCTACAGTTTCTCGATGCCTCATTCGTTGAACAATGGCCCAATGACTCGCAACCCGTCACCCGGCCAGAAGGCGATAGCCTCGCGCGTTATGGCCAGGGCCTGCTGCCCGTGGACCATGACCAGCGCGGCCACACCAGCCCCGTGTTCAACTATCCCTTCGCCCGCACTCGTGAGGCTCTGACAACGCTGGGACGCACCGAAGATTGGGATTCCTGCCATGGTGCTAAACTTCGCTACGTGAACCCGGAAACCGGTGACCACGCGATGAATACCATCGCCGCATTCATGCAATTACTGCCCAAGGGATTTAGCGGCGAAACCTATCGTTCCACGGACGCGACAGTGTTCTGCGCCGTAGAAGGCACCGGCGAGACTATAATCGGCGATCAGGTTTTCACATGGGGTCCGCGCGACACCTTCGTTGCCCCGTCCTGGGCACCTGTCAGCCACAAAAGCTTAGGCGGCGATGCCGTTCTGTTCAGCTTCTCCGATAGGTCCATGCAACAAAAGCTTGGCCTATGGCGGGAGAAGCGCGGGCCATAGATTGTTTGCGCTCACGAACGCCCCATATCCAAACCACACAACGGAGTAGACGATGCTCGACGACCTTGCCTTCACTGGCCTTAAAGTTCTGGACATGGCGCAAGGCGTCGCTGGCCCCCATTGCGGCATGCTGTTGGCGCAGCACGGTGCTGAGGTCATCAAGGTTGAGCCTCTGGGTGGGGATTGGGGCCGCCAGCTTGGCAAGCGCTACGGCGATTTTTCTGCATTCGGTGCTGTCTACAATCGGGGCAAGAAGTCCGTGGCGCTGGACTTGAAGGCGGCGTCCGGGATCGCTATCGCAAAACAGCTCGCGGCAGAGGCGGACGTTGTATTGGAGAGCTTTCGCCCAGGCGTGATGGCCCGCTTTAACTTGGACTATGAAACCGTCGCAAAGACCAATCCGAGCGTGGTGTATTTGTCCGTCAGCGGATATGGGCAGGATGGCCCCTACTCAAAGCAGCCGGTGACAGACTCAGTTATGCAGGCGTTTTCAGGCCTGATGAGCGTCAATCAGGATCACCGGGGCGTGCCGCAGCGAATTCAGGTGATCGCGATTGATATTTTGACCGGGCTTTATGGCTTCCAGGCAGTAGCACCTGCGCTGTATCGCCGTGTCCGCACTGGGCTTGGCGCGCATTTAGATGTCAGCCTGATGCAGTCCACGCTAGCTTTCCTTTCCGCTAAAATGATTGAGAACCATCTAGAGGGCGAGAACGCTACCAATTTCGGCGCACCTGTTGGCACCTTTGAAACCGCAGACGGATTCCTCAACTTGAACGCCCGCCGCGACACGCATTTCCGTGCGCTTTGCAAACTGCTCGGCCGGGATGAGTTGGCGGATGACCCGCGCTTCGTTGATAGCGACGCCCGGACCGCCAATGCGGCTGAAGTCGAAGCCTTTGTTCGCCCGGCGGTTAAACTTCGTAGCACCGCGGAATGGCTGGCGGACTTTGAAGCGCACGATATTCTGGCAGGCCGCGTCAACACATTTCCAGATATCCTGACCGACCCCCACGTTGAAGCCCGCAAGGCTGTGCGTTGGCTGGAACATACCGCCATGGGACCGATCCCAATGCCCGTCATTCCAGGCGCGCCGCTGTTTGAGCAAGCTGACCCACACGCTCACGCGCCAGAACTTGGCGCCCATACGCGCGAAGTTTTAACCAGCCTTGGCCTATCACCGGACGCGATTGAAGACATGATCAAAGCCGGTGCTGCCGGATAACCTATCTACGCCTGATGGAGCCCCAAATGAGCGCCCCCGACTTCACTGAAAACGACCCCAAATTCGGCCCCCTTCCAGTCTGGGACCTGAGCGCCCTATACGCCAGCCCTGATGATCCAAAGATCACGCAGGACTTCGAATGGTGCGCAGGCGCGGCCGAGGCTTTCGCCGCCCGTTGGAAAGGTCGCCTTGAGGCAATTACCGCAACTGAACTGCAAGGCGCGATTGAGGTGTATGAAGCAATTGATGAGCGGCTATCCCGCATCATGAGCTATGCCGGCCTCCGCCACGCAGGCGACCTGACCGATGCTGATCGCGGTCGTTTCATGCAGAACAGCCAGGAAAAGGCGATCGGAATTACCGCAAATCTCGTGTTCTTCGAGCTTGAACTGAACAACCTGGCAGAGGACAAGATCGCCGCCCTTCAGGCTGATCCGGCACTTGGAACCCACAGTGTGTGGTTGGGCCAACTCGCGCGCTGGCGGCCCTATCAGCTCTCCGAGGACATGGAGACGCTGCTGCAGGAGAAATCCTCCACGGGCAGCGGCGCATGGAACCGTCTGTTCGATGAAACCATGGCCGAAATGCGCTTTCCAATGGACGGCAAGGATCTGACCAGCGCCGAAGTGCTGAACATGCTATCCTCTACGGACCGGGCGAAACGCAAGGCGGCAGGTGAATCTATCGGCGCAACGCTGGGTGCCAACAAGCGGCTGTTTGCACAGATCACCAATACGCTGGCCAAAGACAAAGCGATTGAGGACAAGTGGCGGGGCTACGCAAAGCCCATCTCGTCCCGCAATCTTGCCAATGAGGTTGAGGATGAAGTTGTCGAAGCGCTGATCACCGCCGTCCGTGATGCCTACCCCGATTTATCCCACCGCTATTACGCCTTGAAGGCCAAATGGTTCGGCAGTGACAAGCTCGAATATTATGATCGCAACGCCCCCCTGCCTGACAGCGATAACCGGATGATCCCTTGGCCACAGGCTGAAGCAACGGTGCTGGAAGCGTATGGCGAGTTTAGCCCGAAACTGGCGGAAGTCGCACGCCCATTCTTCAGCAATGGCTGGATTGATGCCCCCGCACGCGCAGGCAAAAGCCCGGGCGCGTTCGCCCATCCAACGGTTCCATCAGCCCACCCCTACCTGCTGCTGAATTACCAAGGCAAGACGCGGGATGTGATGACCCTCGCCCACGAGCTTGGCCATGGTGTCCACCAGCGCCTCGCGGCTGAACAGGGACACTTCCTGGCGCAAACACCGTTGACGCTTGCGGAAACTGCTTCCGTCTTTGGCGAAATGCTGACCTTTCAGAAGCTGCTCCGTGAGACCACGGACGCCAAAACTCGGCGCGCACTGCTAGCCAGCAAGACCGAGGACATGCTGAATACGGTCGTCCGCCAAATTTCCATGCTGGAATTTGAGCGGGCCGTCCACCGGGAGCGCCGTGAGGGTGAGATTGCTGTCGAACGGCTTGGCGAAATTTGGATGGAGACACAGCGCGAGAGCCTTGGCCCTGCACTAAATTTCGATGAGGGCTACCAGTGGTTCTGGTCCTACGTGCCTCACTTCATTCACTCGCCCTTCTATGTTTATGCCTACGCGTTCGGCGATTGCTTGGTGAACGCGCTCTATGCCGTCTACCAGGAAGGTGAGGAAGGCTTTGCCGACCGCTATTTGGAAATGCTGTCTGCAGGCGGCTCCAAGCATCACAGCGAGTTGCTGGCACCGTTCGGCTTGAACGCTGCGGACCCAGGGTTCTGGAAGCGCGGGCTGGACATGATCGCTGGTTTCGTGACCGAACTGGATGACATGGATGGCTGACGAAGACGGATTCGGCAGCCGCGCCCGCCGCTTTGCCCGCACCACACGGGCAGTCGGCGGGCTCGCGGCCAAGGTGGCAGGCGAGCGCTATCTCGGCGTCAACATCAACCGGGATAAGCACGCGGGCGATTTGCGGGCGGCGCTTGGCGGCCTCAAAGGCCCGCTGATGAAGGTCGCGCAAATCCTGGCGACAATCCCGGATGCGTTGCCGAAAGAATATGCCGAAGAACTCCGCCAGTTGCAGGCAGACGCCCCCTCAATGGGCCCTCCATTCGTGCGTCGCAGAATGTCGGGGGAGCTTGGTCCCGAATGGCGTCAATCCTTCGCGGAATTTGACCTGAAGGCCGCCCACGCCGCCTCGCTCGGCCAGGTGCATCGGGCTACATTGCATGAAGGCCAGGACGTTGCCGTCAAGCTGCAATATCCCGATATGAAAGCAGCGGTTGAAGCTGATCTAAAGCAGCTTCAGCTAATCATCGCGGTATACCGCCGCTACGATTCAGCCATCAATCCAGACAATATCCAGCTGGAGATTGCAGAACGGCTGCGTGAGGAATTGGATTACCGCTTGGAAGCGCAGAACATGGCGCTTTACCGCCATATGCTGAGAGACGAGCCAAGCGTTCAGGTACCAGATTCAATACCAGACCTATCAACAAACCGCCTGATCACGATGAATTGGCTGACGGGTCGCAACTTAACAGAGCTTGATGACGCACCAGTTGAGGCTCGCAACCAGGTCGCAGCCAGCATGTTCCGCGCATGGTATGTGCCGTTCTACGAGTATGGCGTGATCCACGGCGACCCACATTTTGGCAACTATTCCGTCGCTGACGATAATTCCATGAACCTGCTGGACTTCGGATGTATCCGCATTTTCCCGCCAAACTTTGTCCTTGGCGTGATTGAGCTTTACGAAGCGCTTCGGACCGATGACAGGGAACGCGCTGCTGCCGCCTACGCGATCTGGGGCTTCACGGACCTCACAAACGAAGCATTGGATATCCTCAACATCTGGGCAAACTTCATCTACGCCCCTCTGCTGGAAGATAAAGTGCGCCGCATCCAGGATGCTGAAACAGGCCACTACGGGGCTGAGGTAGCGAATAAAGTGCATCAGGAATTGAAGCGGATCGGCGGCGTTACCCCTCCACGCGAATTCGTTCTCATGGACCGCGCTGCGATTGGCCTCGGCTCTGTCTTTATGCGCCTCAAAGCCGAACTCAATTGGGCCGAAATGTTCCGGGACCTGACAAAAGACTTCGACGTCAAAGAACTCACCAAGCGCCAAGCTGCAGCCCTTAAAGAAGCCGGGTTGCACCAGCCGTGACAAAAATCCTCCACATCGCCTCTAGCCCGAAGGGTGATACGGCACATAGCTATCGGATGGCGGAAGTTCTAATTGCGGGCCTGTGTGACCAGCATCCTGGCACTGTCATCTCAACATGCCGCCTGGATCAATCACCGCCTACGCTCGCTACTGCTGGATTCGCTGCGGAAATGATGGCGCACACGACTGCAGAAAGCGCTCGCGATGTGGAAACGCTGCAAGAATCGGAGCGACTAATTGAGGAGCTGGATGCCGCTGATATCCTAGTCATCAGCACGCCGATGCATAACTTGACAGTTCCGGCAGTACTGAAGGCCTGGATCGATCAGGTCGTTCGCTTTGGCCGCACATTCCAGAGCACGCTAACGGGCAAAATAGGCCTGCTGCGTGACAAAACAGTTTATATCGTAATTGCGTCCGGCGGGTTCTTCACAGGCAAAAATCCAAGACAGCCGGATTTTCTCACACCCTATCTCCGGGCCATCCTTGCCACGATTGGCCTAAAGGACATTCGCTTTGTGACAGCCGAAGCAATGTCCCGAGGCCCAGACGCCTTAGCGGCTGGCGAGGCTTCCGCCCGCGCTCAGATAGCGGCTCTGCTGGCGAAGTAGGCGCTCACCCGCAAAGGCGTTCTTGCGGGGTAAAGCGACCTCTACTCGGCCATAACCTGATTTTTGGCTTCACCCATCAGGTCGTCCATCTGCTTACGCAGACGCTCGTTCGTCAGGTCCGTGCCTGCGGCTTTCATGTCGCCTTGAACTTTTTCGAGCACGTCTTCATCTCCGGGCTTTTCAAAGTCAGACCTGACGACATCCTTGGCGTATGCGGTCAGCGCTTCACCAGACAAGCCCATTTGCCCACCAGCCCATTCGCCGAACAGGCGATTGCGGCGCGCCGTGACCTTGAACTGAAGTTCCTGGTCATGCTTGAACTTATTTTCGAAATCCTTCTCGCGATTATCAAAGCTCGACATATGCTCTATCTCTCCTTGGAGGGCTGTATAATCGTTCAGTATATTAGGATATCGAGTGCCAGTTCGCGATAGGCGCGGTGCGGTGCGTGTGAAATTTTTCTGAAAGATGAGCATTTTCTATGTGCACGGTCGTTCTTCTACGTAGGCCCGGCCACCGCTGGCCGCTTTTACTAGCCGCCAATAGAGATGAGCGGATTGACCGCCCCTGGGACCCGCCTGCCCGCCACTGGCCAGACCGAGAGGACATCATAGCTGGACGCGACCAGGAAGCGGGCGGCACCTGGCTTGGGATAAATGAACACGGCGTTGTTGCGGCCATCCTCAACCGCTCGGGCTCCCTCGGCCCAGCAAATGGCAAGAGGAGCCGTGGCGAATTGGTGCTGGACGCCCTCGACTTTCCAGACGCGCGCGAGGCCGCAGAAGCGGTTGGCCATCTGGATGCTGGCGCCTACCGCAGCTTCAATCTTGTAATCGCCGACAACGAAGATGCGTTTTGGATCAAAGGTCTGGGTCGCGGCGGTCCCATTGTTGCGCCCGCACCAACCGGCGTTTCCGTGCTGACGGCCCATGACCTGAATGATACGGCTGCCTCACCCCGCGCGCGGCACTACCTGCCACTGTTCGAGGGCAAGCCTATCCCCAATCCGGAAACCAGTGACTGGGCCGCATGGGAGGCCTTGCTCGCATCAAAGGATATGGCGCCTGGGGAGTTTGAACCCAATGCTGCCATCCATGTTGAGACGGACTACGGGTTCGGCACAGTTTCCAGTTCCCTGATTGCGCTACCGAATCGCAATCAGGAAAACTCGAAGCCCCATTGGCGATTTGCCCGTGTTTGGCCTAAACGAGAGGCCTTCACCGCCATAATGCCCTGAATCCGCGACACCCGGTCGCCAGTTTTGCACAGACGTCCAGTGGGACTCTTGTCAGCCTGTCCGTTATAAAGCAAATCTAGGCGATCAGGGCCACAACTCGGTTCAGATTGCGCCCAATATTTTCGGATACCGACATGCCCCGCCGCAGACGGATTTACGAAGGCAAGGCCAAGGTCCTCTTTGAAGGTCCAGAGCCCGGCACTCTCGTTCAGTATTTCAAGGACGATGCAACTGCATTTAATGCGCAAAAACATGCACTCATTGAAGGCAAAGGCGTTCTGAACAACCGCATTTCTGAGTATTTGATGATGCGTTTGGCAGAGGTTAGTATACCCACTCACTTCGTAAAACGCCTTAATATGCGCGAACAACTCATCAGAAAAGTTGATATTATTCCGATTGAAGTCGTCGTCCGCAACGTCGCTGCTGGCTCGATCTCCAAGCGCTTGGGCATTGCAGAAGGTACGCCGCTCCCCCGTTCAATCGTTGAATATTATTACAAAGACGATGCCCTGGGCGACCCGCTGGTCACCGAAGAACACGTCACTGCATTTGGCTGGGCCAGCCCGCCTGATTTGGACGATATGTTCAACATGGCACTTCGCATCAACGATTATATGACGGGCCTGTTCATGGGCGGCGGCATGAAATTGATCGATTTCAAGGTCGAGTTTGGTCGCCTCGTCACAGATGACGCTGAGCAGATCGTTCTCGCTGACGAAATCAGCCCCGATTCTTGCCGTCTATGGGATATCAAAACCAACGAAATCTTCGACAAAGATCGCTTCCGCAAGGATCTTGGCAGCGTTGTCGAAGGTTATCGCGAAGTCGCTCGGCGCCTGGGCATTCTGCAAGACGCCAATGTCACGGACTTGAAAACGGGCGAACGCCGCGCTGCTGAAGCTGAAGAAAGCACGTCTGAGAAATGAAAGCCCGCGTCGCCATCCGCCTCCGCCCAGACGTTCTGGACCCCCAAGGCAAAGCTATCAGCCAAGCACTTGGAACATTAGGATTTTCTGGTGTAGACAACGTCCGCCAAGGCAAGTTGATCGAACTGGATGTGGAGGCGTCAGACGCTGCGATAGCCAAAGATAAGCTCAAGGCGATGTGTGAGTGCTTGCTCGCCAATCCCGTTATCGAGGATTACGAGATCGAGATCGAAGGCTGATGCGCGCTGCTGTCGTCTTATTCCCCGGCTCCAATCGCGAACGCGACATGGCGCTCGCGTGCCGCCGCGCATTTGGCAAAGAGCCAGAGCTCGTTTGGCATCGGGACACAAGCTTGCCGGATGTTGATTTCGTGGCGTTGCCTGGCGGCTTTAGCTACGGCGATTACCTGCGCCCAGGTGCGATCGCCGCCCGCGCACCAATCATGCGGGCCGTGATTGACCACGCAAGCCGGGGCGCGCCTGTGCTAGGCGTATGCAATGGCTTCCAGATTATGATCGAGGCCGGGATGTTGCCCGGCGCTCTGCTGCGCAACGCAACGCTGAATTTCGTCTGCAAGAATACAACGCTAATCTGCGCTTCCAGTAATTCTGCGTTCACACATGGCATGGAGGTGGATCAGACCAAACTGACTGTGCCTGTGGCGCATCATGACGGCGGATATTTCGTAACGCCCGATATGCTGCAAGTGCTTGAGGCAGAGGATCGCGTGGCTTTCCGATATGCGCCAGGCGAAAACCCTAACGGCTCAACAGCGGATATCGCGGGCGTGATGAATGATGGCCGAAATGTGGTCGGATTGATGCCGCACCCGGAGAACGCAACAGACCCGCTCGCTGGCGGAACGGATGGGTTGGCACTTTTCCAGAGCCTTCTGAAAGCCACTTAACATGATCGTGCAAGAAATTGAAATAACGCCAGAACTTGTCGCTTCTCACGGCTTAGCGCCGGATGAGTACGAACGTATTCTGGAGATTATGGGCCGCACGCCAAATTTCGTTGAGCTCGGCGTATTCTCGGCGATGTGGAGCGAGCATTGCTCGTACAAGTCATCCAAGAAGCACCTGAAGACACTGCCAACAGAAGCACCTTGGGTGATCTGCGGCCCTGGCGAAAACGCCGGTATTGTCGACATCGGGGATGGTGAGGCTGCTATCTTCAAGATGGAGAGCCACAACCACCCCTCCTTCATTGAGCCATACCAAGGTGCTGCTACGGGCGTTGGCGGCATCCTGCGCGACGTGTTTACAATGGGTGCCCGGCCTATCGCTAACCTGAATGCACTGCGCTTTGGCTCACCAGACAATCCAAAAACCAAGAGCCTCGTCGCAGGCGTCGTGGCCGGAATTGGCGGATACGGCAATTGCGTGGGCGTACCCACCGTTGGCGGCGAATGCGAATTCGACGCTGCCTACAACGGCAACATCCTAGTCAACGCCATGACCATCGGTGTCGCTAAAACGGACCGGATTTTCTATTCGACTGCCGCTGGCATCGGCAACCCTGTCGTCTATGTCGGCTCGAAAACGGGGCGTGATGGCATTCATGGTGCCTCTATGGCGTCTGCGGAATTTGATGATAAATCAGAGGCTAAGCGCCCAACTGTCCAAGTCGGAGATCCGTTTGCTGAGAAGCTGCTGATCGAAGCCTGCCTGGAGCTTATGGCGACAGATGCTATTGTTGCCATCCAGGACATGGGCGCGGCTGGCCTTACATCGTCCGCCTTCGAAATGGCCGGCAAGGGCGGCCTTGGCCTTGATTTCCAGCTCGACAAAGTGCCGATGCGGGAAGACGGCATGACGCCCTATGAACTCATGCTGTCCGAGAGCCAGGAACGCATGCTGATGGTGCTGAAGCCTGGCGAGGAAGCCACGGCCAGCACAATATTCGAGAAATGGGGCCTGGACTTCGCCATCGTCGGCACATTGACGGATAATGGGCGCATGCGGCTGTACTGGCATGGCGAGCTGGCCGGTGACCTGCCAATCCAACCACTGTCTGAAGCATCGCCTGAATATGACCGGCCATACGAAATTCCAGCGGCTCAGCCCAAGCTTGACCCAGCGACAGTCGATTGCGCTCAGGATATTGGTGCCGCACTGCTGAAACTCATTGGTGGACCAAACCTCGCCTCAAGGCGTTGGATTTGGGAGCAATATGACAGCCTCGTTCGCGGCGATACCATTCGCGGCCCTGGCGGTGATGCCGCTCTCATCCGGCTCGGGGATGGCCCAAAAGGCATTGCAGCGACCAGCGACTGCGCCCCCCGCTATTGCTTTGCGGATCCAGTGATGGGCGGTAGACAAGCCGTGACTGAAGCTTGGCGTAATCTCGTAGCATCCGGTTCTAAACCCATGGCGGTGACGGATAACTTGAATTTTGGAAACCCTGAAAAACCTGAAATCATGGGCCAATTCGTTGGCTGCATTCAGGGCATGGGGGAAGCTTGCCGCGCGCTCGATTTCCCGGTGGTCTCCGGCAATGTCTCGCTCTACAACGAAACCAACGGTGTAGGGATATTGCCAACGCCTACCATTGGCGCGATTGGCCTGGTAGCAGATGTTGCAGAAGCTCCTTCCATCGCACTTAAGTCCGGATTGAAGCTGGTGTTGATCGGTGAAACCGAAGGCTGGCTGGGCGCATCGCGGTATTTGGCGGAGATCGAAGGCCGTAGCGAAGGTGCGCCGCCTCCAGTTGATCTTTTGATTGAGCGCAAAAATGGCGAATTTGTTGCAGACATCCTTGCGATACACCTTTGCAATATATGCCACGATGTTTCTGGCGGCGGCATCATTGTAGCGCTAGCGAAGATGGCGCTGGCGGGTGGCGTCGGCGCTGAAATCACCGTTCCATCTGCCGCTAACGCCCATACATGGCTGTTTGGCGAAGATCAGGCACGGTATCTGCTCGCTGTTGAAGATGCGGACGCCGTCCTGAAAACCGCAGAAGCAGCGGGTGTTTCGGCATCTGTGATCGGCGATACGGGCAAGGATACGTTGACTGTTATCAGCCAAACGGCCATATCATTGTTAGACTTGGCCAGTGCCCATGAAGGCTGGCTGCCCGACTACATGGCAGGCGCTTAATCGCGCCGCTAAGGAGCTAAATTCCATGGCGATGGACGCGCACGAAATCGAAGCACTGATCAAAGAAGCGATGCCAGATGCGACGGTAGAAATCCGTGATCTTGCAGGCGACGGCGATCACTATGCCGCCCACGTCACCTCTGCAGCGTTCGAGGGCAAATCCCGCGTGGCCCAGCATCAACTTGTTTATGCAGCGCTGAAAGGCCGGATGGGCGGTGAATTGCACGCCCTTGCCCTTCAAACTTCTGTTCCAGACAAAGTCTAATCTACTTTAGGAGACACATTCAATGTCCGATACAAATACCCGCATTCAAAGCGAAATTGACGAAACGCCCGTCGTGCTTTTCATGAAAGGCACGCCTGTGTTTCCGCAGTGCGGTTTCTCCTCCGCCGTTGTTCAGGTGCTGACGCACATAGGCGTTCCTTTCAAAGGCGTGAACGTGCTGGAAGACGGCGACATCCGTGAAGGCATCAAGCAGTTCTCGAACTGGCCGACCATCCCGCAGCTTTATGTCAAAGGCGAATTCGTTGGCGGTTGTGACATCATCCGTGAGATGTACGAGTCAGGAGAACTTGAGAACCTGATGGCTGAAAAAGGCGTCGAAGCCGAGTAATCCAGCCTCATTAAAGAGGCAGCCGGCATGGGCGCGTTCGAAGCCATCGCTCTGCTGCTTTGCCTCTGCAACAGCGGCCTGCGTCAACCACTGCTTTTTCCGCCTACCGCACACCATTGGCGTGGCGCTGGCGACTTTAGCGGGATCAATCGTTTTTCTGCCCGTTGATGTGGCAGTCCCGCATCTGAAGCTTGCCGCGCAGGCCGTTGTGTTTAGTGAACGAATTTGAGTTCGCGGATACATCATTAGACGGCATGTTGAGCTTCCTGCTGTTTGCAGGCGCTCTCCATGTAGATATGGATCGTCTTACCAAGCAAAAGTGGCCTTTTGCCCTTCTGGTCACTGATGTCGATGTCCTATCAACCTTCGTGGCAGGCAACACCATTTATTTAGCTCTGATCTGATCGGCAATCACGGGGGCCATAAGGCCTTGAGCGACCATACACGGATAATCTGCTCCGGTTTTGGGAGCTGACGGACGAGATGCTGAACTCGGTCCTGTTCCTGCTGATCGGCATGGAGGCCATGCTAATCGGCTTAAACGTAACGACGGCGACTGCCGATGGGATAACCATTGATCTGGGGCGGTTTGAAAGGCAGAATTTCTGTGGCACTGACACTTTCGCTACCGAAGTCAGATGCCAAACCGCTTCTGACCGCGACAACCTATGTTGCAGGCGTGTTCTCAATCGTGCTGCAGGGATTGACGCTGCAGGGCTTCTTGAAGCGGACCTTCCAGGGACAAGTTGTCGAAGAAGAAGGCCCGCTGCCAAGGCATTAGGCCATCGCCACTGCATTGGCTGGGCTGCCAACAGCACCCGGTAGACGGAGCGGTTGGCAGGTTGCGAAGAAGCGCGTGCGGTTGTTCGCTTCAAGCCAATGCGCCAGCTCGGTCAGGTACCACATCTCCCCAAGCGGCACACCGAGCTTGAATAGGCAGTGCTGGTGCAAGGGGCTATTTGCATAGGTTTTTCCCGGGGCTGGGCGAGCAGGCGACTGCTCTACGGCATAGTTATCCGCGATCATGGCGACGACACCTGAATCCGTTATCCAGTTCAGCAGATCGACGCCGTGTTCCGCCATAGTCTCAATGCCAAGTTTGCGAGCACCAATGCCTTCTTCGCGCAGCTCCTGACTTCCGTCTTTGGCGTAATCAACGGTGCCTATAATATCTTTGCCGCCTTCAAAGCCGTTGTAATAGGGGATTTCCGGAACGCCATCCCCGTCCGCATCAAACAGCTTGCCCATATGGCAGAACGCATCCCATTGGGAGGAATATTGCAGCGTCATTGTCACGCGATCATCGCAGCCAACATCAATATGCGCCGGGTTATCCATACGGAGCGGGTAATTATAGCGGGGCGTTCCGCTTGTGGCATCCATAGTCGGCTCAAGCTTTGGCGGCAGGCGGCGTGGATTTAGGACATTGCCGCCTAGATAATCCAGCGGAAGGGAAAGGCAGAAACGCTCACCCGTTTGGATTTCTTTAGAGGCCCGGACAGCACGTTCCGGCGTCAAAAGGTTCATCCAGCCAAGCTGGTCATCCGGCCCCCAATCGCCCAAGTTGAGCCTTCAGGTCGATGTTTCCAGCGTGGGTTGGCAGGAGCGTTCATAACTGTTTCCTCTTGCGTTTTTAGATATGCAGGAACAAGCATGGCCCAACAAACGCTGATCTGAAAGGCCAATGCCATGCCGCTTGATACCGCCCTCACCCGTTTGCTTGGAATCGCCATTCCAATAATTTCAGCGCCTATAGTAGGCGTCGCTGGCGGCAAATTGGCGGTAGCGGTTATGGGTGGCAGCGGCCTTGGCTTGGTCGGCGGCAACTATCCGGACCCGGCTGTGATCGAGCATACATTTTGGCGAAGCAGGCAATGCAGAAGTCCGTATAGGCTTTGTCACCTTGGTACTGGCTAAAAACCCAGCTGCTCCGGACATAGCCGTGGCACACAGTCCCAAGGCGATCTTCTTGTCTTATTCGTATATCGCGCCCTTCGTCGCCCAAGCAAAGTCGTCTGGTGCTGTGTTGATCGCCCAAGTCCAGACTGTTGGCCAAGCGCGCGCCGCAGCAGACGCAGGAGCGGATATGGTCGTCGCGCAAGGTACGGAAGCAGGCGGACATGGTGCGGCCAGAGCTACTCTGCCGCTTGTACCAGCCGTGATCGACGCAGTTGGCCCCATACCAGTGCTGGCTAGTGGCAGAGTTGCGGACGTACGGGGATTGACGGCCGCATTAGCGTTTGGGGCTGCGGGCGTCTTGGTTTGCTCAGCTTTTGTCGCTGCTGAGGAGTCGCTCGCAAGCGCTAAAGACAACAGCGGCTCGCGACCGGGTCCGGCCATGATACGGCCAAGGGATCCGAATTTGATCTATTGCGAGGGATTGATTGGTCCGATGGCATAAGATTCGCACCATGGATACGCCCTTCTTCATGGCCTTCCGGGATAAACCGCCAACCATTAATGCCAAGACACAGACGGCAAAAGACGCATTTGATGCAGCGCGTGAAGAGGATAATATGTCCATGGTCTGCCGCCGATATTCTACAGAGTATAGACAACGAGGCGGAAGCGAACATTCGCTACCGCCCAGCTTTGGCAATTTAAGCTATAAGCCTAATTCCTCCAGGAAACGTAGCCTTCGCCACGCTGGCGGCGTGGGCGCTCAGCGGTTGTGTTCCGACGGTTGTCAACCCGATTGTACCGGCGATCCGTCTGCGCGCGAGCATGGCGGCGATCTAAATCATTCTACGCCCGGGCGCGGCGACGGTCTAATTGGTCCTGGGCTCGCGCACGACGGCGGTCATTATTTGAATAGCCGCTGCGGTGATTAGACCGCGGGTTTATGTGATCCCGCCAAACGGAATGGCCACGATATGCATGATTTCGATTACCACGGTGACCGCGATTGCAGTGGCCATGATGACCATGATGGCGGCTTTTCGGTGCGTGGTCGGCGTAATGACCGTCATCGTGGGTGGCGGCGATGATGAACCCGCCAATAACAGCACCGATAATAATCGGCCCAATAATGTCAATGCCGTCAGCTTTCACACTGCCAGTCCCAAAGACGCTAGATGCGCCCAGGACGAGCGTAGCGACTGCAGCGGTAAAGGTTCGTTTCAGCAAGGTTTCTCTTCCGTTTGCGTTCTCCCTTAGGCCACAAACGCCAGTCCGTCACCGATCCGTCGCAAAATATACCACTTGATCGAACACAGATTCGTGAACGTCTCGTTTTAAGGTGCCGAGGCAAGAGCGTTCTCAAAGAAGTCTGGACCACCAAAGTTTCCGGACTTCAACGCCACTGCCATTTTCTGTCCGCCAATGCTAACGCACCATGGCACGCCTGGATCAATCTCTGGCCCAATTCTGAGCGCGCCAATATTGAGCTTCTGCACAACTGCACCCGATGTCTCTCCGCCCGCAACAACCATGCGCGAGACGCCCATATCTCTCAAGCCTGCAGCAATGGTCGCCAGCGCGTCTTCCACAAGTGCACCAGCTTCCTCGCGGCCCAAGGCGTCCTGGGCTGCTTTGACCGTGTCTGGGCTATCTGTGGCGTAGATCAGCACCGGGCCATCCTTAATTCGGTCCTTAGCCCATTCCAAGGCCTCTGCAGCCAGATCCTTACCTTCAGCCAATTCCAGCGGATTAACCTGGAACACAGGATGGTTCCACGCAAAGCGGGCCACTTGTTCGTTCGTCGCGCGCGAGCAACTCCCGGAGATTATAGCCCCTTTACCACCAATTTCAGGCAAATCTTCCGCCGCATCCTGCATCTCAAATAACCCCGCAGCCTCGAACGCCGCTGGCATGCCGACTGCGAGACCTGACCCGCCTGTGCTGAGAATTTGATGGGATGTCGCGGAAGCCAAGGTACGCAGGTCATCTTCATCCGTCGCATCAGCAATAACGAGCTGACGACCATCACCTGCCAACGCTGCCAATTGCGCGCGTGCTGCATCGGCACCTTTGCGGATAATCCTGTAATCCAGCAGGCCAACCGCCGTACTCGATTGGCGGGCGAGGATACGCACCAAGTTCGGGTCCGTCATTGGCGTTAATGGGTGGTCTTTCATGCCGCTCTCGTTCAGTAATACGTCGCCCGCATAGAGGTAGCCCTTGAAGACGGTGCGGCCGTTTTCGGGGAAAGCCGGGCAGGCAATCGCTTGATCGGCACCGAGCGCATCGAGCAGCGCTTCTGCAACAGGGCCGATATTGCCAGTGTCTGTCGAATCGAAAGTCGAGCAATATTTGAAATAGAACCGCTGACACCCACCTGCTTGCAGCCATTCCAAAGCTGCAAGTGACTGGGCGATGGCTTCATCCACGGGAATTGTCCGGGACTTCAGTGCTACAATCACAGCGTCAGCATCGATCTCGCTCGCGGGAATTTTAGGCACGCCGATGGTCTGCACGGCCCGCATACCGTGGCGGACAAGCATGCCCGCAAGGTCTGTAGCGCCAGTAAAATCATCTGCAATGCAGCCAAGAACCGGGTTCATTCTGATTTCTCCGTCGTCGGCAGATCAATGCCGGTCAATTTCTGGAATACTTTCACAACCGCACTGTCATTCTCGCGGCCAAGCCCGCCCGCGCTTGCGGCCAGGAACTGCTGATGGGCGGCCGCGGAGAGCGGCAGCGGGAATGTCATGGACCGGCCCGCATCCAAAACAATGCCAAGGTCTTTGACGAAGATATCAACCGCACTTTTCGGTGTATAATCGCCATCAACAATGCTTTGCCCCCGGTTCTGGAACATCCAGGAGCCACCAGCAGAATTTGAAATGGCTTCGTATACGGTTTTCAAGTCCGCCCCAGCACGGGACGCCAGTGCAAAGGCTTCCGCCATCGCTGCGATATGAACGCCAGCCAGGAGCTGATTGATCATCTTAACTGTAGCACCCTGGCCCGGCGTATCGCCGATCTTATAAACTTTCTCCGCAATCGCATCCAGCAGCGCGCCGCCCTTTTGGAATGCCGCCCCAGAGCCTGCCGCCATGATCGTCATGGACCCTGCCATGGCCTTAGCTGCACCACCCGATACTGGCGCATCGATGAACTGCAGCCCAAGCGATTCCAAGCGGGTAGCAACGTTGGGCGGATATTCAGGCGCTGTTGTAGCACCAGCCAACACCACTGCCCCCTTAGGCAGCTTCTCTGCCAGGCCGTTTTCACCGAACAAAACGGCTTCGGTTTGCGCCTCGTTGACGACCAGGATTATCACGGCATCCAGGTGGCCCATTTCTGTGACAGCGCTGACAGCCGTTCCGCCAGCAGCCTCAAACGTGGCCCTGGCATCCGCAGATAGGTCACAACCAACCGTTTCCAGCCCGGCTCGCACACAAGATTGCGCGGCCCCCATACCCATAGCTCCAAGCCCGACAATGCCAACCCGCATAAATTATTGCTCCTCGCCCAATGCTTTTCTGTATCCGGCCTGATAGGCCTCACGCTCAGCAGGGTCATACACGCCTGCCGGATCACTCCGTGTCGCCAAAGTTATGTAATATGGTGACCGCTCCGCCAGGAAAGTATCCAGCATACGGGAAAGGTCCCGGACAGGCTCTGCCGCATCATCAACCCGTAGGTCAATCCACGGCCAAGGCTCAGTTTTCACAATCCTAATCGCCGCCGATTGCTTGCCGCGCTTGTCACCACCCGCTGCTTCCCCGGCGGCCAAAGCATTCATCAAACGATGCGCAAAGGGTTTTGCCCAGCCGTCGGTCCATGCAGACATTGTTTCAGCAACGACGCGTGGCCCCGCCAGCATGTTCCCCGCAACGGATATGCCTTCTCCCAGCGCATGCCCATTCCAATCCACACAGGACGCGCCCGTGTAGGCGAATGCATTACCCTGTGCATCGACGCCATGCACCTGGCGGAAGGCGCGGCCCTCGTCATTGGATATCACGGCGCTGATCGCTGCTTCGATTCCATCCCCAGCTGCAAGATTCGTCAACACGTCTGGGCCGTACAGCGGGTTCGTATAGGACTGCGTTGAGAGCGCCCCGGTGCCAGCTTCAAGCCACGGACAAATAGCACCAACCGCCAGCACCTTCGATGCGACGGCGACTCCGAATGCGCCGCTAGCGGCGTCCTTGGCAACAATGGACCATGTCATCGCCACGGCATACGATGGCGGATCATTCGCTGCAAGTTGGAGCCGGCCCCATGCCACCAAATTTTGGTGCATCTGACGATGATCTATTCGAACGCCCCACCATTTACCGTGATGATCTTTTCAAAGGGGAGGTCGTTGTCGTTAGCGGCGGCGGCAGCGGACTGGGCAAAGCCATGGCGACGCTGTTTGGACGCCTGGGCGCGCGGATCGTTATCTGCGGCCGTGATCCAGCGAAGCTGGACGCGGTCAAAACCTTATTCGACGCCCGCGGCATCTCTTGTTCAGTCCATTCCATGTCCATCAGAGAACCAGAAGTTGTTGATGCGTTCTTCGACCAAGTTTTCGCCGATGAGGGCAAGATCGACATTCTGATTAACAATGCGGGCGGACAGTTCCCGCAAGATGCCATGGATTTATCGCCAAATGGCTGGCGCGCCGTTATCGACACGAACCTGAATGGCTCCTGGAACATGATGCAGGCTGCCGCAAAGCTTTGGCGGGACGCCAGCGCCCCGGGTAATATGATAAATATCGTCGCTGATATCTGGCGTGGCCTGCCGCAAATGGCGCACACGACGGCTGCCCGTGCTGGCGTGATCTATGCCAGCCGCACAGTTGCGGTTGAATGGGCGCAATATAATATTCGTGTGAATTGCTTGGCACCGGGCTGCTGCGAATCCAGCGCCTTTGGCCGTTACCCAGCGGAGGGTGCAGAAAGCTTCAAACAATCGAACCCAATGTTGCGCGCTGGCGATGAATGGGACATCGCGGAAGGTGCCGTTTATCTGGCATCGCCGGCAGCCAGATTCATTACCGGCGAAACACTAACCATTGATGGTGGCCAACAGCTTTGGGGTGATCCATGGCCCGGCGGCAGGCCCGCCTGGGCAGAGCTAGATTACAGCAAAGGCCGCGGCAAGCGCTGAAACAGTTAGTTCGTTTCAGGCGTATCAAACAGCGTCCAGGATAGTTCGCCACCATAACGGACGTTCTTGAAAATGATTTTGGTGTAACGGCCTTCAGGATCAATGAAGCCCCAACCGTGCAACGTCCAGGTTGGACTCTTCTGCAAAAAGTGCAGGATGACTTTGCCCTGCTTCGGCTTGCTGCGCTGCCCTACGGCGATATAAGCGTTCTGACCCTTTGCCGAGATCTCAAGCACCTTCACGTCACCGTTGAGTCTAGCAATGCGGCCAAAAATCAGCCCAAGCGGTGTCGACTGCGTCGCTGTATTCACCACTGTGCCGTTGCCGCCGATGAAGTCAACGCGCGCACCATTCGCGATAATTAGGTGATTCAGCGGCGAATCGAATTCCATGCGCAACTTGCCGCCAAGCCGGTCTGCATAGATTCGGCCCGTATTAAATTGCGCCCCATTTTGAAACGTGAAGTCTGCCTGCATGACATTGATCTGCTGCAACGCCTGCTCGACTTTCGAAAGCATTGAAGCATCACCATGGCGGAACTTCTGCGCGCTTGCAGGTGTTGTCATCATTATCAAGGCAGCAACCGCCAAACCCAGGAAGCGAACCATGCTCAAACTCCAAGACACAAAAATTCAAACCGCCCCCGCAGCGCTTATCGCATTAAACGACAGAACAGTGAAAAGCGAATCGTGGGCGACCTCGCTGTGCGAATCAGGTGCCAGTGCGTGGCAGGTCCGGTAATAACAACGCCGACGGGATGTCCCCAACATGCAGAACGGTATTGATCGCGACCCGCGCTTGCCATGATTGGCCCTCCGCCTCCCCCGTATTCGGATTGACGTCGAATTTCGGGAAATTGGAGGACGAAACATCCAACCGGATCCAGTGGCCTTTCAGGAAGCGATTGGCCGTCGGGAAAGCCTCTACTCTTAACGGCATAACGTTCACCGGGCGTCATCAATTTTGGTACCGACATAGAATCCCAGCAGCGCATACGCAGAATACCGTCAGTGACGATCATGGCATGTCCCTGGGCATAGTCAGCGCTGGGCGGGTGCACGCCGGTCAGCTTCATATTGAAATCTGTATCTAGCGCGCCGTAAGACACCCATAGGCGGAGGAGAACCGGGCCGCAGACTGTGATGTCTTGCTCTAACACAGGCGTTTCGAACGTCAGAACGTCTGGGCGGCTGGAGAGCGGCAAATGCGGCACCGCACAGCCAAAAATCTCCGCACTTTAGTGTTGATCAAACGTCTCGCCCCGCATCACTGACTCACCGGATGACACTGCACCGCCAATGGTCGAGCCCGGCTTAAGCGGATCAAAGCGGTAGTCGATCCGGGAGGCGCTTGGTGTTACGTTTGATGCAAGCTGCCCATCGCTTACCAGATAGAACGAACGCACTTCGACTTCAGGCGACGGCCAATCAGCGAATCCTTGCCATGAACCGCCATGATCCAAGCGTCCTGCGTTGTTTCGCTGGTTAGATCTACACCCCATGATGAAAACCTTCACGGGCGCGCTATCCGACTGCCCTGCACTCCCATGGGAAACGCGATCGAAGAAGTCCGCCCGAAAATAAATGAAATCGGGTGCCAGTTGACTATCCAAGGTCGCCGCCTCGCCAAAATCGACATCGCCTGCGTAGGTCAGCGACCGTTCGCCACGGGTCCACGGGCCAAGGACCAGGCCAAGGTCCTTGGCACCCTCTGCCTTCAAGCCAAGGTAATTGTCGGTCGCGGTTAGCGGGTAAGGGTCATAACAGCTTGACATATGGATCTGCGCCATGCGTGCGAATTGATCATAGTATCCAGCGGCATACAGGCCGGGTTGCTTCCAAGCATCATCCAGCGCGCCATCCTGTCATTGATCCAGCAGGTATTTTTCGTAGGCCGGATGCTCTCGCAAAGGCGATACGCCTGGTCGCCATGGCATGCGGCTGAACCAAGGCCGGGAATCCTCCGCCTCCAAAGCCGCTTTCAGTAGGGGATCGACGGCAGCCTCTGGGCTCAGGAGTGCTTGCTTCAGCGCCCAAGTCGCCTACTTCAGTTTAAACGCTCCGCCTTGACTAACGCCGGTTTGAAATCCAACGGAATCAGCAACAAGCGCCTGCATTGCAGGCGCTCCCGTACTGGCTACCGCGACTTGCGTATGGGCGGAATATGAGAGCCCAAACATGCCAACACGGCCATCGATTCCAGGCATCGCTGAGAGCGCCTGAACAGCGTCAAAGCCGTCTGCTCCATCTGCTAGATATTTTGCAAAAACACCTTGAGACTTTTATCGACCGCGCGTGTCTTGATAAGCCACCGCGAATCCGCGGGCGACGAACCGCGCGGCCACATCTGCCCGCGACAAAACCTTTAGTGGATCAGCCGCCGTGATCTCATTCCGGCTGGACAGATACTTCCCGTATGGCGTGCGCTCTAGCAGCAATAGCGCTGTGCCTGCGTTATCTGGGCGGTAGATGTCGATCGCCATCAGTGAGCCATTCCTTATTGGGATCATCACTTCACGTTCGATCTGCATGCCTACTTGCACTTGCCGCTCCATTCGTGGCCTGCTTCGGGTCTCAATTCAATTAGGAGAAAACAATTATGGCTATCCAACGCATCGACGTCACCGAAGGCCCTGGCCCCCGCATGAGCCGTTGTGTCGTGAACGGCGACATGGTTTACGTGTGCGGCCTTGTCGCCAAAGACTTCACGGCTGACATCACCGGCCAGACCCAGAGCATTGTGGACACGATCGACAGCTATCTGGCCAAAGCCGGCACAGACAAGTCGAAGCTGCTGACCGCCCAGCTCTGGATTACCGACATGGCCAACTTCAAAGCTATGAACGCAGTCTGGAACGATTGGGTCGACCCCAAGAATCCACCTGTCCGCGCCTGCATCCAAGCCGGCCTCGCCCGCCCAGAGATTCTTGTCGAAATCATGGTTACAGCTGCGAAATAAGAACCAGCCTTGATTAATTGCAGCGTACAGAATTTCTTAAAATATCTTTGCAATTCTGTCCGCTGCGATCTGGAGCTCGGTTATGAACAAACCCATGAACTTGAAGCTTCGCGTTGGAGGCGCTCTAAAAGATCATGTGGTGGCTAGGATTAGCGAGACCGGCGATTATGATAACGCCAGCGAGTATGTTCGCGACCTCATCCGCCGAGACAAAGAGCGGGCAGATTACACAATATTTGAGGCGAAACGCGCTGTGCTACAAAAGACACTTGCGCTACCAAACTCAGATTATAACGAGATAACCGTGGCAAATATCATTGGGCAGGCAACAATGCCCAAGTAATGCCGCCAACCTATTCACTTTCACCTTTGTACCAGCAGCGGCTAATCGAGATATATCGATACAGAGTTAGCCAATAAGGGTGAAGTGCAGGCAGAATGCTATCTAGCGGACTTCTATAAAGACTTCGAAACAATCACAAACCGAACGCTCCAAGGCAAACAAATCAAACCAGGTTATGGCTTAATTGGACGTAGCAACCCCCGCGGTAAGCATAGAATTTGCTGGAAAACAGCAGCTATGGGACTGCCCAAATCGCTGAAAGCCTGCGTGAGGGCATGGATATAGGCAACAGATTAGTGAAATCTGCGCAGCTTCGGCATCCTAGAGACTAGAGCACCCTGCGTCGCTTGAGATGCGGAGAATGAGCCGTAAACATAAATTGCACTAGAAAATCACCGTCTAGCCTGTTTTCGCTGCCGCCAGCATCTCACGGAGGTCTGTTTTGAGGACTTTGCCGTAGTTGTTTTTGGGCAGACCATCCACGAAACGGTATCCTTTTGGGCGTTTGAAGCGGGCGATGAGATCGCGACAGTGAGCATCGAGCGCGACATCATCGACCCCATGGCCATCCCTGGAAACGACATAGGCGATGACGTTCTCGCCCCACTCTTCATCTGGCTCACCGATGACCGAAACCTCTGCGACGCCTGGATGGGTTAGCAGCGCCTCCTCTACCTCACGCGGATAGATGTTCGTGCCGCCAGAGATAATCATATCTTTGGAGCGGTCCTTTAGCGTTAGGTAGCCGAATTCATCCATAGCACCGACATCGCCCGTATGCAGCCAACCATTGCGGAGAACATCCGCAGTGGCTTCAGGATTGCACCAGTAACCCGCCATCACTGTATCCCCGCGGACAAGCACTTCGCCGATCTCACCGGGCGGGAGCGGATTGTCATCTGTATCAGCCGTAATGACATCAACATTCGTGAAGGCCCGACCGGTTGAGGCAATCATGGCCTCGTAGCGAGGATTACTGGTATCGGCGACATCCTGCCGTGGCAGGCATGTGATCGTCATCGGGCTTTCGCCTTGGCCATAGATCTGCGCCAGTACGTCGCCGAACGCCGCTTTTGCCGCCTTGCAATCCTCCACATACATTGGCCCACCGCCATAAATGATGGTCTTCAGATTGCTCGTATCGGCAGCCGTCTGGCTTGGGTGCTCAACCATGCGCTTAACCATGGTTGGCGCTGCGAAGAAGGACATTCCAGTGAAATGCGGCAGGAGCTCAAAAATCTCTGGCGGGTCAAATTTACCGCTCACTGGCACGACTTGCGCTGCACATGCGGCAACGAATGGAATGTTGTAGCACCCACCACCATGGGACATCGGGGCGGCATGCAGGCAATGATCACTTTCCTGGGCGGCATCCACATCTGTGAAATAAGCCATCGTACAAGCCATGAGATTCCGATGTGTCAGGGTCGCTCCTTTTGGGCGACCTGTGGTGCCAGAGGTGTAAAACAGCCATGCCGGATCATCCGGTTGGCGATGGGTTATAGGTACGGTGGGACCCGTAACAATTTGCTTGTACGCATCAGAACCTGCCGTCAGCAATCGCTCACAGTCCGGCAGATCCTCGAACACGCTTTCCAAAGCGTCCTGCAGGTCTTCTGTAACGAAGCACAGCCGTGAGCCTGAGTTCTCCAGAATAAAAGCGAATTCTTTCGGGTGAAGCTTGGCGTTGATCGGGACCGCAATAAGGCCAGCCATCCAGCTGCCATAGAGAATTTCCAAGAATTCGGTGCAGTTGGTCATCGCGAAGCCGACACATTCGCCGGTGCTCAGGCCCGCATCCCGACGCAGCCAACCAGCGACAGCAGAAGCACGCCTGTGAAATTCGCGGTAGTCCGCAACCAGTGTTTTGCCGTGATACAGGGCTGGGTTATCCGGACGGGACCTGGAAGCGCGAACCAATAGCGAAGCGACATTCATGATCGGCGTATCCTTTAAGCGCAGTTGGTTGACCTATTATGGCAAAGGATGCAGTCAAATGTCAGTAGCATCTCGCTAATAGGGTAATCTGGCGGTTTGAAAATCCTTCAGGATTGATGCCACGTCACAGCGATGCAGGCACCGCGGCTCGATGCGACGTGCAAACGGTATGTCGCCCGCGCGCGCCCTTCCCAGCCCAAGTTGGGCACCCCTGATATGCCTTTTGCTGTGGCGCAGCTGTGCTGAAACGTGCGCTGTGTTATCGCATACAACTTTTAGTTTAAATGTCGCGCCAACCGATGCAACCTGGAACTGGCGAATCCAGCATTAATAAAAAACGCGTTGAGGCACGGCGGCTTCATCGCTAACCGTGCAGATGCCCAAGAAAAAGCCTGATCAAGCATCAACACTACCCAATCCGCCGCACGATCAGGGTCGCCAAGCTTTGGCACATATCTAGCCGAAACCCGATACTCAACAAACCGCAAATGCTGTCGGTACTGCCCTTGGTCAACCTCAGACAGAACACGCAGCGAATTGGGGCGTATCCGGTTCCTTAGACGTTCGGGCCTCAGGCAATGAGCCGCCGTTAGAATCCTGCGCGCGTCAATGGCCAACCCGGTGCAATGCCTGTCGATTGCGCGATTCACCCGAACAACAGCATAAAGTGGGTCCTTTGCCTCGGGATAGGCCTTTACGGGCATAAGAAGAATCCCAAAATTTGGATTACCGGATATAAAAGAGCTGTGATTGTTCTGGCTTTGGCTATGCATTTGGAATGATCTGCGGGCAGGCGGATGATCCACGGAATACGGGTAGGCGTAAGGGCTTGATCTAATGATTGCCAGCGCGCGCGACCCCGTGTGCGCCTAGGTGGAGGCTGGTAGCAGTTTATGGGCAGACTGGACGGCATAATACTCCTCTAATTGCTCACCGAAGATGAGCGCGCTGACCTTGAAAAGCGCCGCCAATGGCGACGTTATGCCAAGGGCGATGACGTCTTCACACGCAATAGTGATAACCAGGACATGTTCTTGATCACTGAAGGCGCGGTCGACGTCATAAACTATTCAATGACCGGACACCCCGTCGCATATGCAACGCTTGGCGCTGGCCAGTATTTCGGCGAGCTATCCGCAATCGATGGGGAGCCGCGCTCGGCATCCGCTGTCTGCAATCAAAGCGCCACGATTGCCGAGCTGCAACCCCATCCCCAATCACTAGCGGGTTCCTGGCTGATCTACCCAACGCCGCCGCAGCGTGAATTCGCCGCCCACGCCTCCACGACCAGAGAAACCGTCGCCCGCGTTTTTGCCTAATTGTCCGACGTCAACCTGATCCACCGCAAAGGCCGCCCACTAAGCTTGGCCGACAAGACGCAACTCGAGCGCATGGCGCAACGGTTAAGCGGACCAACCCCGCCAGAATCCACCGCAGCTGCAAATTCAGCCCCTCCCGAACAGCGCACAACTCATCAACGACAACCACCGTCAATGCGGAGGATTGCAGCGGTCGTATAGCCGGCGTGACCGCTGCAAAGGTATAGCGCTGCTGCAACAATCTCATCCGGCTGCCCACCGCGCTGCAGCGCAATCTGCTCATCTGCGCGTTGCTGAAATTGCTCCATATCCCACACCTTTGAGACATCAGTTAGAAACGGTCCCGGCATGATGCAATTGACGCGCACCTCTGGCCCAAGCGCGTCAGCCATGGCTTCCGTCATGGCGTTCAGCCCGGCTTTGGCGGCTGCATAAGTCACCAGATGCGCCTGCGGACGGATCGCTGCGCGACTAGAGATATTGAGGATTGCACCGCCACCCTGCACCTTCATCCGCTCCCCGAGAACGGCGGACAACCGGAATGGCGCTTTCAGGTTAAGGTCAAGCACAACGTCATACAGACGCTCGTCAACGCTGGTTAGCGTGTCATAAAGCGGTGACTTGCCCGCATTGTTGACCAGGATATCAACCCGTCCAAATCGCGCATACGCGGCGTCAATTAACTCATCGCATTGATCCCAACTGGAGATATTGACCGCAACTGGCAATGCCTGTCGCCCAAGCGCTTCGATTTCGGCGCATACCGCTTCACACGATTCCAGCTTTCGGGAAGCGATGATGATATCGGCACCCGCTGCCGCCATACCAAGTGCAATCTCCCGGCCAAGGCCGCGGCTACCGCCGGTGATCAGTGCCACTTTGCCAGACAGATCGATAACGTGTTTCGGCCCACTCATCAGCCTGCTCCCAGGATCAGCGAACAATGTGACGACATGATGCCGCCTTCATTGTGCACAAAGGCCCGTTCTCGCTTCGCAACCTGGCGGCCTCCAGCATCGCCACGTAGTTGGCGCGCAGCCTCAATGATGGCAAACAATCCGCCTGCGGCCCCTGCATGGGCATGGCTCAA
The DNA here is from genome assembly GCA_965660545.1 of Alphaproteobacteria bacterium. Classification (GTDB taxonomy): domain Bacteria; phylum Pseudomonadota; class Alphaproteobacteria; order Bin95; family Bin95; genus VMCJ01. Next base: position 14,945 of record CBFIAF010000009.1, on the reverse strand, counting down.
CATGCCGCCATGGGTGTTAACCGGAAATTTTCCGTTGAAATTGGTTTCTTTCAACAAGAACAACTCCCCCGCTTCTTCTGGCGTGCCAAACCCGGCCTCAGACATCTCGATCAACGGGACAGGTGTAAAGCAGTCATAGAGCTCTGCAAAATCGATATCCTTCGGGCTGAGCTCTGCCATTTTATACGCAGCAGCACCCGATTGCTTGCCGCCGAATTCCGTCAGACTGGGTGCTGCCATAATGTGTTCATGGGTATGAAACTCACCAAACCCCAGAATATCGACAGGTTGCGATGGCATATCCCTTGCGCGGTCCGCAGCCGTAATAATCAGCGCGCCACCGGCGTCTGAAATCAGGCAGCAGTCCAAGATATTCAACGGTGTTGCAATCGGTTTAGATGCCAATACGTCCTCAATCGTGATGGGTTGGGACATGTGAGCATTCGGATGCAAGCCCGCGTGAAAGCGTCCGTTCACGGCGACGGCTGCCATCATTTCACGAGTAACACCAGTCTCATGCATTAGCCGATTTGCGATCATGCCGTAGAAAGCCGGGATCAGCGGACCATAGATCTTCTCGTAATAGGGATGTCCAACACTGGAGAGTGCTGCAACGGCTTCATCCCGCGTTTGCCCCGTCGCGCGGTTTTCACCAACAACGACTAATATGTTCGTCGCTGCTCCTGTCGCCAAAGCTTGAACAGCATGGTTCACAAGTGCGGCTGGCGTGGCACCACCTAAAACCATGGATGAAAGATAGCTTGGCTGAATGCCTAGATATTCGGCAACGACCGTACCGAACATAAAATAGGGCTCCGTCATCGAATAGGCTGTCAGCAATCCATCAATGTCACTGGGGCGGAGGCCCGCTTCATCCATAGCCTGCTTTGCTGCTTGTGCGGCAAGACCGATTCCAGACTGACTGGCGACTTTGCCAATTTCAGATTCACCAACGCCAGCAATGCTGGCCGCGCTTGAGAGCATGTGTTTTGCCATGGGTTAGCGCTTCTCCAGCAAAAATTGAGGCACGTTTATGCCCTCACCGCGCGCCTCGAAGACACAGCGAACTTTGTCCCCGATCGCCACATTTAGAGCATTTGGGCCGATGATATTGGTCATCATTCGCGCACCTTCTACCAGGTCGATTAAGGCGATGACAAAGGGTGTAAGCGGCCTGTATCCAGGCTCGGAAGCGCGGTGGACAATGCTGAAACTATGAACCTCTCCCCTGCCTGACGCCACAAACCATTCAACATCACTTGCGTCCCAGGTGGCAGGCGATATCTGGCGAGGATAGAACCAGACTTGGCCGGTCTTTCGGCAGCGCTGCAGCAGAAGCCTGCCTTCCGCAGCTCCATCCCAGTAGGGCGCATTGTCAGCGTTCCTTTGCGGGATCGGTAACGGCGGGTCGGGGGTGTAGGCTTGATTGGTCAAGGCATCAGTTCCTTATGCTAAGTACAAAAGGATATGATGCCGGATCAGGTCTCGCTAGGGCCAGGACCATAAGCAGTGGCCAGAGCGAGGTCGCGCAGATCCTGCGCCCAGCGCGTTAGGCCATAGGGATAGGCGAAAACTGACCAGTTCACTTCTGCAGCAGCCAGAAGCGCTTGCCAGCCTGAATCATCCACAGCAAAAGCTTGCGTCACCGAGATTTCTTCGGCCAAGTGCGTCGCTTCAGCCTTGCTCGCCTCTTTCAGAAACTGAACCGCAGGTGCTGGCCAAGGGGCATCTCCCTCATGCCAGTCCTCATTGGCATAGGCCTTCAAGAGCTACCACAGCATGCAATCTTCTAAAAGTGCAGGCGGCGCGCTACTTCTCGACATAGGCCGTTAGCAAGCGTTAGCTCTGCTTGCCTTTACTTGACCATTTTGTAAGCACCGCTACAGCGGTGTTGCCTTGGCGTCGATCACCACCGCGATAGATGATGTGGCCGATTGGCTTGTCAAAGAACCGGCGGAGGGCCAGGCGTCGCTTGCTATGATTATCCGCGAGCTATCTTTGAACGCGTGGCTTGTTCGGCTTGTGATTGATGTTGCGCACAATAGCGATAGCCGCCGATTCGGTATCAAAGAAACCGGATGCGACCCTCTTGCTGTCCCGTTTGATCCGGTCTTCCAGATCGTCATAGGGATTACCCACATGGCGGGCTATGGTGTGCCCCCGATGTTTGCCACCCTCTTGCGCCTTCAGCCATCGAACCGCCTGGGCGACCGCATTATCCCGGCTGCGGACAGTTGTTACAGACCGTGCTTCAGCGGTTTGCTGCTGCGCCTCGACCGGAGGCCGCGTAGCACTCTCCGTCATGGCTTTGGCAAGTCTTAAATCGTCTCCCTGGAGGAAGGCGACCAGCAGCGCGACCCCCAGAGCGATGAAAGAGAATATTATGCGTTGGGCCTTAATATCAATGTTGAAGCGTGTGAACACTGTTTGCCCTGCGCCTAAAGATTAAAGCTTGCCGTAGGCCGCCGTGAACCCACGTAGCGATACATTCAGATTGAGTTTCTGACGGCGAATATTCTGCATGCCGATCAAGGCCTTCGAGCCGCGCTTCATGGCATTGACCTTACCAGCAGCAAGTTGGATTTGCGCTAAGCAGCCGCCTTTAAGGCAGAACTCAAAATTCACGCGGTCAGCTTTGCCGCCATCAATACCGAAAGTCAGCCCTGGACGCAGCCATACACCAAGCGGCGCGCGCAGCGACAAAATCACGCCCGACTGACTGGGTGGCTTCGCAACAACTACTTCCATCAGCGAATTGCCACTTTTCGGGTCTTTGACGTTCTGAACCATGCGGCATAGACGACCAGCCTGCGGGTTCTGTACGCATTCAACCGACCAATCGCCGCTTTGCGTGCGCTCAACGTTCTGTTGCGCCTGCTGTGCTGAAGCTGGGAGCGCGCCAATGGAGCTGGCAATAAGGCCTGCGGCCAATGCAATTACGACTTTACGCATATGCGAAGCCTTTCCTCTCAGAAATTAGATGTTCATTCGGCGGGACACTGCCTTGAACCACCCCTTAGATGCAAGACCAACCCGCATGATCCATTCCAATATTACATCGAGCTAAAGTCTACCACTTAAGGGCGCTGGCGGCCAAACCGGATGTGCGGGAAGGCGCTGAACTCACTTGGGCTGCACACTGGCGGTGCCGTCGTCAGATAGCTGGAATTCAGTTCCGCAAAGCACTGCACACCTAGCAGGCCAAGCGCAGACTCACATTCGCGTTCCAAAAGTTCCAGCATACGAACCAAGCCATCTATGCCACCAGCGGCCAACGCGTAGCCCTGCATTCGGCCAATACCCACAACGTCCGCACCCAGGATCATTGCTTTTACAATGTCCGTACCGCGGCAGAACCCACCATCAACTGCGATTTCGGCCTTGCCGCCAACGGCCTCAACGACTTCTGGCAGCACATCAATGGCACCCCGACCGAAGTCTAGCTGACGACCTCCATGGTTAGAGACGTAGACGCATTCGACGCCATATTCGACTGCCTTAGCGGCATCTTCTGCTGTCGCGATGCCTTTCAGGATTAACGGCATGTCGTGCTTTTCTTTTAAGCGCGCGACTTTGGCCCAATCAAAGCCAGATTGGAATTTCTGTCCGCTACCACCCCGTCGACGCCCTGCTGGCAAATACCGCCGCACAATGTCCCGCTCGCGCCTGGAATACACTACGGTATCGACCGTGATGCAGAACGCGCGATATCCGGCGTCCTTAGCGCGGACGGCGGCATCATCGACAAAGGCATCATCGCCGCGCACGTAAAGCTGGAACAGCGTTGGCTGATCAACGCTGGCGGCAACGGTTTCCATATCGGGCTGGCAGACGGAGCTGAGCATATGGTCAACGCCAAACGCATCCGCCCCTTTTGCAGCAGCGACACCACCGCCTTCCGCAAAACTCTCCAAGCTGCCAATCGGCGCTAGGAGGACAGGAATACGCAAATCCCGGCCAAGAAAACGCCCTGTTACGTCAGATTTAGTCACATCCTGCAAAACCCTAGGTCGGAAGGCCAAGCAATCCAACGCCAAACGATTACGAAGATATGTCGTCTCGGTTTCAGCCGCGCCCGCCAAATAATCCCAGGTCGTATCTGGCAAGTTAGCGCGGGCGCGTTCTGGGAACTCCTGAAGTGTCAGGAATTCAGGCGTAATATATCCACCGCCAGTCAGACTGGATTGAGTCAGTTTGGTCATGCCGCGAGACATCCTGTTGCAGGGTAAAATCGAATCCACAGCTTCGAGTTTGCCTATCAGGGAAATCTTCACAAGGGCATGCCTCTGGCTATGGAGCGGTAATCTTGCTGCCCCGGGCGTTTATTAAACGCCGCAAGCCCAGCAACCCAAAGCCTGCGCCCTTATGCAGTTTACCTTCTTCCAGCAATGCGCCCGCATCCCACTGAAAACCAGTGCCATAATGCCGTACTGAAAATTGAATAACATCGCTGCCAATGGTTATTGCTAAGATCGCCAATTTTTTTAATCTATCGCCAGAGTGCCTGAAGGCATTGTCGACCAAATTCCTCAAGACAATTTGCAATGCCGTTTCATCTGCAGTGAGGCGAAAATTCTCTGCGTGCATGTCATGCACGCCAGTTGGATCAAGCATTACCATAACCGTTGAACAAAGGTTTTGTAGGCCAAAGTTACGGAGCTTCGGCTCTAAATCAGTCGCCTGCGCTTGAGCAAGCAAATCTATAGTCAGTGTCTTCGCATTGGCTGAAACATCATCAAGTATCTTGATGATGTCATCTTTTCCATCGTTGTAATCTTCAAACCCATCACGCGGCATATCAAACAAAATCATTATCTGACGCATCGGAGGCTCGCAGATAATGGGCGGTGAAGTTCACAAAATTGTCAATCTCGCGCATTTGCGTTTCCGCATCGATCCGGGTTTCCCGGAGCGTTTGCTCGCTTGAGATATCTGCTGAACTCCCTACGAAATAGACAACATCGCCGTTATTATCAAATACGAGTTCCAGGTGCGACCGTGCCGTGCGTTCTTGACCACGCAGCGGCCGCGTAAGCTCATGGCTGACCGGGCGCCCGCCGAAGATTTTTTGGACATGCTGGGCATATGCGAGCAATCCAAAACGTCCACCATAAATTTGCTCAGCGGTCTTGCCAGCTCATCCTCGACAGCAAAACCGACAACATCAAAGGCAAAAGCACTGAATGCGGAATCGATTAGCCTTTGGTTATTATCAACCTTTAGTAAAAATACAGGCGATTTAACACAATCAAACGCATCAAACGCTGTAGCGTCTATTTCTGCATCCACATTTGACGATTCAGAGACGGACATCAGAAAAACTGCCCTTTTCCAACCACGCGCTTAAGCTACCTAGGTCGCAAACGTTAGCAACAGGTGCTTCACAGCATTACCGCCAAACAACTACGCATCTGAGGCTGGTTCTATCCTATAAAACGTTCAGATCGATTAAGCTCATCATTAAACATACGAAGCATGGCCTGCACCCGGCCGAAGATGCTTTCTGGCGGATAATCGCCATTGTCATCAGCCTCACCCGTTGGCGTTGAGAGCAGCTGCTCGAGAGCATCAGACAGTGTTTCTGCTGTCCAGATAGAGAAGGTTCCGGCTGCGATAGCCCTGGTCACTTCCTTATCCAGCACCAAGCTTTCGGCATTGCTCGCTGGTACGATGCAGCCTTGAGTTCCTGTTAATCCACCGGCTTCAAGACAGCTGCGGAAGAATCCTTCAACCTTGTGATGCACGCCGCCGACGGACTGCGCCACGCCGAGCTGGTTCATTGATCCCGTGATCGCGATATCCTGGCGTACGGGCAACTGCGCCAAGTCGGAGATGATTGCAGCAGCTTCCGCCAGGGTCGCGCTGTCACCTTCCACACCGCCATAGTTCTGCTCAAACGTCATAGAAGCCGTGAAGGATGGCGGAATGCGGCGGGCGAATTGGCCAGCAAAATAGCCTTGCAGGATCATGGCCGCTTTCTGCTGGATAGGCCCACCCAAGGCGACGTCACGTTCGATATTCAGCACGCCACGGCGCCCAATATAAGCACGTGCCGTGACGCGAGATGGGCCACCAAAGGAATGATCACCCTGGCTACGGACGGTCAACCCGTTCACTTGGCCAATCGCCTCGCCCTTTATATCAATTTTGACCGCACCCTTCTGGATCGCTTCTTGGGAGCGATCTTCAACACGTTTATTTCGACGGAGCTTGGCCGCACGTGCGGCGTGGATATCTTCCTGCTCAATCGTGTCCTTCCGGCCATTGCCGCGGGCGATGATAACGGCTTCCGCGATCAAGTCATCCAGCTTCTCAAAGCGGGCGGACACTTTTGTGCGATCAGCAGCCCAGCGACTTGAAATCCCGAACAGCTCCGTCAGCGCACCTTTGGAACACGCGCATGATCCGCGCTTCTCCGCCATCTCCTGCGCAACGGCGCCCAGCCCTGAAAGGTTGGGGGCGGTCGCCTCCATATCGGAATCGATATCGGCTTTGATCTTGAAATAGGCCTGGAATTCCGGGTCTGCCGAGAAGAACGTGTAGTACCAGCGCGGCGCACCGACGATCACGACCTTCAGCTTCAGAGGAATTGATTTTGGCCGTGGCGCGCCAGCAATGGGAATGCCGTTGAAGCGGTGTAATTCCTCAATCTGGATCACGCCATCCCGGATAGCGCCCTTCAAGAATTGCCAGGCTACTGCTTGAGAGGCCAGCGTTTCAGCACGCAGCACTAATACACCGCCATTGGCGCGATGCAATGATCCAGCACGGATGAGAGAGAAGTCCGTTGTAACCCCCGACCCGGCCTGGCGATATTCTAACTGGCCAAACAGGTTTTGGTATGTCGGATTGGCTTCCAGCACGACATTGGGATGTTCATCGTCAGCGTGGTCAACCAGCAAGTTGACCGCATAGCGGGTCTCCGGCGGTTGAAATCCCGGCTGCTTGGCGGCTTCGGCACTAAATTGCTGCAGATTCTCAACAGCGTCGTCTTTCAATGCATCAAGCCAGCGGGCGATGCCGGTATGCTCAGTGAACTCTAGCTTGACGCTATCAACAAGCAGAGCAATTGCGGATTCAGCAATCGTCTTGCTCATACCTTGAGCCTGCTCTGTAACCTTCTTCTGTTGGCCAGCGGCCCATTCATTAAAAGCGCCGAGCTTCTGGCCAATCTCACGGCCCGCCGCTTCGATTTTAAGACGAATTTCTTCCGGCAAGCTTAGCCATTCCGGTGCTTCTTCGCCGCCTGCACGGACGACTTGCATACCTTGCGGCGTCTGCGCAACGTCAAGGCCATGCGCTCGCGCTTCGCCGCGCAAGGCTTCCAGGCGCTTAGAGATTTCAGCCGCCAGGGCTTCCTGTGTCTTACGCAAGTCCGCCTGCGCACTTTCCTCTCCGAAGGCGTGCTGCAAGCCTTCCCTGATTTGGGGGATCAGTTTTGCGATCCGGTCCCGGAAACGCCGGCCCATGCCAGCTGTTAAGGCCATTGGACGCGGGCGGTGGGGGCGGCGGAAATTGTTCAGGTAGAGCCAGTCATTTGGCTTCGGCCGCTGACGCATCTCATCTTCAAGGAACTTCAACGTCGCCGTCATCCGGCCACTGCGGTCATCGCCGACGACGAAGACGTTAAACCCAGGCTCCCGCATTTGCAGACCAAGTTCCAGCGCTTCCTTAGCACGGGCGTGGCTTGTCAGGCTGAAGACATCAGGTTCCGCCAATGGCGGCGCAAACGGAAAATCGGGCATGCCAGCTTCAACGGCAGGAATCTTCGTCAGTGCCATGGGGGGGCTCCTTTAATGCAGAAAGATATATTAAGCGATAGGGGTAATGCGCCTTAGAGCCCAAACAAGGCTGGCACGTCCGCGAGCGAGCGGACTTCAGCAACGGGCTTCCCGGGTAAGCGTTCCCGCGGCGCGCCAAGGCGGTTCACCCAAACCACCCGGAAGCCAAAGCTGGCGGCCCCCGCCGCATCCCAAGCGTTTGAGGAGAAAAACGCGATGTCCTGCGGCTCCAGCTTCAGGCGATCAACAGCCATTTGATAGACTCGCGCATCTGGCTTGAAGACCTCAACTTCCTCAACAGAGAACACGACATCTAACAATGGCGTGATTTGCGAATAATTGATCGCGGAGGTGAGCATGATCGGTGCACCGTTAGACAGTACGCCCGTCTTTAAACCGCCGGCTTTCAGGGTTTCCAGGACCTCTGGCACTTCATCATATGTGGGAATCGAGAGATAAAGCTGCATCAGGTCAGACCGCAGGACCAGATCATCAATCTCCAGCGCGTCCATTGCATAATCCAGGCTGTCGCCAGTGATCGTCCAGAAGTCTGTATATATGCCCATAAGGGAACGCAGCCATGAATACTCAAGCTGCTTGCGGCGCCATAATTCACTCAACGCAGTGCTTTTATCGCCGATCTTAGCCGCGTGGCGGGCGATCGGGCCGATCAAATCAAACAACGTGCCATACGCATCAAATACACAAGCGCCAGCTCCTTCGAGCACCTTATCATCCATGCAAGCCTCCTCAAAAATGTCCGGCTTGATCGCCGCCTTGCATGGCAGCAATCTAAGCGCAGCACCCCTGACACGCAAAGCGCTTCCTTGCGAGCGCGGGACTTCAGGTTTATCGTCCCGCAAATCAGGCGATATGCGCCTGTGGAATGCCCGGAGGCTCTATTATGTTTAGCGGTTCGTTGACGGCTCTTATTACCCCTTTTAAAAATGGCGAAGTTGACGCAAAAGCGTTCCAGGAATTCGTCGAATGGCAGATTTCCGAAGGCTCCCACGGTTTAGTTCCGTGCGGCACCACCGGCGAGTCGCCCACCTTGAGCCATGATGAACACAAACGCGTGGTAGAGCTGTGCATCGAAACCTCCGCAGGCCGCGTGCCGGTGATCGCAGGTGCGGGCTCAAACTCAACCGCGGAAGCTGTGTCCCTTGCCCAGCATGCCAAAGAAGCAGGTGCTGACGGCATTCTCGTGGTGTCGCCCTACTACAATAAGCCCAGTCAGGAAGGCCTGTTCCGTCACTTTGAAACCGTGAACAACGCTGCTAACATTCCTATGATTGTCTACAATATCCCACCGCGGTCCATCGTAGATATAACACCTCCAACCATGGCGCGGATCGCAAAACTCTCCAACGTTGTCGGCGTAAAAGACGCGACCATGGACCTGGCGCGCCCATTGGTCGAGAAAAACCTGATCGGCAAAGACTGGTGCATGCTTTCTGGCGAAGACGGCACTGCGGTGCCGTATTTGGCGCAAGGCGGCGTTGGCTGTATTTCTGTCACAGCGAATGTGGCACCAAAACTTTGCTCCACGATGCATACGGCCTGGCAACAGGGCGCTATGGAACGGGTTACGCAGATCAATGACAGCCTGATTCCGCTGCATCTTGCCATATTCCAGGAACCAAGCCCTGCTGGTGCTAAATATGGTGCGAGCCTGCTCGGGAAAGCATCCCCTGAAGTTCGGTTGCCTATGCAGCCCGCAACGGAAGCTGCGCAAAAAAGCATGAAAGACGCTATGTGCGCTCTTGATCTTATATAATTTTGTTCCCACGCACAGCGCCCGCAATGGTGATGCGTCGTGGGCGTTTCTTATTTTGAATTAGGGAAGACCTGACCCATGGCCGCTAAGACCAAAAAGGGCAGCGGCCTGATCTCTCACGGGCTCGTCGCCCAGAACCGCCGCGCCCGTCACGACTACAAGATTGAGGAATCGCTTGAAGTTGGCTTGATCCTGATGGGCAGTGAGGTCAAATCCCTGCGCAATGGCCAGGCCAGCATTGGCGAAAGCTTCGCCGGTGAAAAGAACGGCGAGATATGGCTGATCAATGCCCATATCCCAGAATACAAAGGCGCACAGAATTTTGGCCACTCGCCCAGGCGGGACCGGAAGATTTTGATGCACGCAAAGCAGATCGATAGCCTGATCGGCTCTGTTCGCCGTGAAGGTGCCACGCTGGTGCCATTGCGGCTCTATTTCAACGACCGTGGCCGCGCCAAGCTTGAACTGGGCCTCGCCAAAGGTAAGCGCCAGATGGATAAGCGGAACGATATCAAAGACCGCGACTGGAAACGTAGCCAGGCCCGTGCGCTCAGGCGCGGCGATTACTAGACCGGCCCACAAGGGGGAGACTGGTTGAAAGCTTACCTCTCCCTGATCGTAGCGTTTCCTCTGGCCTTTTGGTTTGCAGGTGCTGAAGCCAGACAAGATGTGTTCGACTAGTCCAAGATATTCTACAAACCGAAACGCAAACTCGTCAGAAACGGGATTCTGTCGTCCGTCAAGTTTGAAAGGCAGCAGGAAACTGAAAACAAGCGCGTCTAGAAAACTCGGGGCTATTCAGTATTGTTTGACGCAGGGTCCCGCACCTATGGTTTAGCGATGGTCGTGATTAAAGGAAGGCGGTTCAACCCGCTACATCTTCCAAGCGTGACCCAAAACGTAATTGCACATGATCTAGGCCATATCCTCGATCTCCGCCAAAACGCCGATCCAACCACGCTGATGTGCGGGCACCCCGTCAATTGCAGGCCAGATAAGTTCTATTCCGCAACGCCAAGAATATTTCCCCTGGCGGCCTATGGGCGCAAGTGCCTCAAAGCGAAATATTCACGCTATTGAGAAAGCCTTCGTCAGGGTCTCCTCGCCCGCCAACAGGAGGAGCTGGATAGGGTGAAAGGGCAAGGTTGCGGACAGGACCAGCATTAGCCACACACAGACTCATACTGTAACTAGCAGCCCCCTCAACCTCCCCTCTCTCCCTGTTAGGTGGCGAGATTTCTGAGTAGTCTCAGTTCACGCCCGCAATTGCCCGTAAGTCTTCCTCAGCAATTCCAACGCTGACACCGGCTTCCAGCATCTCGCGCCAAGTTTCATCATCCACTGGCACACCTTGAGCACCACGTTGAGCCCGCGTCAGGCGTTCTGGGTCACCTGGGACCAGCACTGGTTCATCAGGATTGGCGGCAGGTGATGCCTTAACATGTGCGATGGTCGCGTCGATTTCAGCTTCAAAGGCCTGCATATCAACCATCTTCGAAGGATTGATTATGACGGAGAGCATGCCGTTTAAAATCACATCCTCGTCACGATCCGTCTCTGGCCGGCAAGTCTGGCCGCCAGAAAGGACACCAGCCAGCATCTCGTTCATTACCGCCATGCCATAGCCTTTGTGGCCTGCTTCCAACCCGCCGAATGGGCCAATAGCACCCTTGGGCTCGTTATAGAGCACCCACGGGTCGGTCGTCTGTTCGCCCGTCGAGTCTATCAATGCACCGGGTGCCATTTGAACGCCTTTGTTCTTCGCAACGCGGACCTTGCCTGCCGCAACCTCACTGGTCGCGAAATCCAGTACTGTCCGCGGATTATTGGCGGTGGCGGGTAGCACTGCGCAATAGGGATTGGTTGCATAGCGTGCGTCTGACCCTCTAAACGGCGCTACCATGCCCGGATGCCCGACGACATTCACATGATGCATGGAAACCATACCCGCATCAGCACATTTCTCCCCCCAGGCCCCAATGCGGCAGAGGTGGAAGGAATTGCGGATCGTCATGACGCACAGTCCGAACATCGACGCCCGCTCGATGCCCATCTTCATCGCCTCATGGCCGATCACCTGGCCATATCCGGCATGGCCATCAATCTGCAGGATTACGCCTTGGTCGGTGACGACTTCCGCGTGGGAATTGATCGCCAACTCGCCCGTAAAACTAGCCTTGATATAGCGCGGCAACATGCCGACACCATGACTGTCATGGCCTGTCAGATTAGCGGCAACCAAGTTTGTGGCCACCAATTCGGCCTCCGCTGCATCGCTGCCTCTGGCGAGGGCAATCTGGCGGCAAACATCTTCGAGTTTATCAGATGCGATTGTTGGCATGTCCCGTTCCTCCCCTAAGCCGCCAACCCTGCGATCTTGTTGAGTTCAGCGTCTGTCAGCCCAACACTGACGCCGGCAGCCGTAATCTCACGCCAGGTCTCGTCATCAACGGGGACGCCCTGGCTGGTTCGGGTGCTGCGGGAAGTCCGTTCAGGGTCTCCCGGCACCAAGACGGGCTTGGCCGGATCTGCCGCTGGGGAGGATTTGACGTGGGCGATGGTGGCGTCGACTTCACTATTGAAAAATTGGCGGCTTACCAACTTCATTGGGTCAATGATGATAGATAGCATGTTGTTGATGATCTTTGGCGGATCATATTTTGTTTCCGGACGGCAGCCGAGGCCGCCGGTCATGGCCGAGGCTAGAATTTCATTCATGAGTGCAAGACCATAGCCCTTATGCGCGCCGAAAGGCTGTAGAGCGCCCGCAATCGGCTCCTCATACATAATTTTTGGATCACGGCTTGGTTGGCCTTTAGAATCCATCAGCGCCCCTTCTGGTGCGAGCTCACCCTTATTACGGGCCACCCTGATCTTGCCCATAGCAACCATCGACGTTGCGAAATCCAGCACGGTTGGCGGATTGTTGTCAGTCGCTGGCAAAGTCGCGCAGTAGGGGTTGGTGACATAGCGCGCGTCGGTTCCCCGGAACGGTGCCACAATCGCCTTATGCCCCATGACATTCACATGATGCATGGAGACCAGACCAGCCGCAGCGCATTGCTCGCCCCATTGGCCGATCCGCCCGATGTGATGGGCGTTGCGAAGGCCAATGACAGCCGCGCCAAAATCCCGTGCGCACTCAATGCCTATATCCATTGCTTCTTGGCCAACGACCTGCCCGTAGCCTGAATTCCCGTCCAACACGACGACCGCGCCGTTATCGACTTCCACCGACACATGGGCATTCGCAACAAGACCGCCCGTTAGACGATTCGCAATATAAGCCGGGATCATGCCGACGCCATGGCTGTCATGCCCGGCCAGATTCGCGCCAACTAGGTTATCAGCAACGGTGCGCGCTTCAGCGGCCTCGCTGCCGCCAGCACCGACAATAGCCGCAATGGCGTTGGTCAGGCGGGCATGAACGATTGTGGGCATCGGGAGAATGTTCCTTTGACTTTGGCTACAGATTAAACTTTATGCTGTTCTGATGATTATTTCAGCACAGCAGCGCTTTAATACAAAGCGCCAGAGAATGCGCATCACCAGATTGCCCCTGACTCTATGACCGATGTCCCCGCCCTAGCGGCCAGCGATCCAGCAAAGCGCCCTCCGCCACTCATCGCTGACCCCGACTTTATGCGCACCTGGATTGCAGGCGGCCTAGTCGGCGTGATGCGTTGGATGGATGTGATCGTTGTTGGTTACTATACGTTCCAGGTCACAGACCGGGCGGAAGCGGTTTCCTACATGCTGTTCCTGCGGATGTTGCCGATGTTTTTACTAGGCGCGTTCTGCGGCGCATGGTCCGAGCGCCTGGACCGGCGCGTGGTCCTGGTCAGCTTATTATTGCTTATGACCATTATGTATTCGTCCCTTGCCGTGCTTGCTATGCGCGGCTCGCTTGAGCTTTGGCACGTCGCGATAGGCGTCACCTATTCCGGCATTTTTTGGTCATTTGAGCTGCCGGTGCGCCGGACAATGATCGGCGATATTTCTGGCCCAGCAAGACTTCCTCGCGCAATGGGCCTCGAAAGCGCCACTAATAGCATCACACGGGCATCCGGCGCTTTTCTGGGCGGGGCACTTTTGCAGTTTGCAGGGATTCAAGGCCCCTTTGCGTTTGGGGCCTTTGTCTGCTTCATGAGCGCATTCTTGCTGGCGGGCGTCCGTAGGGGTGCAAGGAGCGAAAGTACTGGTCGAGAGCCAGTGATCGCCAGCCTGATGGCTGGGTTTCGCTTTATTAGGAAGGAACGGGTAATTCAGGCCGTGCTAGTTATCACGATTGTGCTGAACCTGTTTGGCTTCGCTTGTGTATCCATGCTGCCCGTCGTTGGAGTACAGAGCTTTTCAATGACAGCCTTGGAAACCGGGGCGCTTACTAGCCTTGAGGGCCTCGGCGCACTCTGTGGGGCATCCTTAGTCGCGGGGTTTGCTAAACCGCCGCAGCTAGCACGTATATTTGCGATTGGTGCTGGCACATACATCGCCTGCATGGGGTTGTTCGCAGCAATGGGGCTGCTGGGCGGCGTATCGCTGATTTATGCTGCTGGCGCATTTTTGTTCATCGCCGGCTTTGGGCTTTCGGGGTTCGGATCCATGCAGTCCGGTTTGATTCTATCCAGGGCACCGGGAAATATGCGCGTGCGTGTTATGGGCGTATTGGCGATGTGTATTGGCTGTGGACCAATTGGAATTTTAAATATTGGCTGGATCGCGGGATCCCTGGAAAGCGGCGCAACTGCAGTCATTATCGTCACCAGTATCGGCTTCAGTTTCTTCCTTCTTGCAAATATTTTCTACCCAGAGCTACGGCGGCGATTGACGTAGCAGCGCAGAACCCGCTACACACCCGTGATGGGGTCGAGCACACAGTGCCGCCGCCAATTAGACGGAGCGTAGCGCAGCCTGGTAGCGCATCTGCTTTGGGAGCAGAGGGCCGGGGGTTCAAATCCTCCCGCTCCGACCAAATTTCCCAATGACTTAGAACACACCCACGACGAGTCAGAAGATAGAATGTTGGTCCAGGTAGACGCTAGGTAGACATTTTTTCTCCTAGAAGCACTCCACCAGGCTTCGACCTAAGTCATCCAGGTAGGCACATCCTAACCGAACCATACAGTCTTTGAACTGACATCAGATGCGCTACCAGGCTGCACTACCAGGCATCAGACCCGTGTAGCATTTGAATTATCTAGAACCCCTGCCCTTTGGCTGATGCAGTAGGCACTCTGCAAATGAGCAATAAGATAAGAAGCTCAGTTGGTTGGACACTTAGTCCGACGCTATATGCAGTGCCCTAACAATCAATCAGCACCAAATGTTGTTTGTCCTGGTTACTTCCTGTGGTTAATTTGACAAATTAGATAGGTCTCAGCTCAGGA
>CBFIAF010000008.1:146537-146769 GCA_965660545.1 Alphaproteobacteria bacterium | reverse complement strand
TAAGGATGACGTGCCCAAGGCGGACAACTTCATGGTGGGCCAGGTCCGGGGCGCGGGCGCCAATCTCTTCTGCAAGACCAATACGCCTGAGTTTGGCGCCGGCTCCAATAGCCGCAACCCTGTCTGGGGCGCTACCGGCAACCCGTTCGATCCCATGAAGACCGCTGGCGGTTCGTCTGGCGGTTCAGCCGCTGCCCTCGCCACAGACATGATGCCGATCGCGACGGGGTCG
>CBFIAF010000008.1:72435-146527 GCA_965660545.1 Alphaproteobacteria bacterium | reverse complement strand
GGATACGGGGGGCTCACTGCGCAATCCCGCCGCCTGGTGCGGCGTCGTCGGCTATCGCCAGACCCCCGGCATGGTCCCAAATGACAAGCCAGCGTTCGGTTGGTCCCCACTGTCTGTCGTAGGCGCCATGGGCAGGACGGTCGAGGATGCCTGCCTGCTACTGTCCGCCCAAGTCGGCGCGACCGACTCGGACCCCCTGTCGCGCGGGGTCGGGGCAGAAGCCGTATTGAACCGCCCCCGTGTAGATTTGGGCGGGCTACGGGTCGCCTACAGCGCCGACCAGGGCTTCGCGCCGGTCGAAGACGCCTACCGCCCCGTATTCGACGCCAAGATCAATAGCATCAAAGGCTATTTCCGATCTTGCGATGAAGCGACGCCGGAGCCAGGCGGCCTCGACCGCGCCTTCGACGTTATCCGGGGTCTGAGCTACGCCCAGCGCTACAAGGCGCAGTATGACGCGGACAAAATGAAGCTTGGACCGAATGTCCGGGAAAACTATGAGTTGGCCGCCAGCATGTCGCTGGCAGACGTCGCCTGGGCGCATGGGGAGCACACAGCGCATTATCGCCGCTATGCCAAGTTCTTCCACGACTATGATCTGTTCATAACCTTGATCACGCCGATGTCGCCATTCCCATGGGAAACCCTGGCGCCGATGGAAATGAACGGGACCAAGTTCAATAAATATTACACCTGGATGGGCGTGGCCTACGGCGTGACCATGAGTGCCCATCCGGCCATCTCATTACCTTGTGGTCGAGACCAGAACGGCATGCCGTTCGGCTTCCAAATCGTCGGGCGCTTTGGCCGGGACACAGAATTGCTTGCAGCCGCCCATGCTTTAGAGCGCGCAATGGCGTCGGACGCGGAGACCGCTCGCGCCGTCCCCGACTTCGCCAAACTCAGCCAACCCACGCCGGCCCTGACGTCGATCGTCACGGATCCACCGAGCGACTGATGCTATCAGCGCCACGGTCGATGCTTGATCCGGCAGGCAGGCGCCCGCCGGCTACCGGATTTCGGGGTGGGCGCTAAAGGGCAATGACGCGTTAACCGGCCCTCGGCCGGAGCGGCCTTAGGCTTGACGGATGAAACCAATCTCGTTCAAGCGCCACCGCTTCCCGCCGGTCGTGATCCTCCACGCCGTTTGCCTCTATGCGCGCCTCACCCTCTCCTTCCGCGATGTCGAGGAAATGCTGGCGGAGCGCGAGGTCGACGCGTTGCGTGAGACCGTCCGCCACTGGTTCCTGAGATTTGGCCGCCTGATCGCGCGAAACTTGCGCCAAAGCCATCCCCGACCGAGCCCGCATTGGCATTTGGACGAGATGGTCATCAGAATCCGTGGGCGTCGCCATTGGCTCTGGCGCGCCGTGGATGACGAGGGCGAGGTTTTGGATTTCCTCGTGCAGCCAAGGCGATGTGCCAAGTCGGCCAGGCGCTTGCTGCGAAAGCTACTGAAGAAGCAAGGCTTCGCGCCGAAAAAGATCACAACCGATAAACTCCGTTCCTATGGTGCCGCCATCCGACAGGAACGCCTATCG
Organism: Alphaproteobacteria bacterium; assembly: GCA_965660545.1. Lineage (GTDB taxonomy): Bacteria > Pseudomonadota > Alphaproteobacteria > Bin95 > Bin95 > VMCJ01. Next base: position 144,986 of record CBFIAF010000008.1, on the reverse strand, counting down.
GCTGTTCATGATCAGGGCCTACGAGCAAACAATCGCGCTGAGAACTCTCATCAGCCCGTCCGACGGCGAGAACGCAAGCTGCAGCGGTTCAAATCTCCGGGGGCGGCCCAACGCTTCCTCTCGACCCAAGCCGCCGTCCAGAACACCTTCTACGTCCTACGCCATCTTCTCCCACGCCGCATCTACAAGCAGTTCAGGAAAACCGCGTTTGAAATATGGCAGTCCTGTGCGGCCACCGCCTGAGCGCCGGGACGTCAGCAACTCTGTCCGCTTGCCTGACTTAACGTGTCAAAGCCCTCCAGGCGATTTCCTTTGCGGCGGCCTTGGCGATTGTATGGTTGTCTGCGGCCCCCAGCGGATCGGCATGACGAATGTTCAATTCGGCCTGGCCAGCCGACGCCTCGCCCTTGGTGCCTTCGACCGGGATGCCCGCGCCAAAGAGGGCATTGCGGATCGCCCGCATCACCCCCTCCTCCTTCGCGGTCTGGAAGATATGGTAGTCCTCATTACAGGGGCTGATCGGCTTTAGGCCGCGATAGCCCTGGGCGTGCGCCGTCTCAAAGCTTTCCTCGAATAAGAAGAACTCCAACTCAGACGCCATCTGGGCGGCAAAGCCATGTTCGGCGAGCCGCGCGACCTGGCCGCGCAGGATGGCGCGGGGCGAGACTGCGACCGGCGTTTCGCCGTCATGCTCCAAGATGTCGGCCAGCACCAACGCCGACCCGTCCGCCCAAGGCGCGCGGCGGAGCGTCGATAGGTTCGGCCGCATCACATAGTCGCCATAGCCGGCGGCCCAGTCGGTCGACGCGTAGCCCGGCACCGGGTCCATCTCCATGTCGGCCGCCAGCAAATAATTGCAGGAATGGCTTTCCGCATCGCCATGGTCCAGGAAATGCCGGACATGCATGCGCTTGCCCATCAGCCGGCCCTGCATGTCCACCTCGGCGACGACGACCGTGTCGATCTCGCCCGCTATGGCAGCCGCCTCCAGCGTCTCTAACGTCAATAGCCCCATTGAGCCCCTCCTCGCGTCGCGCACATCATCGTCCATCGACAAACGCCAACACGGCTACTGCCCCGCTTTCGGCATCAAACGGATCGTCATCTCCGTTGCGGCGTCGACGGCGGCGTCGCTGAAGGGCATGGGCACGCAGGCTTCTTCGGCCCATAGCCCGAACAAGTCGCTGTAGTGCGGGCTGCGGGGATCGCCTGCTTGGCCGGGGCAATTGATGGTCTGGCAGGCGTCCCAAGCGCCGACGTCGCAGATCATTCGCCAACTGACGCCGAGCGTCACCCGGCCGTCGCTTTGCCGGTAGTTGTTGTTATTGACCGTATAGCCGCTGCCGCCCTTGGGCGCGGGGCCGATGGACCATTGGCGCTTCGTCGCATCGTCCAGCAGAGCTTCCAGATCATGGGGGAAATAGGCGTGGTGGAAATCGCCCCAGGCCCATGTCTTTGGATCGTCGCCGAAGCGGGCCTTGGCGTCATCCCAGGCGGCGGCGAGCGTAGATGTCAGCAGCGCGGACTGATCCCCGAGCCGAGCGTCGCCTGAAACGACCAGGTCCAGCGCCAGCGCCAGATCCGGCAACGCCGCGTAAGCCTGTAGACCTTCCGGCGAAACCGTCGCCAGCGCCTTGGGCGACAAATGACGTGCAAACCAGGTTTCGAAGAGCGCGCCGCCCCCGCTATCCGGATCAAGCCGCCCGTCCCAATCCAACAGCATCGATCGGGCCGGGCTATCCGGCAGGGCTTCCAACAGCGGTTTCAGACTCGCCGCCGGGTGGCTGGCGAAGCTGGTTTGCAGGGCGCGCACGTCATCCAGACTGTGCCGCGGCTTGGCGTCGAGCACGGCGGCGATGGTGCGATGGCGCGCCGGGTCCGGCCATTCGAAAGCCGGCGTATTGTCTTCGCCCAGCCATTCATCGGGCAGATTGAACTGGTTCGCCGTGGCGACCCAACCGGACGCCGGCGCCTTCACGCGGGGCGTCGTCATGGGATCGTAGAACCCGGCCCATTCATAACTGCCGTCGCCCGGAACCGGCATCAGTCCATCCCAGTTCGGCCGAATGGGCGCAAACCCGGCGGTGAACCGAGCGATCCGCCCGCTGGTCTCCGCGACGACGTGGTTCGAGGACGGCGCGCCCCATCCGTTCAATGCCTGTTCATAATCCTCGATCGACGTTGCCTGGAGGAACGCGAGGCTGGCCATATAAGCGGCCGTGCCGGGCTCGGTCCAAACCGTGCGCAGCCCATAGGCCTTGCCAGCCTTCGCGTCCATGTGCAGCACCGGGCCGTGGCGGGTGAAGCACAGCTCGATCTCGCGATCTGCTTCGCCCTTGATGGCGACCCGCTCGGTCAGGAGCGACATCTGCTCCCAGTCGTCGCCGTAGCGGTAGAAATCTGGCGCGCCCGGTTTCAGGTCGTAGACGTAAAGGTCTTCTTGATCGATCGGCCAGATGGTCAACCCGAAGGCGATATCGTCATTGTGGCCGAAAGAGACGCCGGGGATGCCCGGCTCTCCGGCGCCGACGACATTCAGGCAGGGCGCTTGCAAATGGGTCATGTAGCGCAGCGACGGCATCTGGTGTGCGCGATGAGGGTCGCTAGCGAGGATGGCGCGGCCGGTGTCCGTGCGATCCGGCGACAGCGCCCAGGCGTTTGATCCCAGCAGCTCGCTGGGGGCCGCCTCGGCTTGCACGCTATCCGTGCCAAATACAGGGCGTTCGGTCGCGAGCAAATAGGTGTTGAGGATCTCTTCCGGCAATTCAGCGATATCGATGCCTTCGGGCGGGTGAAGCGGCCGGTCAGGCTCACGGGCCTTGCGCAAACCGTCGGCGTACGCCGGATAGCGCGACAGAACGGCGGACCGGCGGATTTCGTGGTCAAGGTTATGAACGCGCGCGTGGGAACGGATACGCACAATGTCTTCTGCCTGCCAGCGTGCTGGCGTCGTTCCCATCAACGCAAACTCGGGCGGCAGCGGATGGTCCCCAGCGATAGCGGCATCCAGATAGGTGTTGACGCCGGCAACGAACGCGGAGGTCCAGGCCTCGGCGTTGGGGCCGTAACAACGCCATTCCGCCGCCATGTCGCCACGGTAGATAAACAACCGCGCCGCCGCATCCTTGTCGGCATAGGCCGGGCCAAAGTCCTGCGCCAGCTGGCCGAGCGCGCGCTTTCGCCAAAGATCGATCTGCCAGAGCCGGTCGCGGGCCGCGTTCCAACCTTGCGCGAAAAAGGCGTCCGCCGGCGTCGTCGCCCGGATATGCGGGACGCCCCACCGATCAATCCGGATCGAAATTTCGCCCGAAGGCCCCTCTACCGTGAAGTCGATATCGGTCATAAGCCCGGTCCCCCTGTCCCATGCAAATCGCAATGATGACCCATGGCGGCGCCTCCGGGAAGCGCGCCGGAAAAGCTGCCATGACTGGCTGTTGCGCCTAAGAATACATCAACCGCACTACATAGCGCCTAGAACGTGATCATTTGGTCCAGCGCCGCGCCGACTGGTCCGCCCATTTCTCGCCCTGCCTATGCTTGGCATGAATTTTGCGTTCGTTTCCGTAGTTGTGGATCAGCTCGAGGGCCCGCCGGACTAGCGCCGCGCGCGCCTGGTCTTCGAAGACCGGAGGGGTGGGATTCCACGTTCCAAAAGATATTCCGACCAAATGGGGAAGGCAGAGGCGAATGAGATTAAAAAAATGGAAAGCATCGTTATTGGCGGCAGCAGGCGCAGCGTTGCTCGCGGCCCCGGCAATGGCCGACAAGGCTAACGATACGCTGGTTTGGATCACGACATTCGAACCGCCGACGTATAATTATTACGACCAGACCCTGCGCGAAGGCACCATCCTGTCGCGTCACCTCTGGGACAGCCTGTTTTGGCGCGATCTGGAAACCGGCGAATATGTGCCGCATCTCGCGACCAAGATCGAATATGCCGACCCCAAGACCATCGACATCACGTTGCGTGAAGGCGTCACCTTCCACAACGGCGAAAAGTTCGACGCGGACGACGTCGTCTACACGCTGACCATGGTCAACGATCCCGAAAATAAATTGGCGAACCGGAACTCGGTACGCTGGATTTCGAGGGCCGAAAAGACTGGCGAGTATTCCGTCCGCCTGCACCTGGACGAGATTTTCGCGCCGGCGATCGAGTATCTCTCAACCTCGGTCGTGATCTATCCGAACGAGTATTACGAGAAAGTCGGCAAGGACGGCTACGGCCGCGCCCCGGTCGGCACTGGCCCATATTCAGCAGCGGAAGTCGTGCCCGGCAAGCGCCTGGTGATGAAGAAGAACGACAACTACTTCGGCGGCGGCAAGGGCCAACCGCATATCGGCACGATCGAAATGCGCTTCATTCCCGAAGCCAACACCCAGATCGCCGAATTGCTCGGCGGCAACGCCGACCTGATCTGGCGTTTGTCGAAAGAGCAGGGCGAGAAGCTCGGCCGACGACCAGGCGTTGATGTCGTCGCTGGCGAAACCATGCGCATTGGCTACCTTCAGTTCGACAGCTCTGGCAGCTCCGGCGACCATCCGCTGAAAAACGTCAAGGTGCGCCAGGCGATCAGCCACGCCATCGACCGCCAAGCCATCGTCCAGAACCTAATGGGCGGTGGTCAGGTCGTGGATCTAGCCTGCTATCCGACCCAGTTCGGCTGCGAATCGCCGAATGCGCCGAAATACGACTTCAACCCAGACAAGGCCAAGGCGCTCTTGGCTGAAGCCGGTTATGCCGACGGTGTTGAGGTTGATTTCTTTGCCTACCGCAACCGGCCCTTCGCCGAAGCGATGATGGGCTTCATGAACAATGTCGGCATCAAGGCCAACCTGCAGTGGATGAAATACTCCGCCCTGCGCGACAAGGTCCGGGGCAAGGAAGTGATGTTCAACTTCATGACCTGGGGTTCCGGTTCGGTCAACGATATCGCCAACATCACCGCCTACTTCTTCGACGGGCGGGCGGATGATTTGGCCCAGGACGCCGAGATTAAGGCGGAACTGGACGCTGGCGGGGCCACCATCGACCCCGAAGTGCGGCTGAAGCATTATCGCACGGCGCTTCAGCTGATCGCGGAACGGGCCCATTGGTTGCCGCTGTTCAGCTACGCCTACTTCTATGCGATGAGCGATGAACTGGACTTCGAGCCAACGCCGGACGAGATCGTCCACCTCTACCGCGCGAAGTGGAAGTAGCCACGCGGATGTCTAAGCCGGCGGCGGCATATGCCGCCGCCGCGCTTTGGCCGCCGTTTTTACCGTCGTCGAGGAGACGCTTGTGCTGAATTTTGCTGTGCGTCGATTGGTGCTGGCGGCGCTTGTAGCGCTGACCGTATCCATCATCGCCTTTTTCTTGGTGCGCGTCTCCGGCGACCTCGCCATCGCGTTGGCTGGACAGGAAGCCAGCGCGCAAGACATTGAAGATATCCGCAAGGCTTATGGCCTGGATCGGCCGATCATCGTCCAGTACGCCTCCTGGCTTGGCGACGCGATACAAGGCGATTTTGGCGAGTCTCTATTCTTTCCCGAAACGGTTTGGGAGCTTGTCTCCACCCGTTTGCCGACCACTTTGCGGCTCGCGCTATGCGGCCTCGTCATTTCCTTGATGGTCGGCATCCCCTTTGGCGTGATCGCCGCACTTCGGCCCAATTCCTGGATCGACCGGCTGGCCATGACCATCGCGGTCGCCGGACAGGCAATCCCGACCTTCTGGATGGGCCTGATGTTGATGGTCCTTTTTGGCCTGATGTTAGGATGGACGCCGATCAGCGGCGATGAAACCTGGCAGCATTTTATCCTGCCCTCAGTCACGCTCGGCTATTACTCGACGCCGCCTATAATGCGCCTGACCCGGTCAGGCATGCTCGAAGTGCTTTCGGCGGACTATATCCGCACCGCCTACGCCAAGGGCCTCAAGCCGATGCCGGTGCTTTTCAAGCACGCGCTCCGCAACGCGGTCATTCCGGTGGTGGCGCTGGCGTCCGTGCAGTTCGGCCACATGCTCTCCGGCGCGATTGTCATCGAGTCGGTCTTCGCCATGCAAGGCATTGGCTACCTCGCCTGGGAATCGATCCTGCGCAATGACATCGCGGTTATTCAGACAATCCTGCTGATCGTGTGCATGTTCTACGTGTTCCTGACCGTCCTATCAGACCTTGTGAATGCGTGGCTCGATCCGCGCATCCGCGTCAGCTAAAGGGAGACGTAAGCAATGGCAGAAATCGCCGCCGCCGCCGTCGCCGGCTCCGCACTCGATCCAGCGCGCGCCCTCGGCCCAAGCCCGACTTCCAGGTTCTTCCGTCGCGCACGCGGACATACCTCCATCATTGTCGGCGGGTCGGTCCTATTGCTGATCGTGTTGACCGCGATCTTCGCGCCGGTGCTGGCGCCGCATGACCCTTCCGCCCAAGATTTGTTCAAGCGGTTGCTGCCGCCCTTCTGGATGGACGGAAGCAACCCGGCGCATCTGCTCGGCACAGATAATCTGGGACGGGACTACCTCAGCCGCATCATCTACGGCGCGCGGATTTCGCTCCTGATCGGCGTCTGCACGGCGTTGATTTCCGGCATCATCGGGACGGCGCTTGGCGTTACGGCCGGATATTTCGGCGGCCGCGTCGACGCCGTCATCACCTTCATCATCACGACGCGCCTTTCCATGCCAATCGTACTGGTGGCATTGGCGATCGTCGCGCTCGTCGGCGGATCGCTGCAGGCGGTGGTGTTGGTGTTGGGGCTTCTGCTTTGGGATCGATATGCGGTCGTCATGCGCAGCGCCACCCAACAGGCGCGCAGCATGGACTATGTCTCCGCCGCCCGTGCGATCGGCTGCCCAACCTGGCGCATCGTGCTCTCTGAGATCATGCCGAACGTGATCAACAATCTGATCATTATCGCCACCTTCGAGGTCGCGCACGCGATCTTGCTTGAAGCGGCGCTATCCTTCCTCGGCCTTGGCGTGCAACCACCGGCGCCGTCCTGGGGCCTGATGATCGCGGAGGGCAAGGAGTTCCTCCTGTTCGATCCTTGGGTGATCGCAATTCCCGGCGTCGCGCTTTCCATTCTGGTGCTCGCTGTCAACATGATGGGCGACGGCGTGCGTGACATCAGCGCCCCCGAAAACCGCAGCTAATTCGATAGAAAGGCGCAGGCATGAGCGCGCTCCTGGACGTCCGCGACCTCACGGTCGACATCCCCTTGTCCGAAGGGACGCTGCACCCGGTTCGCGGCCTCACCTTCTCAATTGAACGGGGCGAAACGCTTTGCCTTGTCGGTGAAAGCGGTTGCGGCAAATCGCTGACATCGCTGGCGATCATGGGCCTTTTGCCCAAACGGGCGAAACGGACGGCAAGCGCCCTCAGGATCGGCGATCTCGATATCTCGACCGCCTCGTCCAACGAGATGTCGACCGTGCGCGGCAACGGCATGGCGATGATATTTCAGGAGCCGATGACGAGCCTGAACCCCGCCTACACCATCGGCAACCAGTTGGAAGAGGCGCTGATGCGCCACCGCAAGGTCAATCGGTCGGAAGCACGGGAGCGCGCGGTCTATCTGCTAGAGAAAGTCGGGATCACCGGCGCCGCCGGGCGGCTCCGTCAGTATCCGCATCAGCTGTCTGGCGGTCTCCGCCAGCGTGTGATGATCGCCATGGCGCTGATGTGCGGCCCCGATCTCATTATCGCCGATGAGCCGACGACGGCATTGGACGTCACCATTCAGGCGCAAATTCTGCTGCTGCTCGCCGAGCTGCAACGCGAATTTCAAATGGGCATGCTGCTGATTACGCATGATCTGGGCGTCGTCGCCCGTGTCGCGGACAGGGTGGCGATCATGTACGCCGGCCAGATTGTCGAGGAAGGCACCGCGGCAGAAGTGTTCGAGCAACCACTGCATCCCTACACACGCGGCCTGATGGCCTGCATTCCGATCCCTGGAAAAACCGAGCGTGGCGGCCGCCTCGGGTCAATCCCAGGATTGGTGCCGTCCCTTATTGGCGACATGTCAGGATGCGCGTTCCGTGATCGATGCGCCCATGCCACGAGCGCCTGCGCGACATATGAGGGGATCCGCGAACAGAGCGCCGGCCGCGCGTATCGCTGCATCATGACGCCGGAAGAAACCATCGCCGCCAGCCAAGGGGAGCAAGCGGCATGAGCGCCATTCTCGAAACACGTGACGTCTCCTGCGTCTTCCAGGTCAGCGGCGGCTTCATGACGAAGAAGCGGGCGCTACATGCCGTGAACGGCGTCTCGATCAAGGTCGAGAAAGGCTCGGTTCTAGGGCTTGTCGGGGAAAGCGGCTGCGGCAAGAGCACGATGGCCAAAATCCTGCTTGGCCTACAGAAGCCAACATCCGGGGCCGTCCTGTTCGACGGCGAACCCTTGACCGACATGGACAGACTATCCCGCGCGCGCCGGGTCCAACCGATTTTCCAGGACCCCTATTCCTCGCTCAATCCGCGCAAGTCCATCGAGGACATCGTCACCCTGCCGCTCCGGGTGCATAAGGTTGGCAGTTCGGCCGATTGGTCGGCCCGCGCGGCGGAAATGATGGACCTGGTCGGCCTCGCTCGCCGTTATATGTCCAGCTATCCAAGCCAATTGTCTGGCGGTCAACGTCAGCGCGTCGCCATCGCCCGCGCACTCGCGATGAAGCCGGAAGTGGTGATCTGCGATGAGCCGACCTCAGCCCTCGACGTTTCGGTCCAGTCGCAGATTCTGAACCTGTTGATGGACCTTCGGCAGGAACTCGGCCTGACCTATGTGCTGATCAGCCATGACCTCGCGGTCGTCGAGCATATCGCCAGCCGGGTCTCGGTGATGTATCTCGGCCGGATCGTCGAGGAAAAAGAAACCGAAGCCCTCTTCGGCAATCCGGAGCATCCTTATACCAAGGCGCTGCTGGCCAGCGTGCTGACGCCGGAGCCCGGTAAAGGCGTGCCGGACACCCAGTTGGGCGCGGCCTTCCCGAACCCGCTGGAGCCGCCATCCGGCTGCATGTTCCACCCGCGCTGCGCCCAGGCGATGCCGCACTGTTCGACAACGGCGCCCCAGCCCATCGGATCAGGCGACGGCCACGTAGAATGCCACCTCTACGCGCCTGACCAAAAGAACGTCGCCTAGAGCAAGATTTTCTCAAGCTATGGTGCTGCGCCGGGCATTGACACGTTAACTGCGGCTGGACCGTCCGGGCGTTTAAGTCTCGCCGATGAAGCCAATATCCTTCAAGCGCCACCGCTTTCCGCCTTCGGTCATCATGCACGCCGTCTGGCTGTACGCTCGTTTCACGCTGTCCTTCCGTGACGTCGAAGAACTGCTCGCCGAGCGGGGCATCGATGCTTCGAATGAAACGGTCCGCCGTTGGTTTCTGAAGTTCGGACGCCTTATCGCGAGCAACCTTCGCCAATCTCGCCCGCAGCCCAGTCCGCGCTGGCATCTGGATGAGATGGTTATCAAGATCCGTGGCTACAAACATTGGCTCTGGCGCGCCGTCGACGATGAAGGCGAAGTTCTCGATTTCCTGGTGCAGCCCTGACGTTGCGCCAGATCGGCCAGGAGATTGCTGCGAAAGCTCCTGAAGAAGCAGGGCTTCGCACCGACGCGGATTACGACCGACAAGCTCCGTTCTTATGGCGCCGCTATCCGAAAAGAGCGGTTATCGGCGGTTCATGATCAGGGCCTCCGGGAAAACAATCGGGCGGAGAATTCTCATCAACCTGTCCGAAGGCGAGAACGCAAGATGCAGCGCTTCAAATCACCCGGATCCGCACAACGCTTTCTTTCGATCCACGCCGCCGTCCAAAACGTCTTCACCGTCCAACGCCATCTCGTCCCACGACGCATCTTCAAGACGTTCAGGGCTGAGGCGTTTGACGTCTGGCAGCAGAGCTGCCTCCCAGTCTGACTTCGGTGACCGTGGAGTTTGGCCGGCTGCGGAAGTTAACGTTTCAATGCCTCGACTTCAGCGCTACGAAAGGGATATCCTCGCAAAACAGCAGGCGAACCTGAGATTGGAGATCCTTGCATCATGATTATCCCTGCGCTCCAACTTGGCCCTTACCATCACACATTCACCGCCATCGCCCGTTGCGGCGAGACAGGCCGGTTCGGCATCGCCGTGGCCACGGGCGAGATGGGGGTTGGCGGTCGGGTGCCCTTTATCGCGCCAAATCTCGGCGCAGTTGCGACCCAGGCCAATACTGATCCACGTCTAGGCCCATTGGCATTGAAATTACTGGACTTGGGATACCCCGCGGAACGGGTTTTGAAGGAACTTCGGGACAGCGATCCCTATGCCGGTTATCGCCAGATTGGCATCGTTGACCGTTGGGGCCACACGGCGGTCGCAACAGGCGAGAACAACAGCGCCTGGGCCGGACATCTAACTGGGGCGGGCTGGATCGCCATGGGCAACGCCATCGTCGGCGAGGATGTCGTGGGCGCTATGGGCGCGGCACTGGATGACGAAGCTCCGGATCTGGATACGCGCCTAATGCAAGCGATCGAAGCCGGGGCTGCGGCTGGTGGGCAGCCGGATGGACAACGATCTGCCGGCCTTCTGATCTATGAGAACGCCGGCTTCTCCATTGTTAATCTACGGGTCGATGATAACCCTGATCCGACGGGCGAACTGCGTCGTCTTTTCGACAAGCTCTATCCGCTGATCCCGTACTACCGCGAGCGACCGGACAACCCGACCCTCGGCCGCGTCCGAGATTGGGCGAAGGCGCGCGGCATCGACTTCTGACGAGGCGTAGCCCTGCAGCACCCGAGTTTGATCACGTCGCCGAGGAGGGCCTTCAAGGTTTTGGCGGCTGATCAGAGCACCGCTCGAAGTGACGCCTCGATCTGCCCGCCGCACCACGCATCGCCATAGGCGGCGACACTCTTTGCCCGCAGGTCGGCCTGTGCCGGCAACGCGAGGATCCGGTAGCAAAGGTCGGCAGTGTGCGCTGCTTTGGCGGTCAGCATGGCACGTAAAGGTGGGAAACTAGTCGTCATCGTCCCCCAGAGGATGGCGGCTGTCAGATCGGCAAGGCCAGGCGCATCACCGCCAAGGATGTATCCCGCCTTCGAGGTTAGGCCATGTCTCTGACCAGTCTCCTCGAAGAGCTGCATCCATCGACCGAGACGGGGCCGATAGGCGGACCAGTCCGCCTGCGTCCACATCTGCGCGCCATTGTACCGGGTCATCTCGTAGAGGACGTCATTTGCGTCCGCGACGATCTTCGCTGTCAGGCCGGCGCGTTCAGGATCGTCCGGAATGAGCCCATGCTTAGATCCAAGATAGGCAAGGATCGCCGGCATCTGCGCCATCGAAACATTCGCGGCATGATCGGTGAGCACTGGCGGCGCCATGTGTGGAACGGCTTGCTCTGCGACCTCGGCGTTTTTGAGCGCAGCGATCGCGTCGAACTCCGCCTCGTCCCACGTTGCGTTCGCATGCGCCAAGGTCGCGCGAATAAACTGGCCACGGAACGGAAGCGGCCAGTAATAGAGCGTGTAGTCCGGCATGCGGGCGGTCCTCGCAAGGTTAGAGAGATCGTGTGGCGCCCAGCCGATCGGGCGAGCATCGTGCAAAAGGGCGCCGTCTGCGCCAAAACCGTATTCATCGCGAGCACGCCAGCCCTCGACCTCTACGAAGTCAAAATCATGCCGATCTGAAATCGCAGGATCTCGCGGCGGCCAGGCGGCATACTCTACGGGACGGCTAGGCGATGTGGCTCACCCGACCCGCGCGATCGACGCGCCGTCGACGGGCAGTTCGACCCCGGATATGAAGCGCGCCTCGTCAGAGGCCAGAAACAGCGCAGCATTGGCTACGTCCCAAGCGTCGCCCATCCTGTTCAGCAACGGCACCTTGCCGTTTCGCTCCGCCTCAATGTCGGCACGGCTGCGGCCAGTGATCTCCATCCGTCGGTCGACTGCCATAGGGGTGTTCATCAGTCCCGGTAAAATCGCGTTGGCCCGGACGCCATATTCAGCATTCTGCATGGCAAGCTGGCGGGTAAATGTGATCATCGCCGCTTTCGAGGCCGGATAGGCGATGGTGGGATGCGCGGTCCAATAAGCCGATGCCGAGGAGATATTGACGATCGCGCCCGAACGCTGTGCCCGCATCATTGGCAACGCATGGCGGCAGGCGAGCACGCAGCCAAACAGGTTGACGTCCATGATCCGGGCGAAGTCGGCCTGGGTGACCACCTCCATCGGCGCGTCACCGGCCTCGACCGAAAGTCCGACATTGTTGTGCAGGATGTCCAGCCGGCCCCAGGCCGCCATGCAGGCAGCCATGGCAGCTTCGACCGCCGGCTCTTCCGTAACGTCGGCGGCGACAGCCTTAGCGGTTCCGCCCTTTGCAACGATCATCGCCGCCGTCGCTTCGGCCGAGTCCAGATGTCGATCAACGCACAACACCTTGGCCCCTTCCCGGGCGAACGTCAGCGCCGTCGCCCGGCCGTTGCCAACAATATCACCGGCTGTCGGCGCCTGGCCCCCGCCCATGATCACCGCCGTCTTGCCTTCCAATCGCATGCCGCCCTCCCTGTTTCAGTTCAGGTGAAAAGGCTAGCGTGGTCGGCGGCAGAAGAGCAAACGCAGCGGGTGACAACGCTATGCCGGGCCCTCGCCCTGGATCGCTCGACCGGCAAAATCGGTACGCTTCGGAATGCGCTGTTGCCCTATCTCGGCAACCGTTTTAGCAGAGGCCGCCGACCTCAGTTTCGACAGAGTCATACCGGAGGCGGTCGATTGCGAAGAGGGGCGCCAGAAGTTTTGCGGCGCCGGAAGCGCAAACGACGCATTTGACCGAAACCAGCGAAAGGCCAACTACACCGTGAACGCTAACGGCATCGATGGAAAGCTACAGCCGCGTCGTGCCGAAGATCGCGCGCCACTGGCCAATCCCACTTAGGTTCAAACGAGAGCTGAGGACAGATGGCGGAGACCAAACCGTGATGGCGCAGATACGATCTGGCAGAAAGTAAACACGCAGCGCGCGGGCGTCCTCGGTGACGCCCTCAAACGTAGGCCACGATCCCCGGCAAACGTTGGAAACGTGATTTCAGGTCAGCCGAAATCCGATTGTTTTCAATGCAGATCATCTTCAGGCCCTGAGCCCCGCGCGCCCACTCATGCAGCGCCATTCCGCCTGCATCGCCGATGTTACATCCGACAAGACCGAGATCGCGCAAGGTCGGCGGCAAGGCGCAAGCCAGGGCCATGGCGCCGACGTCCCCTGCGGCATTGTAGCTCAGGCTGAAGGACGCCAGCATTGTGGCCGCTTCAGGTGATACAGACTTTAGCGCCTTCGCGATTTTGACTGCGCCCGCGCTACCGATGCCGCTGCCGCGCACATGAAAGTTAAAGCCGTCACCTCCCGGATCGCGATTTTCAAGTCGCTCCGCTACGGCGATACACGCCGGCTCTCCGATTTCCCGGAGCGCCTGGGCCAGGGCCAACTCGAGATTGTCCAATGGCTTGCCGACGGTCCCAGCCGCGCCTGCACCGCCGATCCCAGCGGTCGCGCCGACCGCGAGCGCAGCGGACCAGGCGAAGGCTGACTTCATGAAATAACGACGCTGCATACGAAGCGAACCCCCACTATCGATATCGCAACAAATAGTGCAGTGGCGCTCAAAGGCCAGAGCACGGATACCATGCTGATCTTAGCCCAAGAGGCGCCGGATCTCGGCCGACATCCGCTCCTGCTCACCAAGCAGGGTGTCAAAGAGCGCCCTCTCGTGAATATAAACGCCGTCGATGCCTTGTACGGTGTGGTCTAATAGAAGCCGCGCATTTACGTGGTCCACGCCGATCCGCTGGGCGATAGTGCGGTAGGTATGGCGGAGGATATGCCCCGTCTCGCTGGGCAAGGTTTTTTCTCGCCAAACCTGTGTGGCGATGACCTCGCCGGTTTTGCTGGAACGGCTTGGAAATACCCATGGGGCGTCTGGAAACAGCACCTGACTTTTGGTCATGATCCGCTGCACAAGGTCCGTCATGGGCGTGGAGAGCGGCAGATCAAACGAACGGCCTGACTTCATCCGAGGTATCGAGATGGCGCGGTCGTCTAACCGCACCCAGTCCCGTTCAAGCGAAACGAGAGTTCCTGGGCGCAAGCCCGATAGCAAGCCGAGCGTGTGCATGTCGCGCCGAAGGGGGTTCTGTAGAGTCTGAATTCGACGTTGCCATTCCGGCAGATCTTCCGGCATGATGACGCGGTTGCTCGCCCGTTCCTTGTTGAAGGTGACTGCAACAACCGGATTGCCTGGCAAGTCATCCGGATCGTCAACGACCTTCAGCGCTAAATTGTACGCTGCCCTGAACTCCTTCAGCGATTGATTGGCAGCGCGCGGCCCATGATCTCGTGTAATCCGTGCATGAGCTTCTCGGGCCATCGAGCGTTTGATTTCGCCGATCGGAAGGCCCGCCCATTTCGGCAAATACCGATCCAATCGCCCGAGAATGTCGGAAATCGTCCGCTCGGTACATTCCCGCTTGCGCATGTCTTCAGCATACTCGTCGTACATCCGCCGGACCGTCCATTGACCCGCATCCGCCCCCGGACTGCCTTTCGGTGCATTGGGGTCAATGCCGCGCTTAATCTGCTCAATCACTGCCGTTGCTTGCCGGCGCGCATCCTCAAGGGTCAGGTCGTCCGTTGAGCCCAGTGTATGGCGGACGGTCTTAATAAGCTTCTGCCGCCCGCGCTGGCCCTGCCAAAGGTCTCGCTGGACCTTGTAGGATTTGCTGCGCTTGTTCACGGCGACCATCAGGCCGACGACCTTCGTATCGCGAACAGTGGCCGCTTTTTCCCCATATCGGAGCTTCTGGACGGCGGCTTCAGTCAGTCTTTCTGGCATCTTTGGTGCCCCTTTTTGCGAACCGTCTATTATCAATCTTCCGAACCGCTTCCGAACCGGGAGAGGAGAGGGCTAGACAGGGTTTCTAAGGGCAATTATAACTGAAAAATCCTTTGGAACAGATGTTTAATAGGGCTCTAGAGGGCGTAAAAGGGACGCGGTATAGAGACTTCTAAACCGAATGTCGCAGGTTCAAATCCTGCCGGGGTCGCCAAAATATTGATATAATACATAATTATTGGTTTCCTCGCATCTCTTTTTAGGCTCAATTTATCCCAGCAACCACGCGATATGGCATTGGGGCGCACTCGGTGGGACCTGATAAGAAAGCCGTAGCCGCATCAGCACTCTATGCGGGCTACTTTTGCTACACTGGGTCCCTCAATGGCGTTATCCTGAACGGGATTGCGTCATTCTATTGTTGTCCTTCAAGGCTGACCTGAGGGCTGACGAGATCGCCGCCTGGCCGATGGTGTTGGACGCCCGTGGGCGTGTAAGTGCCTGTAATTGCGTTTTGTGACTGCGTGGCCAAGCGTGGCGGCAGACAGATCATTCCATTGCACCCGCAGTGCGGTGGGCACTGATTGCACCGCGCCAGGTGACGGGGGCTGACGGTTCGGTGGTTTTGTCTGAGTGTCGCGTTCCGATGCGGTCAGCCAGCTTGGTTTGCGACTTTGTATGCCGAGGCTGGCTATAACGGTTGCTCGCGTCATCACGGGCGACGCACGTTCATCACGAAGGCGGATCGGCTTGTGTATTCCGGCAGGTGGCAAACGTAATAAGGTACTGACTCAATTCCAAATTAAGGGAACGAAAGTTCGCGCTCGCGGCCTCTATCTAGTTGGCAATGCCCGCTCCCAGATAGAGGCTAAATTGGCTAAAACTGACGCTGGGAAGAAGTCCTCTTCGCCGAAGCGTCGGAAGGCAAAAGCTGCTAAGGAACGCAAAAAAGGCAAGATGAAGCCAAGTGCAAATGCCAAGGGTACTAGCCGAGAATAGGCAGTTTGTAGCTGCCGCATTTATGACCGCCGGCTTAGAGAATATCAAAGTCCGGGGTTTCTTTTCGCGAATAGGCGAATCCCTCAATCCAACCTGCAATCTGCTGCTGCCGGAGATGCATCGCTTCGAAATTTGCCCGACGGCTTAGCGGCACAGATCGAATGGCACCAGGGAACCGACACATAGGTGGTGGGGAAGTACCGGCGCAGCATTCATGCGCTCCGCATATCGTGCCCTGATGTGCCAGCTCGGACAGACTTCGACGACGACGCGACAAGTAGCCACGTTAACTGGTCTATCCAAGGGCATCGACGCTCCGCACTATTAATCTAGCAACTCAATATGAAATTTCACTTTTGTAGTTTGTTAGATGCCGCTCGGTCGCGGGCGTAAAACTCAACGGTATGCATGATTTTCAGCTGAGGAACGCGATGGCACTTGAATGAGATTGGCTTCGTCGCACAAGTCTAGCGTCGTCGCCACTTGAACACAGCTTACATGTCGATGCCAATTACATATTAAAGCAGCAGGCTTTATTCCCGCCCAAACGTCAGCGACGCCCAGACCGAATGCCACACAACCCCTTTGCTGATGACAAGATCTTGTGGCGGCTCCTGCAATAAGACGGCGTTTAACATATAGACGCCTGGGGCCTGGGCTGTTTCGATGCGTCCGCTGGCGTCGGTGCGCAGGCGGCTGATGGTGACGGCGCCGTCTGGCGTTTTGTGAAAGACCTTAACTAAAGCGCCAGTGCGGGGGGCCCCTTCGAAATATAGCCGGATGGAAATAGGCGCGCCGCTCGGCGCTAAATACGGGTTTTGTTCGGCAACCAATTCATGGGGCAGCCCTGTTAGGCTGTCCTCCCCCACGCCGGCGCCGATGGCAATCAATGCTTTAGCATGGCGCACATAAGATTCTTTAAATCCGCTGTCAGGCAAGCCGCGCGCCCTATGGGCCTCCAGGGCACCGTCGAGGCCCTCTTTCGCAGCGAAGCGCTTGAACTTACCCCAAACCTTGTAGGTGAGAAAGTCAAGTTTGGAGTGATAGACGATCTGGGCAAGGCCGTCTTCTATCGCTGACTCATTAACAGCCGGTCGGTCGCCGATAAACGAATCTACCGGACGCCGCGTGCCGTTCTCGATGATATCGAAACTTTTCAGCCATTCCGGAATATAACTGAAGGCGGTGCCGACCATATTTTGGCCGATACGAACGTCCACCTGCAACGCGCCACCCTCGGCGACGCGCGGCTCCAGCGGCTCCAACCAGAACTCATGGGCAAGGGCCGATGGTGCCGTAAGCACCAAGACGAACGCCGCCGCCAAGATTCTGCGATTAGCCATATTGCTGAAACCCTCTGCTTGCGATTGCGGGCGACCTTATGGCAAGTCTGCCTGCATAAATGTTTGACGCAGGGCGTAATTCCACCGCGCGATCAGTATTCAGTGCGAGCAGGACAATCTGCGGTCCCGCAGGTTCATATTATTCTGGCTGCCACGAAACTGGAAGGGTAATGACGAATGAGCATCATGCAGGGCGCAATTGTGCGGCGCGCAGCCAAGTTTGCGCTCCTGGTTTGGGCGGCGTTTTATCTTGTGGCGCACGTCCAGACAGCCGTCGCGCACGAAATCCAGCCTGCTGTCGTTGAAATTGAAGTTGCGTCCAATGGTGCGCTCAATATCGATACGCGCCTCAATCTCGAAGCTTTTCTGGCCGATATCGGCAACGACCATGAGGATACGGACGATGCGCCGACGGCCACCCTTTACGACACGTTGCGCCAATTAGGGCCTGCGGCCTTAACGCACCGGGCGACTGACGCCGCTGGTGTTCTAACTGGCGCAATTACGTTGACGGTCGACGATATGATCCTCCCGCTGGAATTGGCAAATGTCGATGTTCCTGCAGTCGGCGACCCATCAGCCGCGCGCCGGTCCAATATAGTGTTTGAAAGCGCCACACCTACCCGCGCTGAGACGCTTGTTTGGCGGGCGTCGAGCCGGTTTGGCGTCACTGCCCTTCGCGTTCGACGCGACGGCGACGAGCGGCCGTATTACGGCGCCCTGATTAACGCGGACACATCGAGCGATCCAGTATCTCTGGATATCGCGGCCGAACAGACGCTGACCGATATCGTTGTGCGTTACGTCGCCTCCGGTTTCGATCATATCGTGCCCAAGGGACTGGATCATATCCTGTTCGTGATCGGCATCTTCCTTTTGAGCCCACGGCTTCGGCCACTGCTGATCCAGATCACCAGTTTCACCATCGCCCACTCGATAACGTTGGCACTAGGCGCGCTTGGCATCCTGTCAATCCCAGGGGCCATCGTCGAGCCATTGATTGCGGCATCGATCGTCTTCATCGCCTTGGAGAACCTGATGACTGACCGCCTGCATCCGTGGCGGCCGATCATTATATTTGCATTTGGCCTGCTGCACGGTCTTGGTTTCGCCAGCGTACTTGGCGAGTTTGGCATGCCGACAGGCGATTTCATCGCGGCGCTGCTGGCGTTTAACGTCGGCGTAGAGCTCGGACAATTAGCGATTGTAGCAGCTTGCTACCTGACAGTTGGCTTCTACTTTGGGAGCAAACCCTGGTACCGACGTTTCATCGTGGCACCTGCGTCGATCGCCATCGCCGCAATCGCTATCTTCTGGGTGCTGGACCGCACCGGCGTGAACGCTGTCTAGAGCGAGACCAATCAAATCGGAGGTAACGCCAAGCATCAAGAATCGGTGCAGGATCGTATTACCATTAGAAATGGCACTGATTTCAGACGAAACGGTTGATGTGAGGTTTCAGCCCGGTTGCTCTCCCGGTGGTCGATTAGTGTTCTAGGCCGCCGCTGCTTCGAATAAAGTCAATAATTACCTGTAAGCCGTCTCCTGTTTTCAGATTTGTGAACACAAAAGGCCGCTCACCGCGCATCCTCAACGTATCTGACCGCATGACTCCCAAGTCTGCGCCAACGAGCGGTGCCAGATCAATTTTGTTGATTACAAGCAGGTCTGAGCGCGTGATGCCCGGCCCGCCTTTGCGTGGAATCTTTTCGCCTGCCGCAACATCAATCACATAGATGGTGATGTCTGCCAGTTCTGGGCTGAACGTGGCGGCCAGGTTATCGCCACCGGACTCGATCAGGCAGAGCTCCGCCAACGGGAATTTCGCGCACATATCGGCGATGGCGGAAAGGTTGATGGATGCGTCCTCGCGAATTGCGGTATGGGGGCATCCACCAGTTTCGACGCCTTCAATCCGTTCTGCCGCTAATGCGCCAGAGCGTGTCAGGATCATCTGATCTTCTTTGGTGTAAATGTCATTGGTGATCACAAACAGGTCGTGCGCGTCACGCATTCCCTTACATAACTCCTCACAAAGAGCGGTCTTGCCACTCCCGACAGGGCCGCCGATACCAACGCGTAGAGGGCCATTTGAGGAAACGCTCATGATCGGAATATCCTTGAGTATTGGATCTCATGACGCATGGATGCGATCTCATGCGCCGGGGTTGATGTCCAGATTTCGTCCAGGCTGTTAGGCTTGCATAACGCTGCTTCAGCAACGATTGGTTCAAGCGCTGCAATAACGCGCTGGCCGTCAGTTTGGCCAAGTGGGATAAGGCGGACACCGGCGGAGATGATATTGGCGGCAACCGCTTGGAGGTACAGGGGCAGCGCGTCTGTTAATGCAGCGCCATGGACGGCGGCCGTGAATCCTGCCGCCACAGGCAGAACAGGCCTTGCGCTCAAAGCAGTGGTGAACGCGTCCAATTCTGGATTAGGCCAAGCCGCTCGAACGGTTTTCAGAAAAGCTTCACCCTGGTGTTCGGCCTCCAGAAGCAGCTCAGCAGTTGGGACCCATGTAGCTGCCTCTTTGGCCAGCGCCGCTGCTGTTTCCGCCGATGCACTATGAGCTGCTACAAAGAACCCGGCGTCTGTGCGGCCTGTGCCAAAGCGTAACAAGCTTGCACACCAGTCGGTCAAGGTTTCAGGGTCACTGACCACGCCTGCTTCAATCGCACTCTCAAGCCCATGACTGTATGAAAAGGCACCGATTGGAAAGGCAGGAGAAAACCAGGCTTGCAGACGCAGAAGGACGGCGATGTCAGTCATGGTCATGGCTATGGCCGTGATGATGATCTTCGTCATGGGCATGCACATGGCCATGCTCGCCGTAAGCACCACCTTCTGGCTGAAACGGCTCCGCTACGCTCCGTGCTTGGCCGCCAAGGCCCTCGACCATCGCCGCCAATACATGATCATGGCGAATCAAAATCCTGTTAGCTTGTACCTCAGCTGGCGTGTGCCGGTTACCCAGGTGCCAGGCCAGGCGCATCAGCGCCAAACGGTCGTGAGCTGTTACTTCCAACAGGGGCTCGGGTTTGGCGCTGATCTGAAACCAACTACCATCTTCCGTCTGTAAGCCATCGCCCTCCGCCATAGCAACGGCCTTGGGAAGATCCAGCAATACGTGCTCGCCATTGCTTGCGTGGAGGCGGATCCGGCGACGGTGCCGTGCATCAAAATCAAGCGGGATTTCGGCGGTTGATTCACTAGCGGGCCAATGACCCGCAATTGCATGGATTGATGCTGTCAGCATAGCGGATGCCGCATCGTCTCTCAGTCTGCTAAACCCACTCAAAACAGGAAATACCGCTGTGCAAGGCTGACCACTTCAGCGGGCTCACAAGTCAGTAATGCGCCATCGGCTTTGACCTCGTAAGTCTCTGGATTCACTCCTATATCGGGTGTCAGGTTGTTCAACTTCATGGAAGCTTTTGAGATATCGCGAACGCCTTTGATCGCAACAAGTTCTTTATCCACGTCTAGCCCTGCATTCAGTCCAGCTTCGCTCACGAAGGAAACGCTGGTCGCTGTTCTGGCTTTTCCGTACGCACCGAACATGGGCCGGTAATATTCTGGTTGTGGTGTCGGGATGGAAGCATTCGGGTCGCCCATCACGGCGGCTGCAATCATGCCGCCTTTCACCACCAGATCAGGCTTCACGCCAAAAAATGCAGGCGACCACACAACCAAATCTGCCAGCTTACCGACTTCAACAGAGCCAATGTGCTCGGACATGCCATGGGTAATGGCAGGGTTGATTGTGTACTTCGCGATGTAGCGGCGGGCGCGGAGATTGTCGTTCTTGCCAGTCTCACCTTCCATCCGCCCGAATTGGCGCTTCATCTTATCTGCCGTCTGCCAGGTGCGGATCAGCACTTCGCCAACACGGCCCATGGCCTGACTGTCCGAAGCGATGATCGAAAATGCGCCCATGTCATGCAGAATATCTTCGGCTGCAATGGTCTCCTTGCGGATACGGCTTTCAGCGAAGGCGACGTCTTCTGGAATGCGTGGGTCAAGGTGATGGCAGACCATGAGCATATCCAAATGCTCATCAACCGTGTTGACGGTATAGGGCCGCGTTGGGTTTGTGGACGAAGGGATCACGTTATCCAACCCGCAGACCTTGATGATATCCGGCGCATGGCCGCCGCCTGCGCCTTCAGTATGAAACGCATGAATAACGCGACCTTTCAGGGCCGCGATGGTATCCTCAACAAAGCCACTCTCATTCAGCGTATCGGTGTGGATCATCGCCTGGATGTCCATTTCGTCCGCTACATTGAGGCAGTTGTCGATGGAGGCGGGCGTTGTCCCCCAGTCCTCGTGCAGCTTAAGCGCACAGGCACCGGCGTTGATCTGATCGATAAGCGGCCCGGGCTCAGACGTATTGCCCTTGCCGCTAAAGCCCAAGTTCACTGGGAATGCGTCGGACGCTTCGATCATGCGCGAAATATGCCATTCGCCAGGTGTGCAGGTGGTGGCGTTAGTGCCCGTCGCCGGGCCAGTACCGCCGCCTAGCATGGTCGTCATGCCGGAATACAGCGCCTCGTCGATCTGCTGCGGGCAGATGAAGTGGATGTGGCAGTCGAATCCACCGGCCGTAATGATTTTGCCTTCACCTGCAATCGCCTCAGTCGAGGGGCCAATGATGATATCGACGTCGTCCTGAATATCGGGATTGCCAGCTTTGCCGATGGCCACGATGCGGCCATCCTTGATGCCAATATCGGCTTTGACGATGCCCCAATAGTCTAGGATGATGGCATTTGTGATGACCGTATCAACTGCACCGTCGCGGCGGCGGACCTGGGATTGCCCCATGCCATCGCGGATGACCTTGCCGCCGCCGAATTTCACTTCGTCGCCATAGGTCGTGTAGTCTTTCTCGACTTCAATGAAGAGCTCTGTGTCAGCGAGGCGAACCTTGTCGCCGACCGTTGGGCCGAACATATCGGCATAAGCATTGCGTGAGATTTTCACTGGCATGATCTCAGTCCTTCCCGTCCAAAGCGCCCATGACCTCTTGCCGGAAACCCATGATCCGAAGCGCGCCGCCAAACGGCACAAGCTGGACGGTACGGGATTGGCCAGGCTCAAAACGCACGGCAGTTCCGGCCGCTATATCTAGGCGCATGCCGCGCGCTGCGGCTCGGTCAAAATCCAACGCCGGGTTGGTTTCAGCGAAGTGATAGTGGCTGCCAACTTGGATCGGACGGTCGCCGGTGTTTGCTACATCAACGCTGAGCGCTTTTAGGCCAGCATTTAGTTCAATGTCGCCAGGGGCGGCGATGATTTCACCTGGTATCATCTGATAGCTCCTTAGCGGATGGGGTCATGAACGGTGACCAGCTTTACGCCGTCAGGGAATGTTGCTTCGACCTGGATGTCGTGGATCATTTCTGGGATGCCCTCCATCACTTGATCGCGGGTGATGACGTGGGCACCAGCCTCCATCAAATCTGCCACCCGGCGACCATCGCGGGCACCCTCAACAACAAAATCGGTGATAAGCGCAACACATTCAGGATGATTGAGCTTGACCCCGCGCTCAAGGCGCCGGCGGGCGACGATCGCCGCCATGACGATCATCAGCTTGTCCTGTTCTCTTTGGGTTAGCCGCATGGTTCCTCCATTAACAAAGCCAAACGCGTGGGGCTGTTGCAGGGCGACCAAGCGCCCTGTGCCGAAAGGCGCCGATGACATCCGCAAGCATGCTTTTAAGCCCTCCAGCGTCATCACCCAACATACGGGCAATTAACAAACCGCGCACATGGGTGGCACCAGCGAACAGAGGCAAGTTAGCCATTTCAATCTGCAAATACTCAGTGTGCGACGCTGCATCAGGCGCGGCATAGATCATTGTTGCAAGCGCCCGCGCGCCTCCGAGTCCGGTAGCCGTGAATAAGCTGTCACCGCCACCGTCGATCAGCATCCTGTCTCGCCAAACGGGTTCACCGGCGCGATCAATCTGCCAGTAATCTGTGAGTTGCCCGGAAGCAAAGGTCTCATTGTGCGCCTTCCGACCGAGCACAATGGTTTCAGCCATAAGCAGGCGGGAATCGTCAGCAAGATCAATATTGATTTGCCGGTTTAGAAGCGCACCGTTGAACAAGATAGTCTCCTGCGGCAGCCATTCGAGCGCAGCGGCTGCATCGAGTCTTAGTGTTGTTTGCATCTGTGCAGGCGCATCCAGCGCACGGTAGATTTTCTCCGCCGCTTGCCCTGAAACGACGCCTTCTGCGCTAGAATTACAGTCAACAGTTACGGACAAGCTATCCCCACCCGCAACGCCTCCCGCAGTGTTTGCCAGCACAACCTCTGGCGCTTCGCCGTGGGTGCGTGGTGTCAAGAGACGGGCGGGACTAGACGCGTAACGTTCTACCAGCCGGGATTGGCCGGTTGCATCGGCTGCGAACCTTAGACGGGCTTCGCCATGGCTGCGCTGGAGCGCGCTATCAGACGCTGAGGCGGCGTCGAACATCGGCTTCTTCCAGTTCACTGGGGGCTCCGGACAAAACGACTTCGCCTCTATCCATGACGATGAACTGATCTGCCAGCTCCTTTGCGAAATCGAAATACTGTTCGACCAACAGAATCGCCATATCGCCGCGTTCTGCAAGTGTCCTAATCGCGGCACCAATTTGTTTGATGATCGAAGGCTGGATCCCTTCCGTCGGCTCATCCAGAGCAAGCAGGCGAGGCCGCATAACCAGCGCCCTGCCAATAGCAAGCTGTTGCTGCTGACCACCCGAGAGATCACCACCACGACGGCCAAGCATGTCGTTCAATACAGGGAAGAGCATGAAGACTTCTTCCGGGATAGTTCGCTCACTTCTAGGCAGCGTTCCAAACCCGGTTTTGAGATTTTCCTCGACGGTCAGCAAAGGAAAAATTTCACGACCCTGCGGCACAACAGCTATACCAGCGCGGGCGCGGTCTGCTGCTCCCATGCGGGAGATATCCCTATCTTCCCACATGATCGCGCCGTCCCGGATAGGAGTTTGGCCAGCAACACCTCGCATCAGGCTGCTTTTGCCAACGCCATTGCGACCAAGCACGCAGGTTACTTGGCCTTTCATTGCTGACATGGATACAGATTTCAGCACCTGGCTGGCACCGTAATACAGGTTGATATTCTCTACTTTCAACATGTCAGCGCCCCAAATACACTTCGATGACGGCCTCATTCGCTGCCACAGTATCTAGTGTTCCCTCCGCCAACACGGAGCCTTCGTGTAGCGCTGTCACTTTGCAGTCCAAAGCGCGGACAAATTCCATATCATGCTCAACAACAACGACCGAGCGCCGGCCGCCAGAAATGCGTTTAAGCATAGCTGCGGTTTGCATGGTTTCGGCATCTGTCATACCGGCGGCAGGCTCATCAATCAACAGAACATCGGGATCCTGTGCCAGGACCATGCCAATCTCTAGCCACTGCTTCTGACCGTGGCTGAGATAGCCGGCAAGTTCACTGGCGCGTGCGGTCAACGCAATTTCATCCAGGATAGATTCGATGCGTGTCTTCTGATCCGGGCGGAGCTTCGCGAATAGGGAGAAGCGCGCTCGCCGGTCGCCTGCAAGCGCGAGCTCCAGGTTTTCGAAGACTGTATGGTTTTCGAACACTGTCGGACGTTGGAATTTCCGCCCGACGCCAAGCATAGCGATCGCAGCTTCATCCAGCTTGGTCAGATCATGGCGACCATGCAGCAGCACATCACCGCGATCAGGTTTGGTTTTCCCGGTGATTACATCCATCATTGTCGATTTGCCAGCCCCGTTTGGGCCAATGATTGCGCGAAGTTCGCCGGGCTTCAGGAACAGGCTCAACTGGTTCAGGGCGCGGAAGCCATCGAATGTGACTGTTACGCCGCTGACATACAAAATCGCATCGGTCAGTTTTGGGGTATCAGTCATGACCAACCTCTGTCGCTGGCGTTCTTGGCGGCATTCGTTTGCGCATGACCAGTTCCCGCAAACGCGCCATTTCACCGACAATGCCTTTGGGGAAGAACAGGGTGACAGCGACGAATAGGCTACCTAACGCAAAGAGCCAGAATTCCGGCAAAGCGCCCGTCAAATACGTCTTGGCATAATTGACTAGAACAGCACCCAGCGCTGCGCCAACCAGCGTTCCACGCCCACCAACGGCAACCCAAACGATGATTTCGATGGAATTTGCAGGCTGGAATTCACTGGGGTTAATGATCCCGACTTGTGGAGTGTAGAGCGCACCCGCAACGCCCGCCATCATGGCCGAGACAACGAAGGCGAAGAGTTTGTATTGCTCGGCCCGGAAGCCAATGAACCGGGCGCGGCTTTCAGCATCGCGCACAGCTGTCAGCACGCGTCCGTATTTGGATGTCGTCATGCCACGGCACAATAGATATCCACTCGCAAGCGCTATTGCAGAAGCAAGCATCAGACCGGCGCGGGTGGCGTCTGCCTGCAAATCCAGACCCATGAATTCTTTGAAGTCTGTCAGGCCGTTATTGCCGCCAAAACCCATATCATTCCTGAAGAATGCAAGCATCAAAGCGAAGGTCATAGCTTGGCTAATGATCGAGAAGTAGACCCCCGTCACACGGCTCCTGAATGCCAGCCAACCAAATAGGAACGCCAGCGCGCCCGGTGCAGCCATGCTGAGGATGATCGCAAATAAGGGGCTGTCTGAACCGGCCCAGTACCAGGGCAGTTCTTTCCAATCCAGAAACACCATGAAGTCTGGCAAGTCCGGGTTGCCATAAACGCCACGATCACCGATCGCGCGCATCAAATGCATGCCCATGGCATACCCGCCGAGCGCGAAGAAGGCACCGTGGCCAAGGCTTAGAATCCCAGCAAAACCCCATATCAAATCTACAGATAGGGCAAGCAGCGCATAGCAAAGATACTTGCCAATCAGGGATACCATGTAGTTCGGCACATGGAATGTTGAGCCGACTGGAGCCCAAACATTTAGGGCCACAGCACCGACAGCCACGATTGCTACGATGGCCAGGAAAATGCGGCCTTTGCCGTCTATGAGACTAAGCACCCTAGTTCTCCACCGCACGGCCTTTGAGGGCAAATAGCCCCCTTGGGCGCTTTTGAATGAAGAGAATGATGGCAACTAGGACGATGATCTTGCCGAGAACGGCACCGGAGACGGGCTCCAGGAATTTATTGACGATGCCCAGGCTGAACGCGCCCATAAACGTGCCCCAGAGGTTACCAACACCGCCGAACACGACGACCATAAAGCTATCGATGATATAGGCTTGGCCAAGGTTTGGGCTGACGTTATCGACCTGGCTAAGAGCAACACCCGCCATGCCTGCCACACCCGAACCAAGGCCAAAAGTGAGGGCATCTACCCTACCCGAGTGGATGCCCATGGAGTTCGCCATACGGCGGTTCTGCGTTACCGCCCGCATTTCCAGACCCATGGAGGTAAAGCGGACCAGCGCCCATACGGCCGCCAGTACAGCCAGCGCAAACACGATGATCCAGATGCGGTTGTAGGTCAGCAGCACGCCGCCTGCGAGTTCAACAGCACCGCTCATCCATTCGGGATTTCCGACTTCTTGGTTCGTCGGCCCAAAAACTGTCCGCACAGCCTGCTGCAAAATAAGGGATATACCCCAGGTCGCCAGCAGGGTTTCCAGTGGGCGGCCGTAGAGCCAGCGGATAACGGATCGTTCCATCACCACGCCAAGCGCGCCCGATGCCACGAATCCGGCCGGGACAGCGAGAGCCAGTGACAGGCCGAAATATTCCGGTGCGAAGCTACGAAACACCTCTTGAATCATGAAGGTGACATAGGCACCAATCATGATCATCTCACCATGGGCCATATTGATCACGCCCATCACGCCAAATGTAATTGCCAGCCCGATTGCGGCGAGCAACAACACGGAGCCGAGGCTCAAACCTTGGAAGATTGACCCAAGGGTCTGGAAATAGAAAAGACGATCCTCAACCGTTTCCAACGCAATCGTGGCTGCAGCGCGGACGCTAGCGTCTTTTTCAGTATCGCCTGCAAGCAGGGTCAGAATAACCCTAGCTTCAGTCGAATCGCTGTCTGTCAAAAGTTCTATGGCCACAAGACGGTCTTTGGGTGCTGCTTCCGGCCTGCTGTCAATCACCGCCAACGCCATTCCCATTGCGGTTCTGACGTCAGTATCTGCCTCTTTCGCAAAGGCCGACTTCAAGGCTGGACGAAGTGCTGGATCGGGGGACTTCTGTAAACCATACGCGGCGGCGAGGCGTGTTTCAGCGTTAGAGTGCGACAAGTTCAGTCCGCCTAGAGCGCCGCGGATTTGGCGGCGAAGTCGGTTATTCACGCGAATTTTCTTGATATTGCCGCTTGGAAGAACACCAAGTGCCTCATTGAGAATCGGATCGATGACGGCATATCCATCGGCTTGCTTCTTCGCAATAACAACGCGTTTATCGCTCTTCTGGAAAAACAGGTCGCCGTCCACCATCGCAGCCAAAATAGGCGCTGCTGCAGGGTCACCAGATGCAGCTAGAGCATCAACACCGGCCGCGCGCTTTTTAGATGATTTTTCTGTCAGTAGCGCGAGGGCCACATCACGTTCGACGGGGCTTGCTATCGCTGTGAAACTAATAAAAGCGCTAAGCATCGCCAGGAGAATGATGAGGCTGGTAGTGGTGAACGAGCGGCATAGCTTAAGGTTATAATGCTGACACAAAGGTGTTCTCTACTTCTAAAAATTACGCGAAATTACGCGGTCAATGTTGTGCACAACGGAGGCGCGGCGAGGGGTGCCGCGCCTCTGATACGGTCGTTACGTCGCCTTAGAATTTTGGCTTTTCGCAGTTGCCGCAGACCCAAGGATAAGTCCAATTCGCGGTCAGCTTCTTGCTTTCTGGAATGAAATCTGACCAAGCGTCGCCGATGACGGGGCCATCGGTTTGCCAGACAGTTTCAAACTGGCCATCGTCCTGAACTTCACCGATAAAAACCGGCTTTGATAGGTGATGGTTGACGTTCATGACTGCCTTCGTGCCGGTCAGCGACGTAACCGTCTGGCCGTACATGGCCTGACGTACGGCGTCGACATCGGTCGTGCCAGCTTGCTCTACTGCCTGAACCCACATCTCGAAGCCAATGTAATGGGCTTCCATCGGGTCATTGGTTACGCGGTTTTCGTCTTTCGTGAAGGCATGCCATTTCTTTATGAATTCGGCATTCTCCGGAGTTTCCACGGACATGAAATAGTTCCATGCAGCGAGGTGGCCGACGAGTGGTGCCGTATCGATCCCAGCGAGTTCTTCTTCGCCAACAGAGAAGGCCACAACCGGAAGGTCTTCAGCCTTCACGCCTTGGTTGGCTAACTCTTTGTAGAAAGGCACGTTGGCATCACCGTTAATGGTGGAGACGACAGCGGTCTTCTTACCTTCAGACGCAAATGCCTTCACGCTTGATACGATGGTCTGCCAGTCGGAATGTCCAAACGGTGTGTACTCTTCCATAATGTCCTCGTCCGCAACGCCTTTGGCGTTTAGGAATGCGCGGAGGATTTTATTGGTCGTGCGTGGGTAGACATAATCCGTACCGAGAAGTGCAAAACGAGTGGCACCGCCCCCATCTTCGCTCATCAGGTATTCAACAGCTGGGATCGCCTGCTGATTTGGTGCTGCGCCAGTGTAGAAAACGTTACGGGATGATTCCTCGCCCTCGTATTGGACGGGGTAGAAGAGCATGCCGTTTAATTCTTCAAAGACAGGCAATACGGATTTACGGCTAACCGAGGTCCAGCAACCGAAGACGGCGGAAACCTTGTCTTTGGAAATTAATTCACGCGCTTTTTCAGCGAACAGCGGCCAGTTTGAAGCAGGGTCGACAATGACCGGCTCAAGCCGCTTGCCAAGCAATCCACCTTTTTTGTTCTGCTCATCAATCAACATGAGCATGGCGTCTTTGAGTGTGGTTTCACTAATCGCCATCGTGCCGGACAGCGAATGTAGAATTCCAACCTTGATCGTATCAGCGGCAGCCCCCGCGACTGAGGCTGTAAGTGCCCCAATAAAGACGCCTGTTTGTATCAGGCGGCGAAGCCCGATGGATGGCTTATTCATTTTAAAAACTCTCCTTGTTTGGTTTGCACGAGCGAGAACAATGCAAACTATGTGCCAAAGTCATTTGAGGTTTAAGTTGCAAAATTTATGCATTATTATCAATATTATAAAATATTTTGACTATTTTTAAGGCACTTTACTAATTGCATATAGTTTATGCATATGTGTAATTCATTCGCATAAGAAATATGCAATTGAAGGTGAGACCTTATCTGATTCCCAACACCTCCAAACCCTGGCCTTGCCTTGGGAGGGTGCTGTCAGTTTAATCGCATATCATCTCGAAAATGAGAGGATGGCCAAGGACTAGGTGACTAGGAACCGCCACTCGGCCAGCCCGGCGGTCTAGCGGCTGATATCTATGCCGCGTTCAAACAGTAAATCTGTCAACGGTGGCGTAAAGACCAGCCACTGGCGGCGTAACAGTTTACCACTGCCGTTTGAGATTAGAGCGCGCTCGACAGGGCGTTGGGTCCATTTCCGATTGATTTAGGGGGGTGGGCGCTACGCTAGGCTATTATCGTGCCGCCTAGGGATTAGGCGGGTTGTGTATGGTCTGCAAGGTCTCAATCATCGGTTCTACAAGCGCCAGAAACGTCTCAGCATCCGCCTATGTAACGGCGCCGGGTTGGCTACGGTCAATCCGCGAGCGGCTCGGAACTCTTGTACCACCTGCTCTGCCGCTGGGCCAAAATCACCGTCGATATCAAGTCTATGATTTGCACGATAAAGCCATTCCTGCACGAGCTTCGCACGGGAACTCTTGCTGCGGCCCATGGATTTAAAAGTACTTTTGGCGATGGCTGACAGCTCCCGCCGCAGCTCACGCGGCATCCATTTGGTGTTTGGCAGCACAGACATGATGAGGCAACCTCTTTGAATTAACTAACTATCCATCTGACGTAAACCTATTTTTAGTTGAATATTACTTGATCAATCTCCGCACGCTTAAGTACAGGCCGCGCAGAAGTCATCGACAGCGCCGCTCTTCACGGCTGGATGGTGAACTAAGGTTGGAAGTCTAAGTCCGGGCGCGACCGGCGCGGGCGACGTCGAAGCAGGCGCGCCAAAGGGCCAGCCTATCGGATACGCCGGTGGATTTAAGCTCAATCTCAACAGTAATTAGTCGATCTATGGCGAGCGATAGGCGTGGGCGGGACCATTTGCGCGCCTGTGCTTCAAAGGCCGGTTTACGCTTGAAGAAGATTGGCGGGCGAACAGCGCTAATGGCTGAATCCAGCCCGATACTCTCTGCCCTGGATACGACGGCCCGCAGCTTCGTCATATGCATAACCATACTGCGCACAATGGCAATGGGTGCGACGCCATCTGCCATTAACCGATCAAACGTGCGATGGAGGGCGGTGATATCGCCGGATACAACGGCGTAGACCAGATCATCAACACCTGACGCGCCCGCGTCACCAATTGCGACAACCGCTTCGTCCAAAGTAATCTCGCCGCCAGATTCTGCATAAAGAACCAGTTTCTCAATCTCCATGCGGGTGGCCCCCCTGTCCGCGCCAAGCCTAACGACGACGTAGGCGTGGGCATCCCGAGACAGGCGAACATTAGCTTCCTTCAGCGCTTTATCCAGCAAAGTTAGGAGGGTGCGGCCTTCATCGGCGTAGCACGGGATCACTGCTGCTTGGGGGGCAGCTTCAAACAGTTTGACGATCGCAGCATCACGGCGAAGGAGGCCTGCCTCGACCACGATCAGCGCATCGCCTGGTGGGCTTTTGACTACATCCGCCATGGATCTGCTTTGATCACCAGAGACGTTGCGCAAACGAATAACCCGACGACCGCCGCCAAAAGCCATTGCAGCAGCTTCATCAGCCAGCCGCGCCGGATCAGCCGATATGCTGGCACCATCAAGCGTAGCGACGCGGAATGGGTCGTCCAGGTCTGGGCAGACTGTTTTAGCAATCCGCTTCGCCTGTTCACGCACTTGGCCAGCGTCGCCGCCATAGATCAAGCATGCGCGCAGGTCTTCCGGGGGTGCATCCAAGAACCGCTCAATGTCTCGGGCCGCCAATTTCATGGAATTAGCGCCATCCAGCGGCGATGGCACGCGCCGTCGCAGCTTGGGCGACCAGATCGGCCAGCCTAGCAGCGGCTCGCTCACGCGCTGTAATTTCCGCCGTGTAATTCGCGTAATCCGAGGCCAGTATATTGTAGGCCTCTACCACGCGCACTCGTCCATCCAGCGGCTTGGGGGCATCTGGCGCTAGAGCAGAGAGCCGCCAGCCCGCTGTCATGGTGACACGACGTCGGGTAGCGTCACCGGCGGCGTCGATGGCTGTTACAGCGGAGGCTTGGGCGAGCACGATGTCCAGGCGGAAATTTGCAACAGCAGTGCCAGAGAACCGGCGACGCAGCACGGAGCGCATCACCTGTCCCTCGCGGTTCGGGATCAGCGCAACCTCAACCGCCAGGGGGCCAGAAGCGCCCACCGTTGTGGATTGCTCGCCATACAGCGGCTTGAATCCACACGCAGCCAACGTCAGCGACGCTGCAGCAACGAAGATGCGGTTACGCCACGACATTGACGATCCGGTTCGGCACAACGATCACCTTATCCGGCGATTTGCCATCCAGCTTGCGAACGACGTTTTCTTCTGCAAGGGCGGCCGCTTTCACCAGATCTTCCGGATGGTCGCGCGGCACATCAATGGAGCCGCGACGCTTGCCGTTGATCTGGATAGGCATGGTGATCATGTCATCAACGATCAGTGCCAGATCAGCGACGGGCCAAGGCGCGTCGGCGATCAGTTCTGCGTGGCCAAGTTGCCTCCACATTTCTTCAGCGATATGAGGGGTAATTGGGCTGATCAAGCGGATCAGCTTCTCCAAGCCTTCCCTATATGCAGCGGCCATATCAGGCCCGTCACCCTTTGCGTCCGCGAGTGCGTTCGTCGCCTCTCGAATGCGGGCAACAGCGCGGTTGAAATGGAATTTCTCCAGGTCTTCCGTGACGCCATGAACGGCTTTGTGCATGGTCCGCCGGAGTGCAGTTGCAGCTTCACCATAAGTATCATGTCTCGCGCCATCACTGAATTGAACCGGCGGTTCATCAAGCAAACGCCAAAGCCGGTTGATATAGCGCCAAGCGCCTTCAACACCGGACTCCGTCCATTCAAGATCCCTTTCCGGTGGGCTATCGGACATCATGAACAAGCGCGCGGTATCTGCGCCATAGGTGCC
Source organism: Alphaproteobacteria bacterium (assembly GCA_965660545.1). Lineage (GTDB taxonomy): Bacteria > Pseudomonadota > Alphaproteobacteria > Bin95 > Bin95 > VMCJ01. Next base: position 112,469 of record CBFIAF010000008.1, on the reverse strand, counting down.
GAGGATCAATTCCGGGTCCACCACGTTTTTCTTGGACTTGGACATCTTCTCCGAGCGGCCAAGTACGGCAGCATCACCCGACGAAAGCTCGGTGACATCGCTGCCATCCTTGTCGATCTCATTCGGCAGCAGCCAGCGGCCATCTTTAGCGCGGTAGGTCTCGTGACAAACCATGCCTTGGGTGAACAGCCCTGCAAACGGCTCACCGCTATCCAGATTCACATAGCCGCAATCGCGGAGTGCGCGCATGAAGAAGCGGGAATACAGGAGATGCAGCACAGCATGCTCAACACCGCCGACATATTGGTCGACCGGCATCCAGTAATCGTGTTCTACCTGATCAAAGGCCTGGTCATCCTTATGGGTCGAGGTAAACCGGGAGAAATACCAGGAGCTTTCAAAGAAGGTATCGAAAGTATCCGTTTCTCGCACCGCTGCTTTGCCGCAACATGGGCAATCGACATGCTTCCAAGTTGGGTGCCGGTCTAGCGGATTGCCTGGATCATCAAAATCGACATCGTCCGGCAAAAGCACTGGCAACTGGTCTTTCGGTACGGGCTGTGCGCCGCAATCATCGCAATGGATGACCGGAACGGGGCAGCCCCAATAGCGTTGGCGAGAAACACCCCAGTCACGGAGGCGGAATACGGTCGCTAGTTCGCCATCACCCTGGACTTCCAGGGATTTCGCGGCGGCGGCCTTTGCGGCCTCAATTTCCATACCGTCCAGGAAGCCAGAATTGTAGATAACGCCAGGGCCAGTATATGCCTCATCGCCTACATTAAACGCAGCCGGATCGGCATCTGGTGGCAGCACGACGGGCGTGACATCCAAATCATACTTGAGTGCGAAATCAAGATCGCGTTGGTCATGGGCAGGGCAGCCGAAAATAGCCCCCGTGCCGTATTCCATAAGCACGAAATTGGCGATGTAGACAGGTAGCTCCACACCTTCAATTAGTGGGTGCTTCACAGTAAGGCCGGTATCGAAGCCAAGCTTCTCAGCCTTCTCGATCGCCGCTTCGGAGGTTCCAAGCGACCGGCATTTCGCGATAAATGCAGCGGCGTCTGGGTTGCCGACTGCAGCTTCCGCACTCAGCGGATGATCCGGCGAGAGAGCGCAGAACGATGCACCAAACAGCGTATCAGGCCGAGTTGTGAAAACTTCGACCCGGTCATCCCGGTCCGTCAGTGAAAACTGAACGCGCGCACCGGTAGATTTGCCAATCCAGTTGCCCTGCATGTGACGGACTTTGTCCGGCCAGCGGTCCAGCGTGTCGAGTGCAGCTAATAGATCATCAGCATACTCTGTGATTTTGAGGAACCATTGCGAGAGCTTGCGACGCTCAACCGGCGCACCAGAGCGCCAGCCGCGGCCCTCAATCACTTGTTCATTCGCCAGAACGGTGTTCTCAACGGGATCCCAATTGACCCAGGATTCCTTGCGATAAGCCAAGCCATTGGCCATGAAATCCAGGAACATCGCTTGTTCATGTTTGAAGTATTCGGGCTCACAGGTTGCGAGTTCTCGGCTCCAATCGTACGACAAACCCATGCTTTTCAGCTGCGCCCGCATGGTCTTGATGTTTTCACGGGTCCAAGTGCCCGGGTGTACCTTGGCTTCAAAAGCGGCGTTTTCGGCTGGCAGGCCAAAGGCGTCCCAGCCCATGGGATGCAGAACGTTGAAGCCTTGAGCGCGCTTATAACGCGCTACAACATCGCCAAGCGTAAAGTTTCGCACATGGCCCATGTGAATGCGGCCAGAAGGATAAGGAAACATTTCGAGCACGTAATATTTCGGCCGGGATGGATCAGCGACAGCCTTGAAGACTTCACCATCTTCCCAGCGCGCACGCCATTTTGATTCCGTTTCGGCGACATTATAGCGCGCCATCGTTCAATACTCCGGGATAGACAGCAGGCGACCGCAACAAAGGCGTAGCGCGTGTTTAAAGTGTTGCGTGAAACTACCGTCTAAACGGCAACGATCAAGCCCGGAAATAGGCTGCGGCCAAAAAAGCTCAGTCACGCGCGCCCGCAGAGGCGACACGGAGCTCACGGGCGCGCTCCAGAATGCGGTTCTCAATGTTGATTGCGGTCTTTTTGTCTAACGGTGCAGGCCCCCATTGGCCGCCACCTGTCTGTTCCTTGAACACAGTCACACGCAGGCCATCCGCCCGCAATTGACGATCCAGAATAAAGACGTTGAGCTTGAAGCGCTCATTGGGCGCTTCTGGCGGTGAATACCAATCAGTAATGATGACGCCGCCAAACGGGTCAGCAGCTGAGAGAGGCATGAACGACACCGTATCAAGCGAGGCCCGCCACAGGAAGCTGTTGACTGCAATCCCTGTGCCGCTTCCGCCGCCGCCTTCTTCGCTACTATTGCCGCCAAATATATCAATCCCGCCCTTACCAAAAACAGATTCTGTAGAAGATACGTCATAAGCATCTGTGCCACCACGCCTGATGCGCTCCGATTCGGGATAGATAGTGCCGTCGCTACTTACATCGCCGCACCCTTGAAGCAAAAACGCCAAGCCGATTGTCGCGCCGAGGGATGCGATGGTCGTTACGCGCATGTATTTCGCCTCCAAAATATAGAAGTAGCAGAGCCAAGCTTACGCATTGTCTAGCGAATTATGGCGTTATTTTGAAGGGTCGCTGGTCACAATTCAGTCTATGTGACCTGCGGCCTCCGAACGCACCATAGGCTGGCGCGGCAAGGATCGCTATCGTAGTGTGCGTAAATTGTTATAGCAGGAGCGAATACGCCCATGAGCCTCGCCGTCGCCATTCAGATGGACCCCGTTGAACCCATTGATATCAATGGCGATTCCTCGTTCGTATTGGGCATAGAAGCCCAGGAACGCGGCTATGCACTCTGGCATTACCTGCCAAATGCCCTGTCGTTGCGGGATGGCAAAGTGACAGCGCGGGCACAGCGTCTTGAGCTGCGCCGCGAACTTGGCCGCCATTACACAATGGGCGAGCCAGAGATTATTGACCTGTCAACAATGGACGTGGTGCTGATGCGCCAGGACCCGCCTTTTGATATGGCTTACATCACGGCAACACATATTCTGGAGCACATTCACCCCAAAACACTGGTGGTGAATGACCCAGCCCAGGTGCGGAATGCACCAGAGAAACTGTTCGTAACACATTTTGAAGGCTTGCTTCCACCAACGCTGATCTCATCGGATAAGCAGGCAATTTTGGACTTCCGGGCAGAGCATGAAGACGTGATCGTCAAGCCGTTGTTCGGTAATGGTGGCGCCGGCGTGTTTCATATCAAACCCGGTGATGAAAACCTGACCAGCCTGATGGAGCTGTTCACTGAATTCTATCGCGAGCCCATGATTATGCAGAAATATCTCTCCGATGTACGCAATGGCGACAAGCGCATCATTCTGGTTGACGGTGAAGCCGTTGGTGCGATTGACCGCGTGCCGGCAGAAGGCGAAGCCCGCGCGAACATGCATGTGGGCGGGCAAGCGATCAAAGCAGGAATAACAGACCGCGACCGTGAAATCTGCACCATGATCGGGCCATCCCTGAAAGAGCGCGGCTTGGTCTTTGTCGGCATCGATGTCATCGGCAATCACTTGACCGAAATAAACGTGACTTCCCCGACCGGCATACAAGAAATCAACCGCTTCGACGGCTCCAAGCTCGAAGCGCAGATCTGGGACGCAATTGAGGCACGCCTCAACGCCGTTGGCTCATACTGACACGGAGAAAGCAAGCCATGGCCAGCGCTGTCGCCCGCGTCGCAACGGTTGCATTTCAGGGGATAGAAGCCGTTGCTTTGGATGTGCAGGCGCATATCGGCGGCTGAGGCGCGCCGACGTTCACGATTATTGATTTGCCTGAAAAAACCTTCGCCGAAAGCCCAGAACGTGTCCGCGCCGCCCTCTATGCGCTTGGCCTGGCGTTGCCGCTAGAGTGGGTGACGATCAACTTGGCACGCGCAGGTGAAGCCGGACACGCGTTCGCGATTGTGAAGACCGAAGTCAAGCAGCTCGCCGGCCAAACCGCAGAAGCTAGGCACGAGATTGTTGAGCAAATGAAGCGCACCCGGAATGGTGTGACCGAGACCTCTGATCATATCGAAGTCATCGCCGACGTTGTCGTATCGACATCCGACATGGCGGATATGATCGCGTCATCTGTATCGCAACAGGCCGCCACCACCCGCAGCATTGCAAATCGTGCCGGAGGCACCGCCGCCGCCAATGTAGAGGTCGCTGAGCTCGTCACACAGCTCAACGAGAAAGCCCGGTCTGGCAATGCCGTCGTGGAGCAAGTCTCGATCGCCGCCAATGAAATTCATGATGTTGCCGACACACTTCGCACGAAGATTGATAGATTTATCACCGGCCTTCGCGCTCGCGCTTCTGGTTAGCGCCAATCGAGGCCACATGCTAAGGACAAGACCTCATTCGATCCATTGAGGCCGTATCTTTCATGACCATCCATTTTATCGGTGCTGGGCCAGGCGCACCCGACTTGATTACAGTCCGGGGGCTTCGGCTGATCCAAGCGGCAGATCTTGTGCTTTATGCAGGCTCTTTGGTGCCCGAAGCTGTTGTGGCTGAGGCGAAGCCGGGCGCAAAGGTGATTGATTCCGCCCCGATGGACCTCGATGCAATTATTGAAATGATGGCGGCCGCAGTCGCAGATGGCGGCATCGTCGCCCGCGTCCATTCTGGCGATCCATCGATTTACGGTGCGATTGCCGAGCAGATGCGCCGCCTGGATGCCCTTGACCTTGAATTTGACGTCACACCTGGCGTGCCTGCATTTGCGGCAGCGGCAGCGGCGCTGAAGATGGAACTGACCCTGCCGGAGATCGCGCAAACAGTGATCGTCACCCGCACTTCCGTCCGCGCCACAGCAATGCCTGAAGGCGAGGACTTGGTGACGCTGGGCAAAAGTGGTGCCACGCTGGCGATCCACCTGTCCATCAACAATCTAGCGAAAGTGACCCGTGAGCTAACCCCGCTTTACGGCGCGGCTTGCCCCGTCGTCGTAGTTTATCGGACGACTTGGCCGGATGAACTGATTATCCAAGGAACGCTGGCTGACATTCGCTCCGCTGTGAAGGCAGCCAAAATCACCCGCACGGCCCTCATCCTGGTCGGTCCAGCGCTTGGCGAACATGCATTCCGAGACAGCAAACTTTATGACGCCGAGCACCATCATGTGCTGCGGCCCAAATCAGCTTAAGGTGCCTTTAGCCCCATGATGTCGCGCAATGTTGGCCCTTCATATTCGGTTCTGAACAGGCCGCGTTGCTGCAATTCTGGCACGACCAGATCACAGAAGTCCTGAAGTGAGGCCGGCATGATGGGCGGCAGTAAATTGAAGCCGTCAGCCCCGCCTTCCCGGAACCAATGCTCCATATGGTCCGCTACATCTTTGGCATCGCCAACAATCAGACAGTGATTGCGCGCAGCCTTCGACTGCACGGCGACTTGGCCAAGCGTATAGTTCTTCTCCCGCCCAATCCGAACGAACGTACCCGGGCCGCTCATACGAAGGTCATTGCCGTCAAGTGCTGGCATCGGACCGTCCGGGTCATAGCCAGAAAGATCTACCCCGCCGAGCAATAGACTAAGGCCATGAATTGCATCCGCCACATCAACCATGGAATGCAGCGCATCAAACTTTGCCTGCGCTTCTTCTCGCGTTCGCCCGACAAAGACCGACAGCCCCGGCATGACCTTCACGTCACCTGATGCCCGACCATGGCCCACGGCAGCGTCTTTAACCTGACGATAAAATGTTTGCGCCGCTTGCAAATCCGCCTGCGCCGTGAAGACGACATCTGCAATGCGGGAGCCCATGCTAACCGTCGCATTTGACCCACCGGCTTGGATGACCAAAGGCCGCCCCTGGGGCGAGCGCGACGCATTCAGCGGGCCTTTCACAGAGAAGTATTTGCCTTTGTGATTCAGTCTGTGGATTTTCGATGGATCAAAAAAATCACCGGAAACCTTATCATACATTAGCGCATCTGCGTCGAAACTGTCCCAGAGACCCATCACAACATCAGCGAACTCATTGGCGCGTTCGTAGCGATCTGCATGGGCTTGGTGGCGCTCCAGGCTGAAGTTCTGCGCCTCTTCCTTCTGGCCGCCAGTGACGCAGTTCCAACCAGCGCGACCACCGCTGATATGGTCTAGCGACGCGAACATGCGGGCAACAGTATAGGGTTCCGAATAGCTGGTGGCGGCAGTGGCCGCGAGGCCAATATTTTCTGTCAGCCCAGCCAGTGCAGATAGCAACGTCATCGGCTCCAAACGGTTCACCTTGGAGCTATTGGTGATGGCATCCAGATCATCGCCACCTACGATGGCGATTTGGTCAGCAATGAACAGCATGTCCAGTTTGCCGGCTTCAGCGATCTTGGCGAACGCGATCCAGCGTTGGAAGTTTGAACCGCCGTCTACCCAGGCGTCCGGATGGCGCCAACCAAGGTGGTGGTAATTGCCATCCGCCGTCAAAAAGACGGCGAGGTTCATGTACGCCTGCTTTGCCTCTCTCTTTCCCAAGGACCCCTCCTAGCCGCGCAGCGCCCGTAATTGTGGTAGATAGCCCGATGGATCAACCCGCGCGTCGATCATGCACGGACCACCTGCCGCGGCTGCCGCATTGGCCGCCGCCCGCATTTCCTCACCCGTCTCTGCCCGCCATGTTTTGAAGCCGAAGCCTTCTGCGACCTTAGCAAAATCGGGCGTGCGCCAAGCTAGGCCAAGGTCTGTCATCTGGCGTTGTTCGCGCTTAATATCTATTAGCGAAAGCCGGGAATCGTTGAATACGATGACGGTTAGATTGGCATCCATTTCGGCAACTGTCTTAAGCTCACCCAGGCACATCAATACCCCACCGTCTCCCGTCATCGCAACAGCGCCACGCGCCGGATCATGCAAGGCCGCAGCAACGGCAGCAGGCAAGGCAAAACCCATGCTGGCAAGGCCATTTGAGATCAGCACATCAAGCGGATGACTGGCTTCCCAAAAAGCGCAGGCTGAGAACATGTGCGCACCTGCATCCACGGCCAATCGGGGTTTGCTTGCAAAAGCCGCAACCGCTTCTTTGACAACCACGGCAGCAGAAAGACCGTCAACGGCAGGCATATCCATGCCATCCAGGAAGGATTGGCGGCAGACAGCGATTTCAGGCGCCGTCCAATCAGAGGCAACCACTGCACCTTTTAGCCCAGTCAAAATTGCCGCCAAATCACCCACCACGCGCGCAGCTGGTGTGAAGTAATGGGGATCATGAATATGGGCCGTTAGGTCCAACACCGGGCCGTCATAGGGCCATGGTTTGCGGATCAGCTCGACTGGGTCTAGGCCAACCGTCACGATCAAATCAGCCGCAGCAACGGTGGGCTGCTCAATGGCACCGCCTGTGAATATTCCGGCGAAGTTCGGACTGTCATCGGCGATAACGCCCTTGGCCATGTAGGTCACGAGCGCCGGCGCGACTCGCGCATACGCTAGAGCACGCACGGCTTTTGCGACATCATTATAAGTAGTCTCAAGGCCAGCGATGACGACAGGGCGGCGGGCATTGCTAAGCAAGCTAGCGGCACGGTCCATGGATTCCGGGTCCGGCACGGCGCGATGTGTCTTAGTCACAGGCGGGGCGTCGATATTGGCGACCATCAATTCAGGGTCAGCAAGCAGCAATGCTGGGCCAATCGGCGCTTGCATCATGGCATCCAACGCCGCGGATACAGCGAAAGCTTCCGGCTGCAGTACTTTCGACTTGGCCCCAGCAACCGGGCCGAAAAGGCTTTCGCCCAAGGCTGCCTGGTCGAATACTTGGTGCGATAGAAATTTCAGCTCGCCGGTGTCAAAGCTTTCTGCCGCCATTAAAGTCGGCATCCGATCTAAGAGCGCCGAAGCCAGCCCGTTCGTTGCGGAAGCGAGCCCTGGGCCCTTGGTTGAGAACGCGAGGCCTGGGGCATTGGCGAGCCGCCCTGCCACGCCAGCCATGATCGCTGCAGCATCCTCGCGAGCCGTGATGACGGAACGCATACCATTCGTCTGCACGGCATCCAGCAAGTCCAAGCTCACCCCACCACCCGGCACACCAAACGCAAACCGCGTGCCCCGGCGATATAGGTCCGCCGCCAACCATTCCACAAAGCGCGTCATGAGGCGTCTCCTCGCTTGATAATCAGATTAAGCGCCTGGTCGACCCACAAACTGAATTCTGACGGCATCACCAGAGTCGATTCATCTTCCTCGATGATCGCGGGGCCTTGGATTTCATGACCCGCTGCGAGTGAACTCCGCCGGTAAATTGGTGTATCAACAAAGCCTTCACCAAAGAAAACTGGCCGGGCACCAGAAGTTTGCAATTCATTTACCGCGATATCTGATCCTGCGCCAATCGCGGCAGCCAGAGCCGGACGTGGGCCAGAACCAACGACCCGCCAGGAGAGAATTTCTGGCGGCATTGCCTCTACGCGCCCGTAGCGCGCCTTATAGGCTTCCGCGAATGATGCCGCCAAAACATCAGCACCGTCAGCGTCTAACGCGCTCGGCTGGAAGGCCGCCTCAATCTCATAGCCCTGGCCGACATAGCGCATCATCACGCTGGTTTTGTAAGCGATATCCGCTTCATCAACGCCAGCGCTGGCAACGAGCGCGCGAGTCTCCGCCTGCATTTCCTCCAGGAGGAATAAAGCGGCGGACGCATCAAGCGCATCAAGCCGTGTTGGCGCAGCGCGGCCAACTTGAAACGAAATCGGCGCGGCCAACATGCCGATAGCAGACGCGACACCGGCCCCGACTGGGCAAATCAGCTGGTCGATGTTCATTTTCGCCGCCATGCTGCACGCATGCACTGGCCCAGCACCACCAATTGGCAGAATCGCAAACCGGGTCGCATCCAACCCACGCTCAATTGCGTGGATGGAGGCCGCTTGTGCCATGTTTGCTGTAACGGTTTCATGCACTCCCCAAGCGGCTTCCTGCAGGGACACGCCTAGCGGTTCGGCCAAATGTTTGCGGATCGCGGCTTCTGCCGCCGCCATATCCAAAGCCATCGTTCCGCCAAGAAATGACCCTGCATCCAAGTAGCCAAGCACCAGATCGCAATCGGTGACGGTCGGCTTGGCGTTGCCTTTGCCATAGCAGGCCGGGCCAGGGTCTGCCCCAGCGCTTTGCGGACCGACTTGCACCAGCCCACGCGCATCCACCTCGGCGATAGAACCGCCGCCAGCGCCAATTTCAATCATGTCGATGGCGGGAATTTGCAGCGGCAGGCCGCTTCCTTCTGCAAATCTAGTTTCGCGGGCGACTTCAAACCTTGCCGTCCGTTCAGGCTCACCGCCGTGGATCAAGCAAGCTTTGGCGGTGGTGCCGCCCATATCAAAACAAAGGACATCATCAACGGATGCCAATTCACCGAACAAGCGGGCGGCCTCTGCTCCAGCAGCCGGCCCCGATTGCACAAGGCGGATCGGGTAACGGCGGGCCGTATCTGCACGGACAGAGCGGCCATCAGACAGCACAAGCAGCAAATCGCGCTGGAACCCCATATCCTTCAGCGCTGTAGCTAACCGCTCCACATAATCGGCAAAAATCGGCAACACATAGGCATTGGCGACTGCGGTTGAGGTTCGTTCATATTCGCCAAGTTCGGGGCTGACGTCTGACGAGAGAGAAACATGCACGCCCGGCAGTGCCGTTTGCAGCGCTACACCAACGCGCTGCTCATGGTCGGGATTACGGTAAGAATGCAGCAATGTAACGGCGACCGCTTCAACGCCCTGTGCCTTCAAGGACGCGGCGGCACGCGTGATATTCGCTTCATCCAGTAGTGTCACCACATGACCGGCTGCGTCTATCCGTTCAGAAACCTCAAACCGGCGCTCTCTTGGCACCAACGGTGACGGCATCGCGATATTCAGGTCGTAGAGGTCGTAGCGCCATTCACGCCCAATTTCTAAAACATCCCGGAAGCCTTTGGTCGTGACGAGGCCGGTCGGCACACCGCGTCGCTCGATCAATGCATTGGCGACCAACGTGGTGCCATGGATAACCGAGGCTAGGTCAGATGGTGCCACACCTTCGTTCGCAAGTGCGCGCTTGATGCCCTCAATAACTGCACGAGACGGATCATCCGGGGTGGTCAGCAGCTTTTCACGGCGCATAGCGGCATTGCCATAGCGCCATAGAACGACATCCGTAAACGTACCACCGATATCAACGCCAACACGCCAACCAGCATCATCAATTTCAGTCGGCATCGGTAGAGGCCTCCGCTGCAGCCGTCACAAGCCCAGATGTGATATCGGCGTCTATCACCGCTTTATCCCTCTCCGATGGCGGGTAGAGGCCGCCGCCCCCTGGCATTTGAAAAACGACCTCATCGCCCTTCTTCAGCGCAGTTCTAGACTTCGGCGCCAGTGTTTCACCATTCAGAAGATCGATGCCGCAGCTGCCAGGCATGCCACCAAGCTGGCCGCGTGCTGGATATTTCACACGCTCATGGCGGATCGTCATGGTAATGGGCGTGTCAGAAAGCGACCGAAACCCGATCCGCTGCGCATTGCCCCCACGATAGCGCCCGGCCCCGCCGGTATCCGGCACGAAGGCCTTCTCGGTTACCAGCATTGGCGTTTGCGTTTCAAACACCTCAACCGGCTCATTTGAAACATTGCTCGGGAAGCTCAGACAGCCGGGGCCGTCGCCGACGCTTCTGGCACCATGGCCACCGTTCATAAAAAACATCTTCACAAAGGTCTCGCCATCTGCCTTGGTGCCGCCGAAATAAACGTTCCAAAGCGGTGAACCGGACTCAGCCACGGCCTTTTCTGGTACCGCCCTCGCCAATGCGCCAAGCACCGCCGGTGGCACGTAATGCCCCGACAAATGCCGCCCCCACACTGGTGACGGCACGGTGGCGTTCAACAAACAGCCTTCTGGCGCTTTAACCGTTATGGGGCGAAGGGAGCCTGCGTTATTAGGCGCTTCCGGGTCCAATACGCACTTCACGGCGTAGCGCGCATAGGCTTGGGTGTAATTCAGAACACAATTGACTGGATGCGGAATTTGGTTAGACGTGCCAGCAAAATCCAGCGTCATTTCATCGCCTATAACCGTGACCGCACACTTTATGTTCAGCGGCTTATCAAATCCATCAGTCTGAAATTCATCCTGCCAGCTCCCATCTGGCATCGCCTGAATCGCGCGGCGCATACTGGCTTCAGATCGGGCGATGATTTCGTCCGCAACGGTATCCAGGTCATCTAGGTTTTCATTATCCAACAGCCCGGCAAGCTTCGTCGTGCAATCCCGGTACGCAGCGAACTGGGCGCGGATGTCCCCGAGCGTTTCACCGGACATGCGCAAATTCTCTTTCAAGAAATCGATGACAGTTTCGTTCTCAACCCCACCTTCAACGATCTTGCAAATTGGGATGCAAAGGCCTTCCTCAAACCGATCCCGCGCGGTTGGCGACGGCGCGCCGCCGATGTCGACTGTGTGCGCAGTGCTGGCGGCGAATGCGATCAGGCGTCCATCCCGGAAAATTGGATGGGCCATGGAGATATCGTTCAGATGCCCGGTGCCAATCCACGGGTCATTGGTGATGATGACGTCGCCGGGATCTAAGCGCTCTACCGGAAATTTTTCCAGGATAGCGTCCAGCGTGCGCGGCAGGGTACCGGTAAAGCTTGGAATACTGCGCTTGGACTGCGCGATGAGGCGCCCCTGCCCGTCGAACAGGCTGAACGCCATATCATAGTTATCACGCACAACGACAGAGAATGCAGCGCGCAGAAACGTTTCCGCCACCAGATCAACCAAGCCTTCAATGCGCCGCCAGATCAGGCCGATGCGTACCGGGTCCATCAAGCGCCGTCTCCATTTGCATATATAGGGGTGAGCCAGTGTCTATAGGCATCCACACGGCCACGGACGACCGCGTCATAATGATCTTGCAGCTTGCGTGTCGCCCCACCTGGCTGGCCGTCACCTACTGGCTTCCGTTCAAAGCTAAGGATAGGCACCACTTCCTGGCCGGTTCCGCAATAGAAGGCTTCCTCCGCCAGATACAACTCCGTCCGGCCAATATCCCGCTGGATCACATCCAGGCCGACATCGCCCGCAATCTCAATGAGCGTGCGCCGAGTGACGCTTTCTAGGATGCCAGCAGTAACGGACGGCGTAATGAACTGACCATCGCGCATTATGAATACGCAGCCGCCTGGACCTTCGCTGACGGAGCCATCGCGGTTCAGAATGACGGCGGCGTCATAGCCGTTCCGCTTAGCTTCCAATCCGGCAAGGCGACTGTTCAAATAGTTGGCAGAGGCTTTGATGCGCGGCGGGCTCGCATCATCCTCATTCCTGCGCCAGGAACTGACACCAAAGTGTCGGCCCTCATGGAACGCTGCGACGCGGCCTCGCGCCCGGCAGACGATGGAATACCCGACAGGCCCTGTGGCAGCCATAGCGCCCCATTCGTCAACGTAAGTCTGCATGCGGATATAGATATCTTGGCGAAACTCACAAGCCTGAGCGAGTTGTAGCATTTCCATCGTTAACTTTTTCGCAGCTGGGCAGCCTTCGATTTCAATGACAGAGTTGGTGAAATCCAGGCGGTCCATATGCTCCGGCGCGCGGAACACAAAAAGCTGCTGTTCATCATCATTCCAATATGCGCGGAGACCTTCAAACGCCAATACAGCAAAGGTCAGGCCTGGTGCCATGATGGAAATCTTAGCATCGCCGAACGAGATGATTTCGCCGTTCATATTTGCTAAGGGCGGGTGGCCGTGGTCGCTCATGATGTCGCCTCGAATTTACTTGCATAGCGATGGCGCGTAATGCCATCCGTTGCCGATGCTCATTTCAGATCCGTATGGTGCGAGCCAGTGACCCGCTGGTCAAACTGTACCGGTTAAAAATGACTAAAGGGATCGTACGCGATGACGACAATCAAAGAAACAATCGAATGGCTGCATGGAGCCGATCCGTTAACGGCACCCGGCGTCGAAAGTCAGGCGCGTCGCCTATTGCTCGATACTATCGGCGGTATGATCGGTGGCCTCGCAAAGCCAGAGCCAGCCAACTTGGCGCGGTCTCTTGCGTCACTGGATGAAGGTGCGGTGCGCTTGCCGGGGTCAGAGGCTCATCTAACAACACTTAGCGCTGCCTATATCTCTGGCATCGCAGCATGCTGGGACGAAGCCTGCGAAGGCCTTGCCCGCGCCCATGGCCGACCAGGCCTCCATGCCTTTGCCGCGACATTACCCCTGGCTTTATCAAGGCGGCGCTCACTCGGCGATACGCTGGCGGCGCTGATAACGGGCTTCGAGCTAGCTGGCCGTATGGGCGAGCGTCTGCGCATCCGCCCCGGCATGCACGTAGATGGCACCTGGGGAACATTCGGCGCTGTTGCCGCAGCAGCAAGATTATTCGGACTTTCGGAAGCCAGGATGCTGTCGGCGGTCGAAGGTGCTGCGACCCATCTACCGTTCAGCTTGTACTTACCTGTGGCGCAAGGGGCGACGGTGCGGAATGCCTATGTCGGCGAAGCTGCGATGCGCGGAATTGCGTCCGCTCTTGCCGTCCAAGCTGGAATGACGACGCCTATAGGTGGGGCGAATCTTTATCAAGAAATGGCGCTTGGCGGCGGCGATGAGCGTTTCAAAGCACCGCCAGGCGAATGGCTGATCCTGCAAGGCTACCTTAAGCCGTTCGCTGCCGTCCGCCACGTCCATTATGGCGCGCAGGCTGCATTAGACTGGCGAAAAGCAAACCCCGATATAGAGGTTTCGGACATTAAGGCGCTCAAGTTATCCGTGTATGAGGAAGCCATGACCTATTGTGGCAACAGGCAGCCGAAGACGGCGATCCAGGCACAGTTCAGTTTGAGTTATGGGCTCGCCTCTGCCCTCGTGCATGGGGACCTTGGGCCAGAAGCCTATACGGCTGCGGCCATGACAGAGCCGATGACGCTTAAGCTTGAGGAGATGCTGGCCATTACGCCGGACCAAGCCGCTACGGCGGCTGATATTCGACAGGCGGAATTGACCATTGAAACAGCAGCAGGTGCCTCGGTCCATCATGTAGACTCAGTGGCCGGCGACCTAGATCAACCGCTTACCGATGCCCAGGTTTCTGCGAAGTTCAGCCGCTATGCCTGCCCAGTTATCGGCTCAGCCCGCGCGGCTGCCATGGCAGAGAAATTGCTGATAGGGCCGCTGGACGCAATTCTGGCGGACCAACTGGCCGCCTAACTATACATCTAGCTGCAATCTACCCCACGGCAGATCGCTTTCCCTTATGCGTCACGTAGATCACCATATAGACGCCGACCGTTGCGGCGGCTGTGATCGCGTAGCTGGTGTAACTCGGATATAGGAACCCAGCCGCGCCAGCAAACAGGAGCGCCCGTATGGGAGCGCCGACCGGCCCAACCCCATACAGATAACCCTCAAACCCACCTGCAAGCAGCACGACAGCGATGGAGCACGCCGCAATAGTGATCACGACATCCATCGGGTCACCACGCAGAATCAGCGCTGGCGTCAGTACCATAATGAATGGCAGTACGAACGTGATGGACCCAAGCCGCATCGCCTTAAATGCCGTCTCCATCTGGTTGGACTGGGCGATCACCGAGGATGCCACTGCAGCCAATGCAACAGGCGGCGTGATGTAGGAAAGCATGCCCCAATACAGAATGAACAAATGGCTGGCGACCGGATCTAGCCCAAATTCAATCAGCGCAGGGCCCATGACAATGGCGAGGAAGATATAGCAAGCGCTGACCGTGACACCCATTCCCAGCAAAAAACTGGTCAAAGCGCCCATGATCAACAATAGCCACAAGCTGCCTTGTGCGATACCGACAAGCTCGCGGCTAAATGCACCGCCGACACCCGTGAAAGCTAATGAGCCAACGATCACACCAATACCTGCCAAAATGGCGATAATGTTTGAAATCGTTTTGGTGGATTCAATAATCAGAGCCTTCAGCTGCGTCCAGTTAAAGCGGTTGTTTCGCCTAAATAGGAAGACAGAGACCAAAAGTGCAACTGTTGCGTAATAAGGCGCATAAAGTTCCAGTCGCGCAAACACTAACAGATAGACCAGCAGGCCGAGGCTGAAGATGTAGAACCATCCGCCTTTGATCGTCTCCATGAAGTCTGGAATTTCTTCTGCTGGCTGGCCCTTCAAGCCATTAACAGCAGCGTAGCCATCAACCTGTAAAAGCAGCGCCGCGTAGAATAGCAACGATGGCACGGCGGCGGCGATCACGATATCGGCGTAGGGAATATTCAGGAATTCGGCCATCAAGAACGCGACGGCGCCCATAACGGGCGGCATTAACGTGCCGCCGGTAGACGCGCACGCTTCAACAGCCCCCGCATAGGCCGGTGGATACCCGGCCCGCTTCATGGTTGGGATTGTCAGCTGCCCGGTTGTCACGACGTTCGAAATAACCGAACCCGACAGAGAGCCGAAAAATCCACTGGCGACGATCGCCACCTTCGCCGGTCCGCCACGGCTTTTACCCAGGAGAGCGGCGGCGAAGTTCATAAAGAACTCCCCGCCGCCAGTCACAACCAAAGCAGCACCAAAAATCAAGAAGCCAATCAGGATGTTGCCAGCAACCCGCATTGGCACACCAACAATGCTCTCAAAGCCCATTGCATAGGAGCGCACCAGTTCTTCTGGCGTTTTGCCGATGCCCCACAGGAAGCCTGGCGCATATTCCGTCCAGAGTGGGAATGCGAAGAACATGATGCAAACGCCGAATAGGATAAGCCCGCCAGCGCGCCGAACGCCTTCTAGCGCCAAGAAACACATAATGGCGGCGACAATGGTTGGCTCTGTGGGAGCGACTGTATCCCAACCCCGCTCGACCATTTCACCACCGTGATAGGCCAAATAGAACCCAGAAAAATTTGTCAGAGCAAACATAATCCAGTCATAAAACGGCACGTATTCCCTATGACGTTTAACGGCTGGAAAAATCAAAAAAGCGAGTGAAAGGAAAACGGCGATCAGGATGTAATAGTAGGAGTTATCCAGCAATACGAAGCCGAAAGGGCCAATGTTAAACGTCTGGTTGACTGCGATAGATATACCAAGCGCGCCATAAATCATCGTCAGCCAATAGACGCCGCCTTTGAGTCGCTTGTCTGAGTTGTCCTGGAACTTTTCGTCCAGTTCAACAGGGGCTGCATCTTCGAACGGCTTGGAATTCTGAGCCATGCTTCAATCCAATTCAAACAAACGCCTAAGCGCCGGTAATCATCTGCCGCAAAGATAAGGGACGGCCCGGCCACGCAAGCCGCGACCGCCCCTAAAGCAGCGTCGTTATAGAGTTAATGAACGATTAGATCAGTCCAGACCTTTTTCGTTACGGACCTTTGTCCACCAGTCTTCCCAACCAGCACCTGCCTTGATCTTATTACCTTTTGCACGCTCTGCAGCCCGCATTTGGTTGTAGCTATCCTGCGCATCGTCCCAGGCGTCAATCACAGCTTCGTGGCGAGCAAGTCGCGCGTCCTGCCAAGCTTGACGATCAGCGTCCCAATGGCCTTTCTCCTTGAAGTAAGCCACTGAAGAAGGATGGAATGCAGCCTCACAAGGCGTGGTCGAGGATTGATCAATCGCCCATGCCTGCGCAGCAAAAGATACATCCTTGTACTTCGGATAGAGTTCATCCATGGCTTGCACCATAGCGCTAACCTCATCAGCATTACGGTCCGCGTAGGTGACCATCATTGGATAGCGGAAGGACAAGGTCTTACTTGGCTTGTCTTTCGAGATGCCGGCACCGTTTTCTATCGTGATAGAACCATACATCGGCGCAATCTTTTGCATGCGGACCCAGTTCTCTTTGAGGTCTGGATTGAATTGCAACCAGCTAATGCCGTTTGGAGACGCTTCGATTTCCTTCGAGAAACCAGATGTCGGCGCGGCCAGGAAGCCGTCGATCTTCCCGGTCAATAGCGATGTCTTCATCACGCCGTAGCCACCATGCCAGACCCGTTCCCACTCACCGTCTTTCAGGCCGGCGAAAGCGGCGATTCCATCTGTCTTAACGTTGACCGAAGGATTACCCTTAACGTAGCCAAGACGCATGCCCTTTATGCCTTCAGCGGCACTGAATTTGGAATTGCCAAGCATGACAATGCCTGTGCCAGCTGGCGGAGACATAACGCAGCGTAAGTTCTGCGGACCCCAGTTTGGCGTTGCGAAGTCATAGGTGCCTTCCGAAGCGAAATAGGTGCCAGATGCAAGGAATGCATAATCTGCTTTCCGTTGGGCCAGTGGCAGAATGCGGCCAATACTGGTGCCTGATGGCACAATACGGATGCGGGTGTTGTGCACCTGCTTGAAAGCGTTCGCGATTCCAGAAGCCTGGGCGAACCCAGAGCTGCCAAAATCATACGATGTAAAAACAAGACGCTTGGGGACTTCGCCAGCGCTTGCGTGTGCAGCGGCAAGGGCTGCAGCAGCAGCCACAGCAGCGCCAACTGTAGGTCGAAGCAGATTTTTCATGATTTCTTCCCTTTCGGTGTTTTGGATGTCCTGCCCGATCTTCTGCCGGGTCATCGAGTAGGACGATTCGGAACGATGCTGAAGGATTGCTGTTTCGAGCAAAGCCGTCAATCCAGCCTGCAAACGAATAGCGGTTTTGTCAGAAATTCCGATTCTTCGGGTCCTAAGCGTGGTGTGAATCTAGGCAAGTGTCAAATCCTTAATGCAAAGCCTGACCCAGGTTCCGCCATTGACAAGACTTTGTGCAAAGCCCGGGATAGGCCCGTCACACCCTGAGATAAGGACGTCAAATGCTTTTAGGCTTTTATGTAAAACCGCAATTCCAGGATGACGCCTCCCTAGCCGCAGCGACTGGAAATATGGCCTAACAAGTCCGCACCGCTAGGGATGCTGGCTATGCCTCTATCTTGGTCCCACATCATTATCTGAGCGCGCCAATGCGGATGTTTCAGGCGAATATCCTGCTGGCAGGACTGGCCGTCGATGCCGGTGATATGCACCTAGGGCCTAGCATCTGGCTGATGGGCATGACCAACCCGATGCAGATCGCAAAGGAAGCCGCCACCATCAATTGGATCGCACCTGGTGGATATACGCTTGCACTTGGCCTGGGCTATTGGGACCAGGAATTCCAGGCCTTTGGCGAAACAGCCCGCACCCGCGCCGCCCGCACCACTGAGGCAATCGAGGTAATCCGCAAGCTTTGGAGCCAGGAGCGCGTCACCCATAACGGGCGCTTCTTCAATCTACATGATGTCGGCGCCTCGATCCGTCCGCGGAACGGCCACTCACTACCGCTATGGCTGGGTACAACCGTTGACCCTGAAATTCAACGTACGGCTAGGCTAGCAGACACATGGATGGCCAGCTTTTCCTACCCCTGGGTCGAGCTGATACGCGCGAATGAGGTCTAAAATACAGCCCACGCTGCTGCAGGTTTGGCAGCCCCCATTGAACGCCCGCTCTGCCGCAGATGCTCCATCGCCGGCACGCCAGCCGCAGCGACGGAATTAGCCCGTGATCCATTGACATACAAATACGGGGCCTATGCTTCCTGGGGCATCAAGAATGTCAGCGCGACGTCCTTTAATGATGATTTCGACGCATTCTAGGCCAGCCAATTCATTTTAGGCTATAAGCAAATGGCAGAGGATCGCATTCATTGGATCAAGGAAAATCTGGGCTCAGGTCACCTGGTCCTGCGCATGCAGTGGCCAGGGCTGGCGCAGAAGCACATACTCCGCTCCATCGAATTGATGGGGGATGTATTGCAGGAGATTGGATGAAAGTGGTTCTGATTGGCAACCTTTCTGACTGCTGACATCCCCCTCACCCTACCCTCTCTCTCCCCGTTAAGGGGGGCGACTGCAGGCCAGTTACCTCAGGTCTATTCAGCGTAATCAGGCTCTTTTCGGTCCAGAATCCGCTTGAGCGCATCAAAATGCCACTCAGCATTTTTACGACCGCCATAAATCATTGCAGAGCCTTTGTAGACTTTGTAAGTTTTCTCAACGATGGACTCAGGCAAGTGCTTCAGCGGCTGGCCCGTCCACATCGCATAAAGCTGCACTTGAGCGACACGTTCCAGGTAATACAGGCGGTCATAGGCTTCAGCGACCGTATCCCCGATTGTGATGGCGCCGTGGTTCGCCATCAGCATAACAGTGTTATCGCCGCAAGCTTGAGCCAACCGCACACCTTCAGATGGATCTAGACCAGGGCCATCATAGGCTTCGTCGTAACCGGTCTTCATCATGGTGCCAAGTTCGGTCTGGCCGATGGGCTTGATATGCTGGTCTTCCAGCCGTGTCAGGGCGCTTGCGAACGGCATATGCGTGTGAAACACAGCTGCAGCACCTGGCATCAAGCGATGCATTGGCGCGTGAATACAATAGGCGGAGCGCTCAACGATACCTTCGCCGCGCTGGACTTCGCCTTCGTAGTCAACCTCCATAAAGCAGCTAGCCGTTACTTCGGACCAATGTGTACCGAACGGAATCTGGTAATAGCGGTTGCCTTCGCCAGGCACGCGCATGGTGAAGTGATTGAAAATGCCCTCATGCAGACCATGCATAACGGCACAACGGTGTGCTGCCGCTAGATCAACGCGGACCTGCCATTGCGCATCGCTATAGCCATGGGGTTTCGCTTGTGGCTTCGTGTAATTCATCGGACTCTCTGCACTTATCAGTGGTGAATTTGGGAGCTAGTCTCAGCCCATAAGGGCAAGCGGTCAATCGCAATGCCCGAAAGCCTTGAAAGGCCATAACGCACACATGCGCGAAGCTGATCTCTACGACCCCATCAAAGCCTACCTGCAAGCCCAGGGCTATGAGGTTAAGGCCGAGATTGGCGATTGCGATTTGCTGGCCCGCAGAGGCGACGAGCCGCCCATCATCGTCGAGCTAAAGCTGACCTTCTCCTTAACTTTGGTGATGCAGGGCGTCGCGCGCCAAGCGCTGTTTGACAATGTGTATCTTGCTGTCCCCGTTTCATCAGATAGGCGCTGGAAGATTCGCTATAAGGACATCACCCGGCTTTGCCGCCGCTTGGGCCTTGGGCTTTTGGCTGTTCGTGTCGATGCCACAGCTAGCGTCGAAGCGCATTTGGACCCTGGCCCCTATCAACCCCGCAAGAACAAACGCCGGGCTGGTCGGCTGCTGAGGGAATTTGAGCGCCGGGCAGGTGATCCGAACACCGGCGGCGTTACAGGCATCAAACGCATAACAGCGTACAGGCAAGATGCGCTCCGGTGTGCGCTTTTCCTGCAGGAGAATGGTCCAACAAAAGCGGCCCTCGTCGCAGCCTCGACCGGCGCTGAAGCCGCCGCGCGCATAATGCAAGCGAACCATTATGGCTGGTTCGAGCGAATTGACCGCGGCGTCTACGGGCTCGCGCCGGCCGGTACTGAAGGCCTCAACACCTTTAAAAATGCCATGGCAGACCTATGAAACAAATGAATCTGGCAGGGCTGGAGCAGGTGGCATAGGTGGCTGTAATTGGCCTTCAGCAGATTGCCGGATCAGGCTTTCAAGCGTCGGGTCCCGTCGCGCCAGCTTGTTGAAATCCCGGCGCTTTAGCACCAGCAATCTGCAGTAACCGCTGGAGACAACTTCGCTCACCCGGCGCCGGAGCGGGTGGATCAGCGCCAACTCGCCAAAGTATTTCGCCGTACCCAACCGTGTGACATCGCTCCCCTGGCGGACCTCGAGCGCGCCGGATGCAACAAAGTACATGGCCGCTCCCCGTTCCCCAACCGACAGGATTGTTTCACCCGGCGTTGTGAAACGCGTATCAAACGCCCGCGCCAGTTTCCGCCGTTGCTTTGGATCAAGCGCTTCAAACAAAGGCACACGGTTTAGGAGCGCGACAGGCTTTAGGGTGAGGTCTAATCTGGGTGGTCTCGTCGCTGCGTTTTCACGCCGGTCCAAATCAGTGATCAGACTATCGTGCAATTCCTGGCCAATAACGCCGTCATTTAGGAGCTGCCGGTACTGCTGTCGCTCGCGGCGTAGAGCGGCATAGGCGATCAACATGCGCTCAACGGTACGCGCGTATTCTGGATATTGCGCAGCAATTACGTTGATTTCAGTGTCGATGTGCTCGTGCCGCATCTGCATGAGCTGAAAGAGATTAGCAGCAGCGTCTTCCCCGATCATTGGCGGCATTGTGGTTTCAGCGAACCGCGCCAGTTCCCGTGCAACACGCTCGCCTTCTAACAGCGTGATAAAGTGCAGTTCGATTGCGGACCGCAACGGCGCATCCAAATGGAAATTTCGCTGGAGCCGGATCGCAAACCTATAAGCTGGAGAGGGCTTCAATGCCTCCTTCGCCGCCAGTTGATAGCCTTCCCGACCACTCAGCCGCGCTGCATCAGCGATCCGGTCAGCATCCAAACGCAACATACCAGCGGCGCGGGGGCCAATGGCGCCGTCTTCGAACGCTTGGTGGATCAGGCGCAGTTCCTGGCCGCTGATGATGGTGAGGCCGAGCCGGAGGCGTTCGCCGAACGGAATGCGCTCCCCGCCCGCCTGCGCCTCAGCTTGCGCTACCACCTGCTCCTGTTGCGCGCCCAATGCAGCCTCAACTGCAAGCAAGGCATCCTGCTCCAAATGACGGGCGCGGACGAGATCGCGGACAACGGTACGAACACGTTCCAGCGTGCCCGCAATAATCTTCTCCCGAAGTGCCATATCTGTGGACGAGAGCTTATCTAGGCCAAGCTTTCTGGTTAACCACGCCAGGGTGGAGGCGTTCAGGAAGATCGTTGCAAGCGTGTATGACGCTGCGATCGCAGCCAACATGCGGGCATCTTCGCCAAGTACGCTTAAATCAGCAATGGAGATTGCTAGCACCAAAGTTACTGAGCCGCGCACACCACCCCAAATGACCAGATAACTCTGTTGGCGGGTCAAAGGTGCCGTCAGTCGAAGGGCGGCCATGAGCGGCAGCAGCCCAAACAAAATCACCGCCCGCGCGACCATCGCACAAAGATAAACAAGGAGTGTGAGCGGCGCGATCAGCCAGCCAAGCTCGCCGATTAAGCCAGGTACCAAGCTTGTCGCAATCATCATAATGAGCGCATTCGCCCAAAAACCAATTTGCGCCCATACAGCTTTAACCGTCTGCCAATTGCCTGGACCCATACGCATGAACCCGGCCCACCCCGTCGTGAGGCCTGCGAATACGACAGCGACAACGCCAGAACCGCCAAAAATCTGCTCTGAGATGATGAAAGCGCCATAGGCCACGATGACCGTAATGGTGGCCTCGGCAACCGTTGAGCGTGCAAGGAGAGGGTATATGCGGCTGGCAGTGACAGCGATGCTCCAGCCAACAGCAGCGCCAGAGCCAAAGCTATACAAAAAACCAGTCACCAATCCGCCAAGCGAGGGTTCCGCCTCATTCCGCATAACCGCGAGCAACAGCCCGAATATTGTAATCGCCGCCGCATCATTCAGTAGGCTTTCGCCTTCAAGGATTGTCAGCAGCCGACGCGGCGCGCCAATTTCCCGGAATGTGCTAACAACTGCACCAGGATCGGTTGTCGCGACCGCAGCGCCTACCAGCAGACACGCCAATAACGCCATTGGCGATGCAAGCCACAGAATCACACCGATAGCTCCCGTTGCCGCGACAACGGCCAGTACGGCCATCGCCAATACGGCAGCAGAATCCGCCAAGAGCCGACGGACGTTGATAGCCAGCGTCATGTCGAACAGAAGCGGCGGCAAAAAGAAATATAGCAGAGCCTGGGAATCGAGCGCCAACTGTTCAACGAACCATTGGTCGTAAGTATCGAGCGTGCCCCGAAAAATCTCGACCCCAAAAACCGATGTCACAAGGCCATGGGCAAGCCCGAGTGCAGCCAGCAGCACTGCGACTGGTTGTCCAAGCTTCCGGGCTAAGGGAACTGCCAGGGCGGCCGCGCCCAATAGGGCAATTAGCGCGAGGAGTATGACTACAGCAATGCTCATGGTTCAGCATAAGTTATGCTCCAATTCACGGCCTAAGCGCAAACCGAGCGCGGCAATGCTTGAATTCCGGGCTTAGAATACGCCGCGGCCACGGGCTTCTTGATACCGCGCCTCGCGGTCCACCTGGATGTTGTGATGGGGACGGAAGCTATCCGTCTGAGCAGCAGCCCACCAATCCGCATAGCGCGTGGAGCCCGGGTCATCAATCAGCTGATCTCGAGTGATGAACGGATAAATTCTGTCTATTGCCCGCAACTCATTTGGGCTGATGCGATGATGCAGGTGATGTGGCTCTAACTCACTTGGGTGGTCAAGCCCGGCGGCGGCCACAATCTCTTTCAGCGTCTCGATAGTGTGATCATGGAAACGATGGACGCGCTGGGCTTTGTCCTCAACCACTAATCCGCGCTGGCGCAATTTGTCTTGTGTCGCGACGCCGACTGGGCATTCGCCTGTGTGGCACTTCAACGAATGAATACAGCCAACCGTGAACATGAAAGCCCGCGCCGCATTAGTCCAATCCGCGCCGATTGCTGCGTTGGCTGCGATATGGAATGCGCCGGTCGCCTTGCCAGCAGCGGCAATCCGCACCCGGTCGCGCAATCCAGCACCGACCAGCGCGTTGCGTGTCAGAACCAAACCTTCACGAAGCGGCATTCCGACATGGTCCGCAAATTCCTGGGGTGCAGCACCTGTGCCACCCTCGCCTCCATCGACAACAACGAAATCGACCGTTGTATCAAGCTCATACATCGCTTTCGCCATAGCGAATACTTCGTGGGGCTGGCCAACACAGAATTTTAGGCCGACCGGCTTACCGCCGCTCAATTCCCTGAGCTTCGCCGCCCATTTTATCATTTCACGTGGACTCTCGAAAGCGCTGTGGAACGCTGGAGAAATACAATCCGTTCCAACAGGAACGCCCCTCGCTTCCGCAATTTCTTCTGTTACCTTCGCCCCCGGCAGCATCCCGCCATGGCCAGGTTTTGCCCCTTGGCTGAGCTTGATCTCGATCATCTTGACCTGGGGGTCTTGCGCAGTTGCCTGGAACGCACCTTCGTCAAAAGATCCGTCGCTATTACGGCAGCCGAAGTAGCCTGAGCCAATCTCCCAAACAATATCGCCGCCATGCTCACGGTGATATCGGCTGATCGAGCCTTCGCCGGTATCGTGATAAAAATTTCCGCGCTTTGCGCCTAAGTTCAACGCCTCAATTGCGTTTGCGCTTAGGGAGCCGAAGCTCATGGCGGAAATATTCAGCAGCGAGGTTGAATAGGGCAATTTGCAATCCGCCCCGCCAACATCAACCCGCAAATCGCCTTCACACTGGGGACGCGGCGCCATGGAATGGGTGATGAATTCATATTCGCTGGAATACACGTCCAAGCGCGTTCCAAACGCCATCGCATCTTCCTGGCCTTTTGCGCGGGCATAGACTACAGAGCGGCTGTCCCGGTCAATCGGACGTCCTTCGAGATCACTCTCGACCACGTACTGGCGGAGATAAGGCCTGAGTTCCTCAAAAACCCAGCGCGCGCGAGCGATGATCGGATAATTCCGCATCAGCGCATGGCGGCTCTGGTTCATGTCGCACAGACCAAGCAACACCAAGCCCCCGAAAATTGCGACTGCCCACAATGCTTGAACTGACGTGGTAAGGCAGATCAATCCAACCAGAAGCCCTAAACAGGCAAGTAGAAATCCGCCAAGGCGCTTTAAGATCGCTGGGATATGTATGCGACCGAAATCATTATCTATCGCCAAGGCTTGCTCTCCGCCGAATGTCGTTCTGTGTTCAGAGTAGTCCCTGACAATAGGAACAGAAACTGTTGTGTTCCGTTCCACCATATCTGCTGTTGGGCCAATCAAGCGGTCAATCAGTTCAGGCCGGTGGGATGAGATTACAATCAGGTCGGCGTCAAGTTTCTTCGCCGCTGATACAATCTGCCGGAATGTCCGACCGATTGCGACATGGGATGTGACCTTATAATCTGCCAACTTAGCATTAACGACGTCCGCCAGGGCATTGGTAGCACCTGCGACAATCGTCGTCTCGATGTCTGGCGGGAAGTATTCCGCCGTGACTGATGTGCACACTTCAGGCACGACTGTCATGATATGCATGGCAGCGCCGCACGAGTCCGCGAGTGCCTTGGCGGTTGGCATCGCTTTAGCCCAAAGCTTAGTTCAGAGGGGTCAATCGGACGCAGGATAGTTTATACATATCAAGCGCTCCCCTATGCTGTCGCTGCAGCGGTCGCCGTTGCAACCTGGCAGCACTGGACCATGATCAGTAAGACGCGGATCAGCAGGGCCGGAACCTAGGCCAGATACTTACTCGGCGTATCTGCAGGCTTCAGAACCTCCAAAATCTTTTGATCCCAGTCGAGGCCGATCTTCTTCGCGGTGGAATAAAAGGCCGCGTCATCGATGATGGTCTTGCCATCATTCTGCACAACCGTCAGGCCAACAGCTTAAAGCTTCACCGCGCAATCGCTGAGAGGGGGGATATAGCCCTTCTTCTTCGATTACCAGTCGAAGGCCTTCATTACCTGCTTCAGCGCTCCGGTCTCGTTCAATTTGTTGCGGAACAGGCGGAGCGTGTTTTCATCCGGCGTCGGGCCGCTAAGTTCGTAACCCAGGAACCGCATCCACGACAGCCGGTCTCTAACCATGAACTACATCCGCGCGTCGGAGAGATTGTTTTGCGCCTGCAGGATCAATGCCTTGAAAATCGACACTGGAGCAAACGGAGGGCGGTCGCCTTTTGCACCATCCCCATAGCCACGGCAATCAACTAACCAGTCGCGAAAATACTGAACATACAACGTCACATCGTGAACTTATAGCGGACCACCGTGCGTGCACAACATCGCCAGACGCTCTGAAAGGCCGAAAAGGGGATACCAATTCATAACAACACCTCCATGCCGTCAGTGAATCACATCGCACCTCATAATGCGAGGTTAATGCGGGTCTCCAGATGCCGTGAACTTACATAGTGTGCTTAGAGGAACGTCGATTGACCGAACGACGGATCTACTGATCGAGGACGTAATACACGCCCGTCTGCCCGCCCGTGCCAATGGTCACAAAAGTTTTATCCTGCGCCGGAGCCGCGGCTGTATCAATCGTAAACGCTAGCGCCGCTGCGCCAACGACAAATCCAATCCATTTCATTGCCGTCTCCCTTATGTTCAACGCAGTTTAAACTGCGCCAAGACCTGCGCTACGCAATATACGAACCCGAATTCTATTCAAACATTGGGATGCGGCTCAAAAAAATGCCACACGCATGTGATATTTCGATGAAATTGCGGATTTTACTCAATCTTAACTTTGACCAATTCACGCGACGCCAATACCGCATGGAGATGTGATGGTGCCGATGCCGATAACCCTTTCGCTGATATAAGAGGCTTATGTTGATTCGAAGGCTTGTCTTTACAGGTCTGAAGATTCTACGTTCTGACCATCCCGTCGCGCCCTTATTCAACACCGCCACAGAGACCAACTCATGCCGATCCTCTGGCTTGCCTCTTTCCCGAAGTCTGGAAACACTTGGGCGCGCGCCCTCCTGGCGAACTATATCGCGGGTAGTGAAGCGGGCGTCGACATCAATAAGCTACCGGCCTTCGCATTGGCGGATTCTGGCATATGGGCCTATGAGCGCGCTGCCGGACGTAAGCTACCAGGCGCTGCGCTTGAAGATATCATGCCGCTAAAGCCCAAAGCGCATTCAGCCATCGCCAACATCAATCAGAACCTCGTGTTCGCGAAAACCCATAGTGCGTTGCGTGTGCTGCACGGCGTGCCAACGATCACCCCAGGCGTAACGGCAGGCGCGGTATATATCCTCAGAAATCCGCTTGATATCGTACTCTCCTATGCTGACCATTATGGCCTTTCACACACTGAAACCGTGGATGCAATCTCAAGTAAAAACCTGATCACGATGGGCCGCGCTGACCGAGCTCCAGAATACCTTGGCAATTGGTCAGCCCATGTGCGCGGCTGGACGCGCGCGTCCGGCCTCGTGCGCACGGTGCTGCGCTATGAGGATATGCAGGCCGATGCGGGCAAGGCGCTCCGTCAGATTCTGAATATGTTGCGTCAGCCAATTGATGAGGCGAAGATCCTCCAGGCCGTCAGAAATTCCACCTTTGATGCCCTGCAAAGCCAGGAAGCACTGAAGGGCTTCAACGAGAAATCCCGCAACCAGAAACGATTTTTCCGCGCTGGCACAGCGGGGCAGTGGCGCACGGACCTAGCGCCAGATCTCGTCACACGCATGATCGAACAGCACCGGGACGTAATGACCGAATTCGGCTATCTTGACACTGACGGCAATCCCAGCTGAAGAGACCGCCTGCTATGTCCCAACCCTCTATCAACGCTGAAGTCACTGCGAACTTAGACGATGTACGCATCGCCATCGCCCAGGCAGAAGCCGATGGCGGCCGCTCCAAAGGCGCTGTGACTTTGATTGGCGTATCAAAACAACAGCCGGATGAGCAGGTGGAAGCCGCATTGACCGCAGGTCTTCGCATTTTCGGCGAAAACCGTGTGCAGGAAGCCGATGGCCGGTGGACATCGCGCCGCTCCCGCTATCCAGAAATGGAACTGCACCTGATCGGCCCTCTCCAAACCAACAAAGCAAAAGATGCCGTGCGGATATTTGATGTGATCCAAACGGTTGACCGCCCCCGCATCGCCAAAGCACTCGCCCGTGCCATGGCAGACGCCAACCGCGCGCTACCCTGCTTTGTTCAGGTGAATACTGGGGAGGAGCCGCAGAAGGCTGGCGTTGCACCGACAAACACTGCTGCGTTTGTAAAAGACTGTCAGGACATGCATGGCCTTAATATCGTCGGCCTGATGTGCATTCCCCCGGCCGAAGACGCCCCCGCTCCCCATTTCGCCTTCCTGAAAGACATGGCGGATAAGCTGGGCCTCACCGGGATCTCCATGGGAATGAGCGCCGATTTCCATGTAGCCGCAGAACTTGGCGCAACCCATGTCCGCGTCGGCAGCGCCATCTTCGGTCAGCGCGCAAAAAACTAAACCTCACATTCAAAAAAAGAGCGTGGCGCTCCACCGCGGACAGCGCTATAAACCCCCGCACGGGAAAATTTTCCCCAGGGCCTGTAGTTCAGCGGTCAGAACCCGCCGCTCATAACGGCGTTGTCGCAGGTTCGAATCCTGCCGGGCCCACCAACGTCTTTTACGCAGCAAACGATCTAAGCTCTCGCGATCTATTATTCGATCTCTTGGCGATTGCGCTAACAAACGCCAAGAGATCGTTCGAACGTCCCCCTGCAGCGGATACAACGGATTTTTCCAGTGCTTATTTGTAGAACATCGAAGCTGTGAACGCCGTTGGGCTAAAAGCTCAAATTTTCATCAAGGGTCGATCCGGTGCTTCCAGAAATAATTCTGGCTACCGCGACTGCGGTCAAATGCTTCAAATATGCGTGCGCGCGTTTCTGCTGGCGTAATAACATCATCTGTTAAACCCATACCTGCAGCGGCATAGGCACTTGATTCATCCTCGATGCGTTTTTTGATCTCGTCACGTGCTGTCGGCCAAGCGACCAGTAGGTCTGGGTC
Source organism: Alphaproteobacteria bacterium (assembly GCA_965660545.1). Taxonomy (GTDB): domain Bacteria; phylum Pseudomonadota; class Alphaproteobacteria; order Bin95; family Bin95; genus VMCJ01. Next base: position 83,828 of record CBFIAF010000008.1, on the reverse strand, counting down.
AACCGCCCTACCACCAAGCGCGATATATGCAAGCCCAATAGCCTTCCGCAAAACAACTGTGACCAAGGGAACTGACGCCCCAAACATGGAATTCAGTAATCGTCCCTTAAGGCTAACCATTCGCTGGCTCTCAATTTTGGGGCCGACCAGAAAGCCTGGGCAATCCATCAAAGACAGCAATGGAATATGGAAGGCGTCGCAAAGGTCAACGAATTTTCGGACCTCCATGGACCCCGCGTGATCAATGGCACCAGCGTGGTGCCGTGGCTGATTTGCGATTATGCCGACCGGGTGCCCATCCATCCGGCCAAGGCTGTAATCACGCTGCGCGCACGGTCTGGCTTCATCTCGAAATAGTCGTCGCCATCAACCAGCAATCCGATCAGTTTGTGCATTTCATAGGCGCGACGATGGTTATCTGGAACCAATTGCGCGATAGCCTCACGCCCTTCTGGGCTATCGACCGGCGCTGGTTTTGGCGCAGCACGCGGCGGTGCCTCGTTGCAGTTGGATGGAAGGTAGGACAAGAATTCGCGGATCGAGGTGATACATTCCGCCTCGGTTTCAGCCAGAAAGTCGGCCTGCCCCGTTTCGATTGCAGATTTCTCGCCGCCACCAATTTCCTCGTTTGTGACTTCAAGGCCGATCCCGACCTTCACGACGGGCGCGCCCGACATTCCCAGAAACCCCGTGCCTTTCACAATCGGCACAAAGTCAGATTGCGCTGCCGTAAATGACGGCCCGCCAAAGGAGGGACCAACCGCAGCGCCGACCTGGGGAACGCGGCCAGACATTTTAAAATGATCGCCAAAACGATAGCCAAGCCCTGCGGCATTGGCACCATAAGCTTCTTGCAAACGGGCAGCGCCTGCTTCCATTAAAGCCACGAAGGGCTTCTCGTGCTTTAAGGCAAGGTCGCGGATGCGCTTATTCTTTGTTTCCGCAACGCGTCCACGCGTGCCGGCCAAAACTGTGCCGTCATCTGCAGTGACATACACTGTTCGACCATCGATCTTGCCGGACCCAGCCAACATGCCATCAGCCGGTGTGCGGCCTTTCGAGTCCGCGTGCTGGCTATGGGACAACAAACCGATTTCAACGAAAGAACCCGCATCAAGCAAAAGATCTATGCGTTGGCGCGCGGTGAGTTTTCCTAGGTCATGCGCTCTTTCAATATACTTTTTCCCGCCCATGCCTTCAGCGCGAAGTCGCCGGGCCGCCAAACCATCTATCGTGACTTCGTCCATGAGTATTCCCCCTACTCAGATCGACGGATGGCCTAGACGCATGTCACGTGAATTTTGCTGATGGCCGTTCGCTATATCTCCAACAAATCCTTTATCACCACGTCCCGGACTTCATCAGCGCCTAACCCATATTCTGCGATCATCCCAGCGGCAGCCGCCAGCACAGCATCTGGGTCTTTCATCAACTTGAGTTCTTTAAACCGGTCGGCCTGCGCAAAGCCCATGCTTTCGCCCAGCAATTCCATGTAGTTTTGCAAGTTGAACGGCCAGTCCGCCATACGCCCCGCAAACTCGCGGTGGTCGCCGTGGTAGATGCCTACCAGCACATCGACGCCTGCGGCCTCTGCCTCACGCAGCGCGGATTCAACCGTATCAGCATGGTACTGACCCAATGGCGCTAATGCGGTGCCGTTATAACCGATGGCCGAGCTTTCGATTTCCACAATCTCAATTCCGGGCACGGCACGAAGTAAGGTTCGCACCGCCTCCATCACGCCCAACTCGCCAGCATATTCGAACAGGGCGACGCGTTTTTCAACGCGCTGGGTCATCATTGGCTGAAGTGCATCTAGCTGCGCCGCCAACCAGACCGGGAACATGGTCATTTCCAACGAGGAGCCGGTGATTTCCCGGTAGCTAGGGATCATAGTTTCGCCAAACTGGATTTGGCAGGTCGGGCACCAGGACAGGACCTGACTGGTTTTGGATGCAGCCATTTTGTCCAATGTGCCGAAAGCCTGGCGCCCGCCAAGCGACGTATCGCCCGGTCGCGACGGCAGGATGCCACAGCAAGCGCTGGGGCCACCTTGGACCTCATAGGTAAAGCCAAGTTCTTCGATCACATCCAGGCAGAGCAAACCGATGTGGGGCGTCTTCAACATGTTGCAGCCGGTGTAGAACACCAAATCCGGCACTTCATCCCGCTCTGGATGGGACCGCGGGCTGAGCTTTTCAAGCATATCTGGCGGCAAGGAAAGACGAGAGAGAACGCGCACGCCGCGGCTCATTTTCTGAAATGCTGCCTTACCTGCGGCCCTGCGTTCGGGCTCTGGATTTGCTTGAGTAAGCGCACGACGCGCCATAGTCAGCATGAAACGAGGGTTAATGCCTTCTGGGCAGACAGTCAGGCAATCGCCAGAGCCACAACACATCTTTGACCATTGCTCAGAAGCTTCTGGGCCCTCGCCTGCGCGCAGGATATCCCGGACACCACTAGTGAGCGCTTGCGTATCGCTGCCATCAATACCAGCGACTGCAGGCGTTGGGCATGCGGCTGCGCAGGCCCCACAGGCTGTACAGTTGGCGGCAATGTCAGTGACGCGTCGATCCAGAGAATCGATAAATGCAACGCTGAGGTCGGACAGTTGGCTTCTCCTGCGGATTTGAGACCACATCTTACAGGAAGGTGGCGGTATGAACCAAGAATGCGGCGAGAAGTGGGGCTAGGCCAGATCTTCTCTTCCGCGTTAGCATGGGATGAATGATCGAAAAGCTAATCAGCTTTGGTGCCATTCGAACGCAAAGCTCTATGGGAGAACGCAGAAATGATGCCATCACAACGCCATCTTTTCGATATGCCGCGAGAGGTTTGCTACCTTAATGCAGCGGCATGGAGCCCGCTTCCGCTCGTCGCCGTAGAAGCTGGCAAAATTGGAGCAGCGCGCAAAGCCAAGCCTTGGGAATTGGCAGATAGGCTCCCGGAAACACAGATCGAACGCGCCCGCGCTGCCGCTGCTAAGCTTATTAGGGCGGATCCAGATGATGTGGCGTTGGTTTCCTCCGTCGGGTACGGCGTCTCCACTGCTGCGAAAGTCATGGTCCTGCCCACTGACAGCCGGATTTTGATTCTGGACCAGGATCACACGTCGCCAGTGCTGGAGTGGATGACGCGCACCAATGAGCGGGCTTATCAGATTGAAACAGTCGCACCGGACGACAATGGCGGTTGGACCGAAGCAATCCTGGCAGCCCTGACGCGCCCAAATGCACCACCCGTGACGCTGGCGACAATGTCCAGCATCCACTGGTCTGACGGCGGTATTATTGATATGGAGCGGGTGCAGGAAGCACTCCGTCCCCAAGGCGGCAAACTTCTGGTAGACGCCACACATGCCGCAGGTGTCGTTGATTTAGACGTCACGCGTCTGGACCCGGATTTCCTAATCTTCCCGACCTACAAATGGCTGTTAGGCCCATATGGGCGCGCGTTCTTGTATGTTGCTAAGCGTTGTCAGAACGGCATTCCTCTGGAACAGACCAGCTATGGCCGCAAGCGTGTCCAAGCAACCGATGACGTGTATTTCAGTGATTTAGATTATGTAGAAACTGCCCGCCGGTTCGACATGGGTGAGCGCGACTTCTTTGTTTCGCTGGATGTTGCTTCGACCAGCATGGAATTGATTCTATCCTTGGGCATTGATGCAGTGCGCGAGCGCCTAAGTATGCTGACAACAGAAATTGAGACTGGACTGAGTGCAGCAAATGTGCCGGTTGAAATGCTGCGGAAAGACCTTCGCGCGCCAAATATTCTAAGCCTTGGCTTTCCTAACGGCATGCCCCGCGACCTAACAGACCGCCTTGCTGCGGCGGGCGTACATGCCGCCGCTAGACTAGGCCGACTCCGACTCAGCCCACACATTTATAACGACGAGGAAGATTGTGCCCGATGCGTCAAAGCACTGAACGATATTCTAAACTAACGCAGAGCACCGTGCTATAAGACGTGATCCAGCTGGGATAGGCTGGCCCTCGGCTGATACCGTCCTCTCACGGAAACATGCGCTTCTGCACTTGTTAAGTTTACGCAGATGCGAAACGATCTCGCCTGTTAGCACCAGCAACGCAGCTGATCAATGGGTTGGGTGGATCAGAAAGCCTGAGAAGGGGATACGATGAACCGACTCCGCCACGGGGGACTAAAGATTGTTGTCTTTGCCGTGCTTGTTGGAAGCATTGCAATCGGCGTGACGGAGGGCCTGCATTGGTGGCGCCATGTCATCGTCACCAATGCCTGGATTGACGCCGACTTCACGATTATGGGCAGCAGCGTTAATGGGCGCATTGCACGGATTGAGGTGCGTAAAGGCGATAAGGTCAAGCGCGGCGATCTGCTTGCAATAATGGATTCTGAGATTGCTGAACTGAATATCGCATCGATTGATGCAAAACTGGCGAAAGGCCACGCAGACAAAGCACGGGTCGAGGCGGAGTTGTCAGCCTTTCAGCGGGACATGGTCGATCGCACCAAAACTTTGCAGGCCGTGTTAAAGTTTCAAAGCCGTGAGCTTCAACCTTTGCGTCGTCGCCACACACTTGCCCGCAAAACCGTTAAGCGAAACGACCTCCTGATCAAGCGGCGGGTCATTTCAAAGCAAACTGCCGATCGCGCCCGTGACCAAGTCTTAGACATAGAAGCAGATATTCGCAGCCTAGAGACCAAAATGGCGAAACAACGTCGCAAACTTGTTGAATTAGAAGGATATAAAACGAGGGGGGCAATATTCCAGTCCCGCATAGCTGTGATTGAGCGGGCCAATGATGAGTTGATTGTACAGCAACAGCGCGCCAAGAGCTTGCTCCGTAAAATGCACATCTACGCCCCAATAGATGCCGTGGTGAACGAAGTTTACGTCAATGCCGGCGCTTATGTGGAGGATGGTGACCAAGTCTTCCTGCTGCATGATCCGCGAAAGCTTTGGATTGAAGGCCCAGTGGATGATTCTGAAGTGCGCCACTTAGTTGTTGGCCAGCGTGTAGATATCAACGTTGATGCCTACCCCCACGATGAATTCAAAGGCCGGGTGGGGACGGTCGGCAAGGTGACCGTTGGTGCCATGGCCAACAATAATGCAGCAAACCGCTCCGCACCGCGCATTCCTGTCATCATTGATTTAGAGCCAACTAACCAACAGCTGTGGCCAGGAGTCCGCGCCACCGCGAACATTCGCATTAGGTAAGCGGCAAAGTGGACCTTTCACGGTATAATTGGCGCACGGTGCTGACCATCGCGACCGCCGCGATGTTGATCCAGCAGGCCTTTTCCTATGTTTGCCAGATCGCCATGCCCATTCTGGCCGACCGCCTGGCCGAGGAGTTCGGCATCTCCCGCGGTTGGCTTGGATTTTACCTGGCCTTGCAGAACGTGATCGCCATTCTGGCGGCCATCGGCTGCGGCGGGTTCATTTTGCGATATGGGCCACTTAGGGTTAGCCAGGCCGCGTTGGTGATGATGGGCGGCAGCCTAATCGTCGTTGCCTCTGGGCAACTCTGGTTATTTCCGCTTGGCGCGGTGCTCATGGGCGCTGCCGCTGTATCCACACCTGCCAGTTCCACAATTCTAGCCCGTGTTTGCCCGCCCAAATTGGCACCCTTGGTATTCTCTGTGAAGCAAACCGGTGTGCCAGTTGGTGCGCTAATCGGCGGACTGTTAATCCCCTTCCTATTGGGACTTGTTTTCTACAGCGATGTGTTGAACGGTACGGTACGCCTTGGCCACTACGGTGCCGCCTTCGTGACAGCGCTGATTGTCTTCCTAGTCGCTATCTGCCTGCAGCCGGTTCGCACATATTTTGACCAAGGACGAGATCCAAGTACCAAGATCGGGATCGGAGACCTCCGGGCAACTCTGCGGATGGTGCTAAGTAATCCATCGCTGCGTGATATCGCCTTCGCCGCCTTCGCCTTTGGCGGACTACAAGCGCTGTTTGCCGGGTTTTTCATCCTCTACCTGATCGACGGCCTCGGTTACTCAGAGGTCGAGGCTGGTAGCGCCTTTGCAGTGGCGAGCTTCATGGCGATCTGGGCGCGCATTCTTTGGGGTTGGTTGGGCGGTAGTTACATAGCGCCGCGTTTGCTCTTGGCGATGATCGGTCTCATCGGCGGCGCAGCGTCCGTCGGCGTCGGACTTTATAACCAACAATGGAGCTTAGTTGAAATTATAGGGGTCGCCGTGATCTACAACATGACCGCTATCAGCTGGCACGGCATTTTGTTAGCGGAAACTGCCCGCTTGGCTCCCGCAGAAAATGTCGGCGGCGTTACGGGCGGTGTGCTGTCTTTCACCAGCATCGCGATGATGATCTATCCAGCGGCTTATGGCGGTATTTTGGCGGCCACAGGGTCCTACAGCATCGGCTTTATTGTTGCAGCGGCGCCATCTTTTGCTGCGTTCGTGATTTTTTTGAAACAGCCAATCGCGGGCTCTTGGTTAGATGCCACGGTCCGGCAAACCGCTCTCGCCTGCCAACCGGCATTACTCCTCCGCGCGGTGGCAATTCTTACCCTGGGGATTGGATCCGGTCTGGCTTGGGACGCCCTGCGATAAGTTCCTCCCCGGTACAGAAGACAATATCTAAGTGAAGCGCTCGCCTTTCACGACAATGCCGGCAGTTTCTCTGTCCCATGTATCCTGAGTCACTCCCTCACTGCGGAGTTCGTGTTTCATGACTTTGGTTGTGGGCGTTTTGGGTAATTCAGCCAGCACACGGATGTAACGGGGGACCATGAAATAGGCCATGCGGGGGATCAGGAATTTGATCAGCTCAGAGAGATCAATCGTGCGTTCTGGCTGGGGTGCGACACAAACCATCACCTCGTCCTCGCCAAGACTGCTTGGCACGGCGATGGCAGCGGCTTCCAGCACATCTGGATGGGCTTGGACTTCCGCCTCGACTTCCAACGAGGAGATATTCTCACCACGGCGGCGGATCGCGTCTTTCATCCGGTCAACGAAATAGAAGTAGCCGTCGGCATCTTGGGTGAAAGCATCACCAGTATGAAACCAACCATTCCGCCAGGCCTTCGCCGTCGCTTCCGGGTTTTTGTAATAGCCAGAATTCATGCCCCAAGGCCGGTCAGTGCGGATCATCATTTCGCCAACCTGGCCTTGCGGCACTTCGCAATCATTGTCATCGACTAAGCGCACATCCACGCCTTCGCGCTGCTTGCCACACACGCCGCGCTTCAAGGGATTGGCCTCAGAAATGATGGGTGTAGAAATCTCCGTCATATTAAAAATCGTGTAGATATCGACGCCGAAGCGCTTTGAAAAGGCGGCGATATCGCCCGTTAGTGGAACCATGAACATGAGGCGCATGGGACTATCAGCATCGCTTGGATCAGATGGCGCTTTATCGAGGAATGTCGCCATAGCGCCGAGGAGGAAGCAGGCGGTGCAGCCCATCCGGCGGACAGACTCCCAGAACGTGCGCGTGTCAAACCGTTCGACCATGCCGATGGACCCGCCCCGCGTCAGCATCACAAACATGGTTGCCATGCCTGCAATGTGGAACATCGGGAAATTCTGTAACCAGCGGTCCTCCCCTGTCACCATCGGCCAAGTTACTGGCCCCGCATTGGTGTAGAGATGCAGGTAGGATGTGAGAACGCCTTTAGACGGCCCCGTCGTCCCGGACGTGAAGATAATCGCCATCGGGTCCCATGGCTCAATCGGTCGCTCTAATGCCGCAAGCGTTCCGGTTTCAGGCAAAAGGGCGTCTGAATAAAACACGGACGGCAGCGGCGTTTCCGCATCGCCACCGAATACCACCACCTGTTCCAGTTGGGCCAAATCAACACCAGTTAGGCGCGGACACAATTCAGCATGGACGACCGCCAATTTAGCGTCTGAAACATCCAACACATGAGCCAATAGATTGCCGCGATAAGCTGTGTTAATCGGCACATAGACAGCACCGATATAATTTAAGCCGAAATAGATCAGCGTGTGATCCCTACCCGGCGGCCCCCAGACCAACACATGATCGCCCTGCTCAACGCCAAGCATCTGAAAGCCAAGCCCGGCTTGAATAACACGCTCCCGAAAGTCCACATAGCTCCATTCCCTACCGCCAGTTGAATGGTCTGCATCATCGAATTTCAGGAATATCTTTTCTGGCTGTTCCTTGGCCCAATAATCAATCAGATAGCGGCTCACCACCCGATCACGCGGTGGAATGCGCGGATCCGAGGTTTCCGGCATTGAGGGGTTTTCAGCGATAAAGATCATAATTGCAGAACCTGATAGCGGTTTCAGGGAGTGCGCAACGGTCGCGCGATCTCAACGGTACGAACGAAGTAGCGGTCCTGCAATGCAGGCCGCGGATTGGAGTGAGCATGCAATATGTCGAATTTCTATCCGGCTAGACTGGCGCCAGTTGATGAGCCTCATTTATTTTCTCCAACCAACAGCGGAGCCAGACCCTATGTGGGCATTACTAAGCACCGAGATTAATGATTTTTCCGACAAGCTGAATGCGGCTTTGACGCAACTAGGTATTCTTGACCAGTGTAGAGGCTTAAAAATCGACCATATTTGCGTGCGTTTAAAACACAATTCAGATGTTACCCGACTAAAAGCCCAGATTGTTGAGGCAGGCCGGCTAATTTCTACAGCCAATATCAATGGTCGTGAGATCGCGATCCTACAGCTTCACAGCCCAATTATGATTGGGCCATGGGAGGTATCTGGTGTGGAGGTGCCGTATCCAAAACTTGGCCATGCTTACGAAGATGGCTGGGAGCACGTTGAGTTCGTGCTGAATGGTGCCGCGAATACAATGGACGGAGTTCGGCAGGCGTTTACTGAAAAATTCCCAAACCTCGCCATCGACGAACTACGGAAAGACTACGGATACTTTGAAGACGCGCCACTTGCTGACGGCGACCAAATGCCGAACCCAACCTTGGGCATTAAAATAAATGGTGTTGGGCTGAAGTTTCACGCGCACCCCATCCAAGTTATTGTTGGTCACGAAAAACAATGATTCCAAGCTAGAAATTTAGCCGTCATCTGAACCTGTCAACCTGCACCGCACGATCGCAGCCACATCGGCCAATGCTTTGAGTTTGCCGAATGCGACATCGCGTCTGAGACATTTCATGCCGCAATCAGGTGCGGCGATCAGGCGCTCTGCTGGCAGATGTGCCAGCGCGCCAGACAGCCGTTCCGCTGCAAGCTCTGGCGTTTCAACGTCTGCTGTTCCCAGGTCGAGTGCGCCAAACATGATCATCTTGCTTGGCAGGCGCTCAACGATGGCGGGGTCGAGGCGCGGTTGCGCCACTTCAATTGAAATAATCTGGGCGGCACATTGATCCAACTTCGCCAAAAACGAAGAGCCGGAGGGCTTATCTGAAACGACATAGGCTTAACCGAAGCAAAGATGGACAATTGTTGGCCCTTCAACACCCATAAGCACCCGATTGATCGCTTTAACTCCATACTGCGCTGAATCCGCCGGGTGAGCTTACATATGCGGTTCGTCAAGCTGGATGATATCGTCGCCAGGCTCTTTTAACCCGCTGATTTCAGCCCTGAGCGCATCTGCATACGCCATGGTGAGCGCTTCGGGGTCGCCGCAATATTCATCCTTAGCCATTTTCGCCATGGTAAAGACGCCGGTCAGTGTGATTTTGATTGGCTTATCGGTTTGCTTGCGTAGAAATGCGACCTCCCGCGCCTGAACCGGCACAGTATGGCGGATCGGGCCGACAACGCGAGGCACCATAGTTGGCTTGCCGGTGCGACCCGGCACAGTGCCAGGATCATCTATGTCAATGCCTTCAAGCGCATTGGCAAAGTGATTGAAATAGCTCTCCCGGCGAACTTCGCCATCACCAACGATATCAATGCCAGCCTGGTCTTAGTCATGCAGTACGACCAGGGCCGCATCATCCTGTGCTTCCTCAAGCAGGTCTTCGCTGGGTCGCCAAACCTCCCGCATCCGCTCGCGCGGCGGCCCATTGCCAAGCAGAATATCTTTATCAACCAACCATCTTGGCTGCGGGTAACAGCCAACAAGGGTCGTCGGAATCAAACGATCAAACATCATATTCACATCTCTACTCTAGACGTCCGCTATCGCAACCTTCGAACCTAAAGTCTGAACTGCCAGCGTCTGGATTGTAACTGCTAATCTGGCGAGAGACTTTCAAATGCCAGCCGGTCGTAAACGAAGAGACAGATTGCGTCCTGAACGCAAGCGTAAGAGAATGGAACTTCAAAGCCCGTCCGCTTGAAATTGCATGGCCGCGCGGCAGCCCCAAAACTGGAGACGATTGATGCAGTTCGGCCTTTCAATTCCTCACCGTGGTCCCTTGGCAAACCCTGAAGCTATCCGGGCCATTGCTGAAAACGCAGAGGCTTCAGGCTACGGCGTATTGAGCATGGCCGACCATATCGTCGTGCCCCGAACCATAGACTCCCGCTATCCATACAGCCCGGATGGCGGATGGGCCGGCGGTGCGGATGGTGCCTGCTTTGAACAAATTTCGCTGCTGAATTACATGGCAGGCATCACGCGGAAGGCGCGACTGCTGACGTCCATCATGGTCATTCCGCATCGGGAGCCGATCTTCACGGCAAAGGCGCTTGCGACCGCAGATCAACTGTCCGGCGGGCGTGTCGAACTTGGCATCGGCACAGGCTGGATGCGCGAAGAATTCGAACTGCTCAAAACGCCACCGTTCAAAGAACGTGGGGCGGTTACGGATGAATATATCCGGGCGTTCAAGACGCTCTGGGCCGAAGAAAACCCGTCCTTTGACGGTGATTATGTGCAATTCAAGGACATCTTCTTTCAACCAAAGCCAATCCAATCCGGCGGCCCCAAGATATGGGTTGGCGGTGAAAGTGGTCGGGCGCTGCGTCGTCTCGCAGCTTTGGGGGATGTTTGGTACCCAATCGCGGGCGGCAATCCAAAAGCGCCGCTCGACACACTGAGCGCCTATAATGCCGCGCTGGAAAAACTGCGTGAGGCCGCAGAAAAAGCGGACCGGGACCCAGCGACCATCACCCTCGCCTACAATGCGATGGGCCATTCGGACCGGGATCGTGCCTGTGCTACCGGCGAACGCATGCTGATGACCGGTAGCGCCGCCGCGCGCCAGGATGATGCAGCCGCACTCGCAGAACGCGGAGTTGCGACAATGGTTGTCAATGTTGCGGCTGGCGCACTCGACAAGGCCTTAGCAAAACAGAACGCCTTCGCAGAGGACGTGATGAGCGCCTTCTAGCGCGCGCCACTTACGCCTCTACGCCGACCATTTCTGTGCCGCAACGGAACCGGACTGTTCTCTCAGAGTCGCTAAAGTCCTGGAATCCGTCTGGCTCCAGGATTTCCCAGAAGGCTGCTTGCGCCTTGCGATCTG
>CBFIAF010000008.1:0-72337 GCA_965660545.1 Alphaproteobacteria bacterium | reverse complement strand
GGGAAGTATAGCTCGGCCATTCCCGCATAGGGCGCGTGCTCAAGGTCTGTGCTGAGGCTAACGGCGTATCGGAACCCGCCGACCTTCGTCATGGTTTCCTGTACGTTTGGCCCGTGCGCATTCAGCCAGTGATCGAACATTTGCTGGACGTCCACGCCTGGCCGCGCGGTAACAAGTGAGACCTGCTTCAGGAATCCGCTCCGGGTGCAGGGAAATGGCGCGTTGAGGGTCAACGGATCATGCGGCAATGCTCCATCAACGAACACCCATTCGCGTGTTGCCCAAGGCCAATAAGGCTCTACCCGCTGCTGAAACGTATCATATGGCTCGACGCCGCTAGCCTGCTTTGGGTGCGGTAGCGGCGCGTTGTACCAGAGCTGCGCCACGCCATCCCATGCGGGAGGTGCCGCGTCCTCCTGGTAAAACAAACTCGCTACATAGCGGGTGGCACGCTTGTTTTCGTTTGCATAGGATTCATTCCGGGCAATAACACCGGGCATATGATTGGCGTACCAGTGGGCGATCAGCTCTTCACGGCTGGTCGATGGGCGCCGCTTGATCAGGTACTGCATTTTGGCGCCTGGGGTTTCAATCGGTTCAAATCCCGCCATTGCTGCTTCACTCCTTCAAATATTATGAAATCCCCAGCGTCGCCCACCAACGCTAGCAACAAAGCTTGGCGCGAGTCTGACGCTAGAGCAACGCATCCGCATAAACGCCAGTGATTGCTTTAGCGGCAGAGCTTCATGACAATAGCTCCAGCCGATGGGTGCGAGAACGCTGCCTAGTGGCAATAGCGACAAGAACAAATGGGGCTGAATATGACTGAAGATCTACCGCTGGCTGGGCTAAAAGTAATCGACTGCGGCTCCTTCATTGCGGCCCCTGTCGCAGCTACTGTCCTGGCTGATTTCGGCGCAGATGTCGTGAAAATCGAACCGCCCAGCGGCGAGCCCTATCGCCGTGACGATCCCGCGGTCGGCATTCCGCCAAGCGATCATCCATACAATTATATCGTCGACAATCGCTCCAAGCGGGCGATCACGTTGGACTTGAAAGCCGATGCTGGCCAAAAGGTGCTGCATCGCATGCTGGCTGATGCTGATGTGTTCGTCACGAACGCGCCCTTTCCGGCACGGGAACGCCTGAAGGTGCGGTATCAGGATATGAAAGACCTATATCCTCGCCTGATCTACGCCAGCGTCACCGCCTATGGCGAGACAGGGCCGGAAGCGGACAGGACTGGGTTCGATTCTACTGCACTTTGGGCGCGCACGGGCCTGATGGACCTTTGCAAACCGGCACCAGATTCAGCGCCTACACGCTCCCTGCCCGGCATGGGCGACCATCCAACAGCGATCAGCATGGTGGCGGCGATCATGACCGCTCTTTACCGGCGCGAACGCACAGGCAAGGGAGGTGAAGTCGCGACCAATTTGATGGCCAATGGTCTTTGGTGGAATGCGATCTGGAACCAGGCAGCCCTTTGCGGCGCGGATGTGCAGGGCCGCCCACCGCGCGAAGCCGCCGATAATCCCATGCACAATCTCTATGCATGCGCCGATGGCCGCTGGTTCCATATGGTGATGATCACCAAGCCAGACCGGTTCAAAGCCGTGACGCATGCTATCGGTCTGGACCATCTGGCGGACGATCCAAGATTTCAGGACATGGCGTCCCGCAAAGCCCATGCGCCAGCTTTGATCGATGCATTTGATGCCGTATTCCGCACCAAGACTTGGCCTGAATGGAAAGAGATCTTCACGGAAAACAGGTTCACATTTGGCGAAATCGGAACAGTGAACGAAATTGCTGATGACGTACAGATGCGCGACAGCGGCGCGATCATTTCGCATCCTGAACCAGAGAAAGCAGGCGCTGCACTAACGGTATCCAGTCCGTTCTGGCTAACCGATGTGGAGAAGCGCCCGCCCGCCATGTCCCCTGCACTTGGGGAACACAATGATGATGTGTTAGCCGAACTGGGCTTCAGCGCAGCCGACACCAAAGCGCTTCGCGATGGCGGCGCATTCGGCTAGCGCGCGCGTTTTCGGCTCAAACGACGCTACATGGCTTCCCCTATTGAAAGGCGACCGACAATGACCCCATCTACAAACAAAGCCTGGTTGGATTTAACAGTAGAGGAAACGCTAGAGCCGGACCTGCCGATCTGCGACCCACATCATCATTTGTGGGAGTTCCGCAAAGATCGCGCGGCGCACAAATACCTGCTCGACGAAATTCTAGCGGACGTAAATGCTGGCCACAATGTCGTCAGCACGGTATTCATCGAGTGCGGGGCCATTTACAAAACGAGCGGGCCTGAAGCGCTGCGGGTTGTTGGCGAGACGGAGTTTGTGAACGGCATCGCGGCCATGAGTGAGTCTGGCTTGTACGGCCCTTGTCGCGTCGCTGCAGGGATTGTCGGCAGTGTGGACCTTGACATGGGCGCTGCCGCTGGCGCGGTGCTCGATGCGCATGTGGCAGCAGGCGGCGGACGGTTTCGCGGCATTCGCTGCCAAGGCAATTGGGATGCGAGCGACGGAATCAAAGGCGGGCGCAACGTTACCGGGCCAGATCGGTTCAGCCGCTCAGACTTCCGTGAAGGGTTTGCTGAACTGGCACCCCGCCAGCTCAGCTTTGAAGCCTGGTGCTATCACCCGCAAATCTCAGAAGTGACGGCCCTAGCTCAAGCATTCCCTGAGACCACGATCATCCTCAACCATTTCGGCGGCCCGCTGGGTATCGGTCCTTACAAAGGTAAGGCTGACGAAATCTTCGGCACTTGGCAAAAAGACATCACTGAATTGGCGCGCTGCCAGAACGTTGTCGCCAAACTCGGCGGTTTGAACATGGAACTCAACGGCTTCGGTTGGCATGAACAGGCCAAGCCGCCAACCAGCGAAGCGCTGATGCAAACGACGCGGCGCTATTACGAGTTCACCATTGAGCAGTTCAGCGTCGAGCGCTGCATGTTTGAATCCAACTTCCCCGTCGACATGGTGACCTGCAGCTACAACGTCCTATGGAACTCGTTTAAGCGGCTTACAGCAGCCTATAGCGACGCCGAAAAGCAGCACCTCTATCACGACACCGCCGCCCGCGTTTATCGGCTGGGTTAGCGCGGCGTCCGCCATGCCAGGACAAAGCTTGCACCTTCAAGGCCAGCCTTGTCGGTGTGGTCGATCCCGGGTGCTACCTGGCACATATCGCCCGGCCCAAACACATCCTGCTTGTCGCCATAATCGACCGTCAGCGAGCCTTCCCTAACAAGCACGATCAGATCGTCTTTGTGGGCGTGAGTATCGAAAAACTTATGCGGCGGGTGAATACGCGTTTCTGGTTCGCGAAATCCTTCGGCTTCGGCATACGCTCGAAATTCCGGTTCGTTCATTTCAATACCCTTCAACCGCCTTGTGGGAACGCCTTCGCAGTATGCCGAATTATGCCAGCCAGCAAAACAATTGCGATGACGTGAGCTACGCCCAGCCTGAAAGAATGGCGCGCAGTGACGCCACGAAGGCAATGGGCTGATCCAAGAACAGGTGGTGATGGGCTGCAGGCAACTGCAAAACAGGATCACCGGCGCCAAACAACCCAGTCGTAAACGCCGCTGCATCTGCCGTCATCATGGCGCTATCCGCTCCGTACACCAGGGCTTTCCGGCACGAGAGGTCCGAGACATATTCTGCCAGTGGCTCTTGATGGTGTGAGTTCCCACGAGCGGCGACGTCGAACTTCCAGGCCCAGCCCCCATCGCGTGGCGCAATCGACGTCCCGGCAATATAATCCAGGATGAATGTGTTCTCGCACGGCTGTGCCGGACCTAGGCGAAAGCGCGCTAGAATCTCCGCGCGGTCCGGGTAAATGCGGATCGGGCGCGTGTAGGCCTCAACTGGTGCCGCCTTAGCTTCTGTTTCTGGACGCAGCGCCGTATCTGCGAAGATGATGCCGCCTAGGTCTTTGCCGTAGCGCGCGCCGTGGCACATGGCGATATAGCCACCAAAACTATGGCCAACGACGATCGGCTTCGAGCCGAGGTCAGCGGCCGCTAGAACGGCAGCAATTTCTGCCACATGGCAGGCGCTGTTATAAGCATCCCGCCGACTGCTATCGCCCATACCAGAGAAATCGATGGCCGCAACCGGGCGATCTTCCGCAATGAATGGCGCAATGAATGACCACCATTGGGCATGAGCACCGCCTGCATGGAGAAACAACACGCCCGGCAGTGCCGACGTTTTCGGCCCCCAACGAAGATAATGAATGTCGCAGCCCATAGCCATCGTCCAGCAGGACTCTGGCGTAACCGACAGGGCATCACGGAACCAGTCTGGCGCGTTTGCTGCTACCTCAGTCTCAGTCATTGGATGTCAATTGTGCCGGCGGCAGTGCGTCTTTCATTCGGGCAATGCCTTCTTCAATTGTCGCCAAATCTGTCGCGAAGGATAAGCGGATGTGGTGACGGCTGGCCGGGCCATAGGCGCTGCCCGGCGTCAACAACACGCCCGCATGCTCCAACAGATATGAGGCAAGATCGCGGCTGTCGCCCCAGGCCGCATCAAAGCTGGCGAATGCGTAGAACGTGCCTTCCGGCGAAGGGCAGTTGACCCCATCAATCGCGTTCAAACCGCGCGCGACTGCATCCCGGCGCGCTTCGTATTGCGCCCGCATATCATCAACAAAGCTCATGCTGTCTCGCAATGCGGCGACAGCGGCGTGTTGCACAAAGGATGTGGCACAGCGCGACGTGTATTGGCTCAAACGCGCCAATAGCGGCGCCAAGTCCGGCGGCGCAATGCAATACCCAAGCCGCCATCCAGTCATTGCGAAAGACTTCGAGAGTGAGGTCACGATCACGGTTCGTGCTGCGATCTCCCGCCCTAATGCTGCAACAGAGAGATGCCGCGCCTCGCCATAAACCAACTCGCTGTAGACTTCGTCGGCAGTAATCCAAAGGTCATGCCGCTCAGCCACCATGGCCACATCTTCTAGTTCCGCGCGGGTTAGGACGCGGCCCGTCGGGTTCCAAGGCGTATTGATCATGATGGCGCGGGTTCTCGGCGTGATCGCCGCCTCCAAGCTGGCGGCATCCATCTTAAAGCGCCCGTCCACAACCGGCATCGGCGCGCCTATCGGCGTAGCACCGGTCAGCGAAGTCAGCGCCTTATATGGCCCCCAGCCCGGCTCAACGATAACGGCGTCGGCATCGGGATCGAGCAATGCTCGCGTCACCGCCGACAATGCGCCGTAAGAACCCGGTGTCACGACGATCTGGTCTGGGTCAACCTCCAGGCCATGTCGGGTGCCTTCGAATGCTGCGATTTCCTCACGCAATTCCCGAAGGCCGCGCGGGTCAACATAGGTTCCATGGCCATCCTGAATGGCCCGGATCGCAGCTTCCTTAACGGGCTCTGGCGCATCAAAATCTGGCTCACCAATGCCGAAATCAATCACGCTTACACCCCGCGCTTCAACAGCGTCGGCCAGCAGGCGCATGCCGACAACGACGGAACCGCCTGCTGATTGCGCAAATTTCGATAAGGGTGGGGGCATGGATCCTCCTGCGTAATTCACCGGCCAAGACGCAATGCATCCAGCGTTTCTGACAGTATTGGCAGGATTGCCCGTATCCACAACCATGTTGGCTATGGTTCAATGACTGATCTGATCCCGCCCATACTTGGGGCTAAGCCGTGGACCCATTCAATGTCCCAACCTACTTTCCGGCTCGCAATTGATGTCGGCGGCACATTTACGGACGTTGTGTTGATCGATGATCAGCGCGGTAAGCTTTGGTTCGCCAAAGTCCTCAGCACGCCGGATGATCCCTCACGCGGCTCACTCACCGGTGTCGCGGAAACACTTGAACGCACTGACACAACTCCTTCCGCCGTGCGCGATGTTGCCCATGCGACAACTGTTGCAACCAACGCCGTGTTAGAGGGCAAGGGTGCCCGCACGGGCCTGATCGCAACCGCAGGCTTTCGCGATGTTTTAGAAATGGGCCGCGAAGCCCGCTACGATATTTACGACCTAGGCATCCGCATGCCGCCCCCTTTGGCACCCCGGCGGCGGCGGATGGAGGTCAGCGAACGGATCACCTTCGAAGGAGACGTTCTAACCCCCTTGGATGAGGCAGAGGTTGAAGCCAATGTCCGGCGCTTAGTTGAGGATGAGGACATTCAGTCGCTCGCTATCTGCTTACTCCACGGCTATGCCCACCCTGAACATGAGCTAAAAACGGCAGCCATCGCAAAGCGGCTGTTCCCCAATCTATCCATCAGCGTGTCTTCTGAAGTGTCGGCCGAAATCCGCGAGTATGAACGGGTCTCCACGACAGTCGTTGACGCCTATGTAAAGCCGTTGGTGCAAACATATGTGGGCCGCCTGAATGCGGGCCTAAAGGCCCTCGGCACGCCACTTGAAGCCTCAATGATGCTATCCCATGGCGGCATTGAGACAGCGACCGATGTGGCGGAAAACCATCCCGTTCGTATGATTGAATCCGGGCCTGCTGCTGGTGCCATCGCTGCCGCGCATTTTGCCCGCCAAGCGTTAGTCCAGCCCGACGCGATTGCCTTCGATATGGGCGGTACCACGGCCAAGATATCCATCATCCGCAATGGCGAACCAGAACTAACCCATGAGTTCGAGGTCGGCCATGTCCATCGTTTCAAGCGTGGCAGTGGGTACCCATTGCAAATATCCGCGATCGAATTGCTGGAAATTGGTGCTGGCGGTGGTTCTATCGCCTATGTGAATGACCTTGGGCTTTTGAAAGTCGGCCCGCAATCTGCTGGCGCTGCGCCAGGGCCAGTGTGCTATGGCCAGGGCGGCGAACACCCGACGGTGACGGATGCCGACCTTGTACTGGGATATCTTGATCCAGACCATTTCCTTGGCGGCGCAATGACGTTGGATGTTGCTGCAGCCAAGGGCGCGCTCGCGAAGGATGTCGCAACGCCGCTTTCTATGTCGGTGGAGCAAGTCGCGTGGGGCGTTCATGACATCGTCAATGAGAGCATGGTCGCCGCCACGCGTGCCCATGCTGCGGAGAAAGGCGTCGATCTCCGCAACTTCGCCATGATCGCTTTCGGTGGTGCCGGACCAGTGCACGCCTATGCGTTGGCGCGCAAGCTTGGCCTGAAGCGCCTGATTTGCCCTTATGGCGCTGGCGTTGCGTCCGCAATCGGGTGTTTGGCTGCACCGCCAGCTGTTGACCTCGGCACACCCCTTTTCGCGCCACTCGCTTCCATGGACTGGACCGCCGTTCACGCCGCATTTTCCCAAATGCGCCATTCGGGCGAGGCCTGCTTGGCCAAGCTGGTGGGCGATAGCAGTGAAATCGTCATGCAGCGGTCCATGGACCTGCGTTGCCAGGGCCAGGGCTATGCCGTCACCGTGGCTATTCCTGATGGCGATGCGATTTCTCTCCCTGCCCTTCATGTAGATTTCGCAGACATCTACCAGGGCGTTTACGGTCACGCGCCGCCAGACGTGCCGTTGGAGGTCGTTGGGTTGCGCGCTCGGGTGTTGGAACCGCGCACCGAGCTCCACGTCGCCGCTGAACCGAATTCAGAAGGTGCAGATGCACTAAAAGGCACCCGTCCAGTTTGCTTCGATGGCACTGATGGCTACCGCGATACGCCCGTCTATGACCGATATCGTTTGGCGCCTGGCAAGGTCATGCCCGGCCCCGCCGTGATTGAAGAACGCGAAACCACCATCATTGTTGGCCCAGACGCTAACTTCCACCGGGACGCTGCCGCCAATATCGTCATTGAGTTCGAAGGGTAGTTTCATGTCCCAACCGATACCGCCCTCAACAACCCTCGACCCGATCACAGTCGAGGTGCTTTGGACTCGCCTGATTTCCGCCATTGACGAGGCGGCGTTGACGCTGCACCGCGCCTCGTTCTCGACAGTGGTGCGTGAATCCCATGACTACAGCTGCATGGTACTCGCACCCGACGGCCAATCCGTGGCCCAGGCGACCCGGTCGATCCCGTCCTTCATCGGCACTTTGCCCATGTCCGTACGGGCCTTCTTGCAGAAATTCCCAGCTGAAACGCTAAAGCCCGGCGATGTCATCATTTCGAATGATCCCTGGATCGGCACCGGCCACTTGCCTGACTTGACATTGGCAGCACCAATTTTCCTGGGCGATACATTGGTCGGCTTTGCGGGTGCCATCGCACACATGGCAGATATTGGCGGGCGTCGGCGCGCCCCCGATAATAAGGATATCTATGAGGAAGGGCTGCAGATCCCAATCCTGAAGCTCTACGATCAGGGCCAGGCGAACGAAACGTTATTTGAGGTCATCCGCCAGAATGTCCGCGTGCCAGACGAAGTCTGCGGTGACATTCACGCCATGGTCGGCGCCTGCACCCGCATGACGGAAGGCGTTTCCGGATTGCTGGCTGAATACGGCTTGCCTGACCTGATGGGCTTCGGTAACAAGATCATCGGCCTGACAGAAACCGCCATGCGACGGGCGATTTCTGACATTCCAGACGGTGTGTATGAGGCGACCACCCATATCGATAGCTTCGACACGACCGCCCCACTCGTCATGCAATGCCGAATAGACGTGCGCGGGGACAAGCTTTCCGTCGATTTCGCAGGCAGTTCACCCCAGAACCGGTCACCGCTGAATTCAGTGCTGGGCTATACCAGCGCCTATTCGAGCTACGCCTTGAAATGTGTGTTATCCCCAGATATTCCCAATAATGAAGGCGCTTTTCACCCTATTACGATCACTGCACCCGAAGGCAGTTTTCTGAACCCGAGCTATCCTGCTGCCGTGGAAGCGCGGGCAACGGTCGGGCATTACTGCACCTCCGCCGTGTTCAACGCGCTGGCCAAGGCCTTACCAGACCGAACCCCGGCGGAAAGCGGCGTCCCCTTGCACGGTTTTGCTATGTCCGGATGGAATGGCGAGACGCCGTTTTCAACGATCATTTTCTTCAATGGCGGCCTGGGCGGGCGCCCAAGTGGGGACGGCGTCTCCGCACTCAGCTTTCCAACCAACGTATCAAACACGCCAACCGAAGTGCTTGAGCGGGCAGCACCTGTCCGCATTCTAGACAAATCCTTCTTGCCCGGATCAGGCGGTGCCGGACAATTCCGCGGTGGGCTCGGCCAGCGTGTAGCGATGGAGATCGTGAGTGACCGCCCCGTTACACTTTCCGTTCTGTCACAACGATTAAAGCACCCACCAGTTGGACGGAATGGCGGCGCAAACGGCAGCTTGGAACGGATATTAGTGAATGGCAGAGAAGTCGAAGGCGGTGTTCCGTTTCATCTAAACAAAGGCGATGTCATCGCACTGGAATTGCCAGGCGGCGGTGGCTTCGGCCCTCCAGAAGCCCGCGACAAGGCCCTAATCGAGCAAGATCGCGCTGATCAAATGGCATGACCGGTTCTTTGAGAACCAACGCCATCGGGCTCGGTATTGTGTTCATCCTGCTGTCCTCCGTCATCTTCGCGCCGCTCACCCAAACGGCGACGAAATTTCTGGCGGGCGACTTTCCTGTTTTCCAGATCATCCTGTTTCGATCCATCGGCCATGCCTTCTGGATGCTGCTGTTTTTCCTACCGCAACACGGTGTCAGCATGTTCCGAGCGAACAGGCCTTGGCTGCATCTCGCCCGTTCAGCGCTGTTGTTTGGATCAACAATGCTATGGATTTCAGCCGTTAGCGCCGTGCCATTAGCGACGGCGGGGGCGATTAACTTCACGGCCCCAGTGTTTGTTGTGATCCTATCGATCCCGATGCTGCGGGAAAAGGTGGGGCTGCACCGCTGGGCCGCCGTAATCCTAGGGTTCACAGGCGCACTCATTGTTATTCAACCGGGTGGTGGCGGGTTCCAAGTTGAATATCTATTGCTGCTGGGGGCGGCCTTCTTGTTCGCGATCTATCAGATATTGACCCGGCTCGGCGCAGGCTCCGACAGTGAGGCCACTTCGTCGTTCTATACGGTTCTGGTCGGCCTCGTGGCTGGCCTGCTGGTTACACCCTGGAATTATGTGCCACCAACGCCCGGCGACTGGGTCGCATGGGGCGCGTTTGCAGCTATCGGGTTGCTCGGCGGCATCCGCCATTATCTCGTAGTGAAGGCCTATGCCCGCGCGCCTGCCTCCGTCGTGTCGCCGTTCTTTTATTGCGAGCTTATCGGCGTGACGTTGCTCGGCTTCCTTGTCTTTGGTGACATCCCGCCATCCACGACCTGGGCGGGCGCGGCGCTAATCATCCTCTGCGGCCTCTATATCGCGCATCGGGAACGGCTAAAAAAGCCAGGTTAGGCTACATATTCGCCATGACGTTGCGAGCGAAGTCTTCTGTCAGGCGGAAGGCGGAATCTGCTGGCAGGCTGAACACGATCCCCGTCAGGCCCTCCTCTTCCAGGCCATGCAGTTGGTTGACGATATCGTTCGGACGGCCCGCGATACAGAAATTCCGAATGATTTCCGGCGTAATGAAGCGCGCCTCATCCGGATCAAGATAGCTGTAATGGCTTTCGTGCAGCTTCATGTGGCGAGTGGCTTCATCGCGGGACATGTGGAACTTCATGTAGTCGTCCCAAATAGGCTGGACGTATTCAGGCGGGGCGCTGCCAGTCTCGCGCACGAAGTCCACAAGGTAGTGGACGTTCGCCATGATCGCTGGCCCACAATCTTGAATAACGCGCTCAGCCGTTAGCGTCTCGCCTTCTTCCAGCATTAGGAGATTGGCGAGGGCGTAGGTCTCAAACCCTTCCAAGGTGCGCCCTGCCGCTTTGGCGCCACGCTCCACATTTGCACGCACGTTGGCGATGGACCCACCACGTGGAATGCCTGTGACCACACCGTCGCCCAACTCACCCGCAAGGCCTTGAGCACGCGGGCCAAATCCGCCGACCATCATCGGAATCTTATGGTCCAAATCTATATAATTCAGATGCGTATTCTGAAACCGCACGCTGTGGGTAGCGCCATTGAGCGTGTACTCGGTCTCTTCTCCCGCGAGCAGGGCGCGGATAACGCGGAGATATTCCTTGAATTCAGCCACGCGCGCCGGGCGTTGTCCCATAGTGCGTATTGCAGTGTTGCCAGTGCCGGTCCCAAAAAAAACACGCCCAGGTGCGAGCCAATTGATCGTGGCGATGCCGTTTGCCGCGACGGGCGCCAGCCTAAGGCCTGGGATCGCAAGCCCAGTGCCAAGCCGGATCCGCTGCGTCTGCTGCGCCGCAATCGCCATCATCGCCCAGATGTTAGACCGCATAAGCGGCGAGTCCGGGAACCACGCGAAGTCGTAACCCAGCTTTTCTGCGTGGGTTACAAACCCAAGGTCATTTATATATCCGCAACTGACGCCGAACTGCATGCTTTGGGCCCTCCATTCACCATGGCCTGATTGCTGACCATCTGACTATCAGCCTAGCGCAAGAATGCGCCATCAGTCAGACCCAGAGGATATCGCCAGCTACTCCGCCGCTTGCTTTGCCCCCGCCAATGAGCCCGCAAGGTCGTAGCGGTCCGAAATCGTTGAGATTAGGGACTTGGCTTTGGCCCAATCATATGTGCGGAAGCTATGGCCGCGTGTGACGAACTGGGCACCGGCATAGAACATTTCATACTGCGTGTGGCGGCTCGCGAATTCAGAGCCGATGGCATCCCATGCAAGTTTCATAAGCTTCACACGCTCAACAGGTGTGCGCCCGTCCGCAGCGATCTGCACCGCGGAGAAAAGCGCCGATAGCTCTGGATCACTATAATCTGCAGCAGATGACGGCAGCATGATCAGCGCGCCACCAGCCAGTTCCCGCATCGTGGTGATGAACTGCGGATACATGCCCTGGGTCATGGTTTGTGCGGCATAGACGGCGTGCCTGTCCGGCACATAATAGTCGCCGTACATGCTGCCATTGGCTTCCATGCCATAGAGCAGGTTTTCGATGATGGCAGCCTCTGCCGCCAGCCTGCCGAGCTGCTCTACGACCGGCGGCATTTTTGCTGTGCCGATGGTTTCGCAAATCTCGCGCGCCAGGCCCACCAGGAATTTCATCTTCACCGAAAGCCGGATCTGCGCTTGGTAATTCTGGTAAATGTGACCCGGCGTGTCATGGAACTGACGGCGACACATTTCGGGGTCCCGGTGCACAAAAATCAGGTCCCAGGGCACTTTGACGTCATCGAAATAGACCAGCGCATCATTTTCGTCATAACGGGTCGCGAGCGGGTTATCGAATTCAGAAACCGCATGCTGTTCGTAGGACTTGCGGGACAGCACCTTCAAGCCCTTCGTTCCCATAGGGATCGAGAAGCTAATGGCATAATCGGCATCAGTTGGGCGGAGGGGCTGTAGATGGCCGACGAATACATCATTTGCCATGATCGAACTGGTGCCGAGCATTTTGGCACCGCGCACGGTCACGCCCTCTGAATCCTCATCGACGATCTTCATCATCGGATCGTCTTGCAACTCACTGGCTGCTTTTGCGCGGTCTACCTGCGGGTTGATGATGACGTATGTCAGGTAGCGGTCTTCGTCCCGCGCCATTTCATAATAATTCCAATAGGCTGCTGCGCGCTTGGGGTCATTCTCCTCAAACATCTTCAGGCCCATAAGCTGACCCGTCACGGCAGACGCTAGATGGTCTGGTGAGCGGCCCATGAATCCACCGCTCTGCTCTGCCCAGGCGACGAGCGCTTTCCGGCGGGTCACAAGCTCCTGATATGTCGTCGGCATCTGCCAGGCGCGATTGACGCGGCGACCGGTCTTTGGAGATTCAAACGTCATCATCTCGGCGTTTTCAGGCCGAGATTGGAACTCATACAAGTTCGCTGCGGACTGCACCGCGTTAGCAAACGCCGAGTGCATGGTGACGTCATCAACCTTTTTGCCATCTAGATAGACAGACCGGCCATCTTTTAAGCTGGCCATATGCTCGGCAGCATTCTTAATTGGTTGGCTCATTGGGAGAGCGCTCCTTCACTCAGGGTCCGGTATTGGTCGCCAAAAAACAGCAACGACGTGGCTGCAGACTGTAAGAAATCGTCCACATTGGCGATGAAAAGGGTGTGGTCACCTGCGATATGCCGCTGTTCGACGGAGCACGCGATCCACGCAAGCGCTCCGGCAACCACTGGCGTATCGCCCGGGTAGTCAAACTTTGCCGCAGTATCGTCTTCTAAGCGGCCTGCGAAATGGTCCGATACACTCTGCTGGCCATCAGCCAGGATGGAGACGCCAAAGCGGCCTTCAGCGTCAATCACATTGCGCATGTGGCTGTCATTCTTTAGCGAAATCAAAACCAGCGCAGGGTCCAGCGAGACAGACATGAACGCATTCGCTGTCATCCCGTGGACGCTGCCCTTGGCACCAGAAGTGATTACCGTGACGCCACTTGCGAACTGACCGAAAATCTGGCGTCGCGCGAGGCCGTCAACACTGGTGCCAGAATTCGCAGCATTCATGCAAGGTTGGGAAGATATATGCATGAATTTCTCCAGCCAATCAGGCTCTCGGGGACTTAGATGACTGGCGGCTAACGGCCTCCAGCGCATTCAACTTTCCGCTCGCAAGTGCGCGGGGTGTCAGGCCATGGAGCAGCGCCAATGCACGGTCCGTGCTGTCGACAAGTCCGCTCATCATTTGGCGGAAGGTTTCGAAGTTGTCGTCTTCTGCCAAGGGTGCGAAATGTTCGTCATTGACCTCGCCTTGTACCTCAGCGAGCTGCGCCAAGCGGTCCTGCGCTTCAGGGGTCGTATGTAGCACCAGCCGACGGCCATCTTCCGGATCTTGCTCTTTCACTAGAAGACCAAGCCGGACTAACTTGTTGGTCTCGTTCGTGATGAATGCGCCGGAAAGATGCAGATGTGCAGCCACACCAGATATGCTGACTTTCTGTTCGAACTGGCGATGATTGACGGCAATTAGAATTGTGTACTGCACGCCCGTGAGGCCGATCAGCCGGGCAAATCCATCACGGATGGCTTCGAGCCGAGCCGCAAATGCCAACGAGTCATGCACCATTTGCCGAAATGCACGGTCATTACCGTTTGCAAGGAAGGCAGCCTTAGTCACGGTTGGCGGCGCTGTGGGCTGTACGCCCAGTGGCTCAGAGATTTCCAGTGATGACATTGTCGTCTCCCGGCTTTCCAAGTTCAGAGCGCATTACCTTACCAATTCACGTAGTTTAAATAGCTTTGTAGCAATGGCATTTAAACTACGCAAGCACCCCATGCTTTTTCACTGTCCTAAGGCTTGGTTCATCTCTCGACCAGCAAAGGCTCAAGGTGCATTCTGATGTCCTGGAACATGCGATTTACACATGTGGGAGATGCGATAATGACCGCAACAATGGCAGGCTTGGCGCCAATTGATTTCAGCAATCCAGACCTCTACCAGACGGACACTTGGCAGGAGGCATTTGCGCGACTTAGGGCAGAAGACCCCGTTCAATATGTGCCAGAAAGCCCGTTCGGCCCCTATTAGTCGGTCGTTCGATACAAGGACATCATGACGGTCGAACTAGACGCGAAGACGTATTCGTCTGAACTTGGCGGCATCACGATCCGGGATGTGCCGGAAGAGGTGAAACGCGAAAGCTTCATCCGTATGGACCCGCCACAGCACACGGCAGAACGACGCACCGTCGCGCCAATTGTTGCCCCGGCCAACCTCAAAAACATGACTGATTCTATCCGTGAACGAACGGCCCATGTCCTCGATGAGCTGCCGCGCGGTGAAGAATTTGATTGGGTCGACAGAGTCTCCATCGAACTCACTACCATGATGCTGGCGACGCTGTTTGACTTCCCATGGGCGAACGGCGGAAACTAACGTTCTGGTCCGATTTATCAACCTTTACTGATTTCGATGCGCCGGATGCCCTCGTCCGCGATGAGTTTGAGAAGTTCGAAAAGCTGAAAGAAATGGCGGCTTACTTCAAAGTTCTTTGGGACGAGCGTGCCGCCATTGCACCCCGGCCAGACCTCATCTCCATGATGGCGCACTCACCCGCCACCCAGAACATGACCCTGAAGAAATTCATGGGCAACCTGACGCTGGTGATCGTCGGCGGGAACGACACCACCCGGAATTCCATGACCGGCGGCCTTTGGTACTTGAGCCAGAACCCTGATGAATGGGCAAAGCTGAAAGCGGACCCCGGCCTTCTGCCAAAGCTGGTGCCAGAAACCATCCGCTTCCAATCGCCGATCATTCACATGCGTCGCACCGCGACCCAGGACAGCCGAGCTTGCAGGCAAGCAAATCCACGCGGGCGACAAAGTCATTACGTGGTATCTCTCGGGCAACCGGGATGGTGAGATGATTGACCGGCCAGACGACTTCATCGTCGACCGCGCCAAACCACGGCAGCACCTAAGCTATGGAGCAGGCATTCATCGCTGCGTCGGCGACCGGCTGGCGGACTTGCAGCTCTCCATCCTTTGGGAAGAAATTCTGAAACGAGATTTCGACATAGAGGTACTGGCCCCGCCAACCCGCATCCGCAACAATTTCATCCGCGGGATTAGCAAGATGCCAGTGCGGATTAAGGCTTGATTGAGCCGTTAAAGTTCCTTGGCAGACACCCCCATCCCTCTACTTCTTCTTTTGCTTAGCAATCGCCTCAGGTGTGGCTTCGCCGGTGAAGTATTCGAACGGCTCATCCCAGGCTACAAGCAGATCAACCAGCACGCCCGACACATCTGCTGTCACAGCAAAGTTCAGTGCCTTGCGTAGGATATCCCGCTGGCCATCCGCATCGCCTGGACGCCCAAACGTGTTACCCATTGGCACGTTGATGAAAAGGCTACGCGGTGGGCGCACCAGCGCAGTTATATCCCGTCCTGTTGAGACATTGACGGTCGGGATGCCCAGTTGTTCAACGACGCGCGCGACCAGACCCACGGTCTGGTGATCGAGCGGTCAAGCAGGAACGGCTATGAGAAGATCGACGCCATCTTGCTTCAGGTTTTCAGCAAAAGCCGGGGCTGACTCTGCAGTCAGGCGGCTCCGGTCATAGGTGCGGCCCATAAAGCCGCTCCAGTGCCGGGCTGCGACCGCACCAATCTCACCAGCGTCCGCCAATTCACGCAGGCGGTCGATTGGGAAGATGCAGTTCAAGTCGCGGCCTGCATCGCTATGGTCATAGTAGCTATCGTGGATCTGATAGCCGTCCGTCGGCTCATCTGGATCGACAGCGTCCACGCGATGATCATTGCGGGCATCCGGATCAAACGCAGGTGCTGTGCAATGAGAAATGCCGCCGCTAACCAGCAGCGCCACCGTGCATTCTGAAAGCGGCTTGGTCAGCGCCGTCCAGGGTGCGGTTTCATTCTCGCTCCATTTATAGGCCGGAAAGCCCATAGAGCCGTACTTATTGTTCAGCGCATCCACATATCTGATTGGCTCCATCCAAGGACCCTCCTTTTCGTTTGCGGCTTTAGTATTGGCGTGCAACCACGGAATTACAAACCGGCGGCGGCAGCACGAAGTTCTGGGAATTCATCCACGATCGCGTCAAACACCTGCCGGACATCTGCACCATCGCCTGTCCGAGCGTCCGCAGGCATCGCATCGATAGCAGCAAAGATGCGGTGCTTAGCGTAATAACGCCAATGGACGGGCAGCGTAGCCAATTGTTCCGTCAGCGCGTCATAATTGGCATCGGTCCAGATATTTTCGAACGCCGTCCGCTCCGGCCCAAGATCATAGAACGCATCGCTTGGCACCGTTGCGCGAATGGTCCGTTCGCTCGCGGTCGCTGCCAGATCAACGGCCCCATCCGCGATGACAACGCCATAGGTTTCCCGCGCATGATCCAGTGTCGCCCAACCACGTTGAACATCCAGAAGCACCGCCGCTGGATCACGCTTAAACGGGTCGCCCCATCCGCCTGCACCGCCGCTGGAAACATGGAGGATATCACCCGGCCCCATGGATAAGATGTCCGTGTTGCCTAAATTCACTTCCTGGTCCGTACCAGGATTCAGTAAGAATTTAGACGCGCCGCCAGCTAAACCTTCAGCAATGCCCCATCCGGTGAAGCGTGTCCGATCCCGGTTGCGAGCGGTCACTTTGGTATTGGGCGAGAACGCCTGGAACACCATTTCCGTCCCAAGCCCGCCCCGATGCTGGCCCGGCCCAGCCGAATTCTGCGCCAAGCCATAGCGCAGCACTTTAATACCAGCCTCGACCTCATTCACCTCAACCGGCGTATTCTTGAGGAAGCCTTGGTTGGCACCGGAACCGTCCATGCCGTCCGCCGCAGCGCGACCACCACCGCCACCAGTCATTGGGTTGATGGCAGCCATGATCCGCCGCCCGGTGCGGTTGTCGATTGTGTTGACGTTCATGATCGGCCCGCCGGATGCAGGTGCCCCCGCAAGCCTATCCGGCGCTGCTGGTGCAAAGGAACCGATGATTAATCCCTGTAGGCGGCTGCAGGACAATGTGCGCATGCCAACCGCCGCTGGAAATACCGGGTTCATGATGGTGCCAGAGGGCAGAATACACCGGCAGATCCGCGCGATACCTGCGTTCAAGTACAGCGATGGATCGAGCGAATAGAGGACATATGTGAGGCCCGTCATCAGAAGCGTGTGCCGTTCATCGCCGCCCGTCGGCATGTTCAGCGAGCTTTCAAGCTGCGGGTCGGATCCTGTGAAATCAAAGACCAAGGAGTCGCCTTCGATAATCATTGTCAGCATGAGACGGCACGGCCAGCCACCAACTGCGTCCTCGTCCATGAAGTCGGCAAAGGGATAGCGGCCATCGGGCAGGTCGCTGACAATCCGGCGCGCCTGGGCCTCTGCATAATCGAGCAGGTCGCCCATGCCTTCACGGAATACGTCGATGCCGAAGCGCTCAATCATCTCCAACACTTTGCGCTCGCCGGTATTGCAGGCCGCGATTTGGGCTTTGAGATCACCCCAATTCTGGTCAGGCGCTCGGACATTGGCCAGGAAGATATCCAGCACCTGCTTATTGAGCTCGCCCGCTTGCATAATTTTGGCGGGCGGAATGCGGATGCCCTCCTGATAGACCTCAGTCAGTGTGCGGGAGAGGCTGGCAGGGACCGCACCGCCAACATCTGTATTGTGGATATGGCCCACAGAAAACGCG
This sequence comes from Alphaproteobacteria bacterium, assembly GCA_965660545.1. Lineage (GTDB taxonomy): Bacteria > Pseudomonadota > Alphaproteobacteria > Bin95 > Bin95 > VMCJ01. Next base: position 54,213 of record CBFIAF010000008.1, on the reverse strand, counting down.
ACGATTTCCCCTTCATAGAAAATTGGCTTCCAAATGTGCATGTCCGGCGAATGGGTGCAGACGAACCCGGAATAGGGGTCATTCGTCATGCAGATATCGCCCGGCTCATAGTCCTCAATCATCTTGATTGCGCTGCTATAGTTCAGGTTCACGAACCAAGTGGCGCCAAGCTCCGTCGGTGTCGCAAAGGTCTCACCATCGGGCGTTACGAGGCCGGTCGTGAAATCCTCCGTTTCCTTCACAAAGGTCGAGTGCGCGGTGCGATACAGCGTGAAAGCCATGGTTTCAGCAGCGGCGCGGGTGTGATTTTTAAGAATCTCCAGCGTGACTTTATCAATTGCCATAACTCAGCCCTCCGCCTCGATCAGTAGGTTACCCCAACCGTCCACCCGCACCCTCTGGCTGGGCGGTACAATGGTCGTGCAGTCATTCTGGGTAATGATCGCCATGCCGCTGAAGGAGTGGCCGGGCGCCAAGTCCGCACGCGCAAAAATCTGCGCCATGCGTGTCTGGCCATCCAGATAAACCTCTGCCTCACCAAGTGGCGATGGCGGGCTGCTGGCAGCAGGGCTTTCTGTGAATCCCGGCTTCGGCACGTTGCCGCTAACCACTAGGCGGAGATTGACGATCTGCACAGGCGCATCCGGGTCCGCATGGTCATAGACCCGCTCGTGCTCCCGATGGAACGCCGCACCCAATGGCGCCAGAGCACCGGATGCAATATCCGCTCGATTGACCAGCGTTTCGATCTCGTAGGATTGGCCACGATAGCGCATATCCGCTGTCAAAACCAGTCGCGCCTCACCTTGGAAGCCCTGTTCTTCCCTCAGCCAATGCAGCGCCTGAGCTTCCAATTCCGCCGCATAACTATCGAGCGTTTTGAGGCCAGCCCCATCCAGATCAACAAATGCCGTGCGGATGAAATCGTTGCGAATGTCGGCGATCAAGCCGCCATAAGCAGAAAGAACGCCTGGCGTTGGCGGCACAATCACCTGCGCCAGCCCAAGGTCCCGGGCGAGCAAGCAGGCGGTCATTGGCCCAGCGCCTCCGAACGCCAGCAGGGAGAACCCGCGCGGGTCTGCGCCATGGCGAGACATCAGCTTTGATATTTCCAAATACATGCCAGAGATCGACACCCGGATAATGCTCTCCGCCGTCTTTTGCACGGACAATCCAAGCGATTCCGATAATGTCAGGACAGCGCGCTCAGCGGCGGCTTTATCCAGAGACACCGCGCCATAGCCCAATTCGCCCGCCCCTAGCAGGCCAAGCACGGCGAAGGCGTCTGTAATCGTTGGGCGCACGCCGCCCCGGCCATAACAGGCTGGCCCTGGCGTCGATCCGGCACTCTCTGGCCCGACTTTGAGGACGCCAAAATCATCCACCCAAGCGATAGACCCGCCGCCTTCGCCGATGGATGTGACGGATACGGTAGGCACATATATGGGAAACTCCCCCACCATTTCGCCAACGCCGAAAGCAGGCGCCCCGCCATGGATAACGGCCACATCGGCAGAGGTGCCGCCAACATCAAAGCTCAACACGTCTGCTGCTCCGATCCGAGCCGCTACGTCCGCTGCGCCGATGACGCCAGATGCAGTGCCGGATAGCAGTGTCGCAATGGGGTCCGTCTTGCCAAGCTCCGCCGTCATAACGCCGCCATTGGACTTGGTAATCATCGGCTCCGCTTGAACGCCTGCATCCTTCAGCGCCTGTTGCAAGGAGGCTATGTAGTTCGCCACCTGCTGCTGCACATATCCAGCGACCGTCGCCGTCACCGTTCGCTCATATTCCCGGATGACAGGCCAGACATCGGATGAAAGCGTCATAGTCATTTCAGGTGCGGCAGCCAGGATCGCCTCGCGCGCAGCCCGTTCATTCGCCGGATTGGCATAAGCGTGTAGCAGCGCCACAACGATTGTTTCCGCACCAGCAGCCTTGGCTTGAGCAACGGCGCGAGCGACATCAGCTGGATCAACCGGCGTTTCGATTGATCCGTCTTTCAGTGTGCGTTCTGAAAGGCCATACACCCGCTCACGGGGTGCCAGCGGGGCCGGGCGCTCGGAGAAAAGATCATAAGGGTCAGGCGTTTTTAGGCGTGCGACTACCAGAACATCTTCAAATTCCCGCGTTGTGAACAGCGCCAGTGCCGCCCCGCGCCGCTGGATCACGGTATTCACGCCAACGGTCGTACCATGGGTGAAATAGCTAATATCCGCTGGCGGATGACCAAACCGCCGCTCCAATTCCGCAACACCGTTCATCACTTCAGCACCAGGGGTAGTTGGCGTGGAAAACGTCTTGAATGTCTGCATGACGCCCGTGGCGTAGTCATAAACGCAGAAATCCGTGAATGTCCCGCCGATATCGACGCCAACCCGAATGCTCATACGCCGATCCCTAAAAGCTGTGCGTTTTTCATGCCCGAACAGTAGCAATGGAACCTTCCCCACGACAGAGCAGGGAATTCGATGCGACAACGGCGTCCTTCCAATCGGGTGGCCCTAGCGCGCATGGTAAAATGGTCAAAACTCGTTCTTAGAGACAAGCCAATGAACATGGTCCACAGCCCTAAAGCCGGGATAACGCGGGATGACATTGCGCAACTGGTCGGCGCATTCTATTCCCGCGTTCGTGCCGATACCCGCCTTGATCCGATCTTTGAAGGCCGCATCGGCACGTCGGATGCGATCTGGGCCAAGCACATGGCGACCATCGGTGATTTCTGGGCGAACGTCATGCTGCGGGAGCGGGCGTATAAGGGGAATCCGCTACAAGTGCATCTCGGCATTCCTGAAATTGAGGAAAGCGATTTCGCCCGGTGGTTGGACCTGTTTGAAGACACTGCGCGCCATGAGCTTGGCGATGAGAAAGCGGATGTCTTTAACAAGCTGGCGCGCCGTATCGGACGGAGCCTTTGGATGGGCATCGACATGCAGCGCAATCCGTTGACGCCGCGCAGCTAATGGCTGAGGCCGATACGCCCCTCCTCAGAAATCGCGATTTCTTGCTGTTTGTTGCAACACGGACCGGCAATGTGTTCGGCCTCCAAGCGCTGACAACAGCGGTGCTTTGGTATGTCTATCTGCTGACCGGCAATCCGATGGATATTGGCTATATTGGCCTGGCACAGTTCGCCCCGGCGCTACTATTTTTTCTGGTCGCCGGCATTGTGGCTGACCGGATTGATCGACGCATTATCCTAAGCACCAGCAATGCCGTCCACGCGATTGTGACGGCCGCGCTGATGGCGCTGCTGGCAGGTGGTCCGGCCAGCATGAATGCTATTCTGGCGCTGCTGGTCGTCCACGGTGTGGCGCGGGCGTTCTATCACACAGCTTCCCAGGCGATCTTGCCGGCACTTGTTCCAGCAGCACAGTTTCCGAATGCCATTGCGTGGTCCGGGTCTTCAAGCAAAGCCGCGCAATTGGGCGGACCAGCGATAGCTGGAGTGCTGATCGCTTATGCGGGAGACGGTGTTTATTGGGTGATTCTGGCAGTGTTCGCCATGTCCGCCATAACTGCATTGATGATCCGCCATCGCCATCCTGCGACTGCGCCAGAACGCGTAACCTTGGCTTCGATCACTGCAGGGTTCAGCTATATTTGGCGCACAAAGGTCGTGTTGGGCGCAATCTCAATTGATCTGATGGCGGTGCTTTTCGGCGGCGTCATGGCGATTTTGACGATTTATGCCCAGGACATCCTGAGAGTCGGCCCTGACGGGCTTGGGCTAATGCGGGCCATGCCGGGCGTCGGCTCACTCATTGTTGGACTTGCGTTAGCGCAATTGGCGGCACCCCGGCATATGGGGATCGCAATGTTTGCCTCACTCGGCGTGTTCGGGTTATCGATCATCGTTTTCAGCCTGTCCGAAGTCTTCTGGCTGTCACTACTGGCCCTCGCGGTCTACGGCGCTGCAGATATGGTCAGCGTTTATGTGCGCCAATCGCTGACCCAGATCGCGACGCCGGACGCTATGCGCGGGCGCGTAAGTGCGGTAAATTCGGTGTCCATCAACGCTTCCAACGAGCTCGGCGATTTCCGGGCCGGAATGATGTCGGCGGCAATTGGCGTAGTGCCGGCGGTTCTAGCCGGCGGGGTCATAACTTGCGGTGTGACATTACTATGGATGCGGCTGTTCCCTGGCATCGCTGCGATTGACCGCTTGCGGGATGTCGCGCGACCGGACGAGTCCCGCTAAACTCCCTCCGAACCTTTCTCTGACCGTCTGGATAATCCCATGAACCAAGCTGATCTCGTTGCCGAACTGGCACCAACCGGCGTTCTTCGCGCCGCCATTAATCTTGGCAATTTCCTCCTCGTCACTGACAAAGCTGCCAATGGCGGTCCCGTCGGCGTATCCCCTGATATGGCAGCGGAAGTCGCCCGGCGGCTTGGGGTGCCTGTGCAATATATACCAATGGCAACGCCCGGCGAGATTGCGGACACGGCTGGCAAGAACATTTGGGACATCGGCAATATTGGCGCTGAACCAAAGCGCGCCGAAACCATAGACTTTTCGGCCGCCTACGCCGAAATCCAGTCGACCTACATGGTACGTGGCGATTCCCCGATCCAACAGATTGCAGACGTCGACAAGCCTGGCATTCGCATCGCTGTATCAGCCCGTAGTGCCTACGACCTCTGGCTCGACCGCAACATCAAGCAGGCTGAATTGTTCCGCGCTGAGGGTATTGAAGCGTCATTCGCGCTGTTTGAAGATCAAAAGCTTGATGTGCTGGCAGGCCTTCGCCCGCGCCTAACCGACGACGTGCAGCGCATTCCGGGCGCACGCATTCTGGATGGCCAATTCTCCGCCGTGCAGCAGGCCATCGGCACAACCAAAGGCAACAGTCTCGCAGCCGCGTTCCTGCGAGATTTTGTGGAAGAAACCAAGGCATCCGGCTTTGTTGGAAAACTGATTGAAAAGCACGGCGTCGTCGGGCGGCTTTCCGTAGCGCCGCCAGCTTGATTTAGCCTGCTCTAGCCAGGATTCCTCGCCAGAAAATCTAGAATGGTCGCGTTGAACCATTCGGACTGCTCCCAGAATATCGGGTGGCCCACGTCTTGGGCGATCCGGCATTCAGCATGGGGCATGCGCTTGGCGATTGTACGGAGGACTGCGGGCGGCATGTAGAGGTCCGCGTCGCCGGTCAGCAGCAGCGTCGGCGTTGTCATGGCGCCGAGCGTCTTCCAGATAATCGATGACATCAGTGGCTGCTTCGGGGCGCCTAACGTATTGAGCGCGTTGATATCCATCCACGCAGCCGCGCCATCCGGGCATCCAGCGCGGTAGCTGGGGCTGAGTTCGCGGGCGTCCACCGGCAACCCATCGAACCAGGGGCCGCGTGCACGGGACGAGGCAGCTTGGTAGTCCGGCTCCTGAATGCTCATCAGGCTGGAGGCGATGATCGCGGAGCGGGTGCGGTCTGGATAGGCCAGCGCGAAATCGAGTGCTGTAGACCCGCCAGCGGCAGAGCCCAGCACATGGGCACGGTCAACCTCCAGCACATCGAGGAGCGCTGCAATGTCGCCGGCCTGACTGCCTGGATCATCCGCCGGACCGATATCTGAGCCTGCATATCCCCGCCTGGAATAACCAATCACTCGATATCCCGCCGCCGCCAACACAGGCTGCTGATACCCCCAAGATGCATGATTGCCAGACGCCGGGTGCGCTAACAGAACAACAGCGCCCTCCCCGCCTGTATCCCATGCCCAGAGCTTGGCACCATTGGCCAACGCCAACTGCCCAGCTGTGACGGGTGCCGCGGGCGGGAGTGGCAGGGGGGCGGATTGGAAATCGTCAGCCATTGCAGCCTCTCGGTTTCGGGTGTTGCTTGAAGAAGCCGTCCATATCATCCAGCACTGGGGCCAAATGACGGAAGGGCGCGGCGAGCGAGGCGACCAGCCAGACATGGCCGATATCCTCATAATACCGCGTTACAGCACTGCCGCCCTTCTGCTGCACCTTTTTAGCCAAGCGACGGGAATTGCGTGGGAATACGGTGCTGTCGTCCAAACCGCTTGCCAGCAGTAACGGCGGGGAATCTCCATTTACGTAATTGATCGGCTGGGTGCGTTCGCGCTGATCTTTTGGGCCGAAGATCGCCCTCAGGCTATCGGATTGTAGCGGCAGAAAGTCATACGGTCCTGCCAGCCCTACCGTGCCTGCGATCGCTTCACAGGGGCGGAGATCATGTGCGCCTAACCATCGGTCATCTATCGTCAGCATCGCGGCATTGTATGCGCCCGCAGAATGACCCGCCAGATAGACCGGGCCTGGGGCGACGCCGTGACGGCCAGCATTTTCTAGCGTCCATGCGACGGCAGCGGCTGAATCCACTAGAAAATCTGGGAATTTCACTTCCGGATATAACCGGTAATCCGGCACGGCGACTTGGTATCCACGCGACGCCAACGCCTGGCCGGTGAATTTGTAATCGTCCTTGGAGCCGTCCTTCCAACTGCCGCCAAAGAAGAAACTTACGGTGGGGGCACCATCCTTAGCGCCGGCCGGCACGTATAGATCCATAGTCCGACGCGGGCCTTCGCCATAAGCCAAGTCTTTTATGATCGTATAGCCCGCGTCTGGCACGAGAGAATTTACGACATCCGGGCCTGAACACCCTGCCAAAACCAGCACGGATGTCACTGCCGCCGCCGACTTCGAAACGAACCTGGACGCAATCTTTATCCCCGCTTGCTTGAAACTCACTCACTGCTCCATTGGTGCCGCTCTATGAGCAAGCGCCTGTTACAAATCAGCGTCGCCATCCTCGGCCTCGTGCCGATAAGTGCCGGGCTATCCGGCATCATCCTCGGCCCCGCAGCCTTTGGCGGACCGGCAGATATTACAGACCTCAACAGCCACTTCCGCTACATATCCGGCATCTTTCTAACCGTTGACATCGCTTTTTATACGACGACCCCCAACATCCAGATCAAAACCGACCGATTCCGGCTGCTAACAGCGCTTGTTTTCATCGGCGGCTTAGCGCGGTTGATGTCATTACTGCTAGACGGCGCACCAAAAACGCCACATCTCATCGGATTGTTCCGTGAACTTGGCGTCATGCCTGCATTGGCGGTGTGGCAGGGGAAGATTGGGCGGCAACTTCGCCACTAACACCTACGCCGCCTCATGACACGCCACGCATAGTTCATTCCCATCCAAGTCCCGGAAGTATGCGCCGTAATAGTTCTCGTGATATTGTGGGCGGAAGCCGGAGGCGCCTTCGTCTTGACCGCCCGCTTTCAAGGCTGCTGCATGCACTAAATCCACTGTCCCACGGTCCTTGGCATGGAAGGCGGTCATGGTCCTTTTACCGGCGGACGGCGCGGCACCATCTGCGGGAACTCTGATGATGAAAAGAGGGCGGTCTGCATCCGGCAGTTTCCATTTGGCCCAGTTTTACGCAGGCTCGTGGAATTTCAGCACGTAGTTCAGAGGCGCTAGAATACGTCTGTAGAAGGCGAATGCGCGGACCAAATTCCTGATGCCGACGGTGATGTGAGAGAGCATTTGCAGCTTTCTATTTCGCTTTCCCAAACACCGTATTTTTCTCAATCGCCGCCACATCATCAGGCCGTGGAAATGGCGCGGGTGCGGCGTCTCCAGCTGTGCGGGCGCGGCCGATGGCTTCGAAGAAAGGGGAGAGGCCGCCGGGGAGGAGCGTCCAGAAAAAGCGCATGGGCGTGTCGCCAGTGTTGCGGAACAGGTGGCGGCTGTCCTTGGCGAGATAGAACGTCGTGCCGGGGCGCATGGGGTGCGTCTCGCCATCCACAACGGCTTCGCCTTCACCTTCATGGACGAAGATCAGCTCCTCATTGCGGTCATGGGCGTGTTCGCGGACATAGCATCCGGGCGCCACTTCCTGCATGCCACAATCAAATTCTGCCATGCCATTTTCTGCCCCACCCACAATCTTGACCTCGACATGACCATTAGCCGGAACAGGTTGCCAGAAGCTTTGACCAGCATCGGGCTGCACAACGCGGGAAGAAGCTTGAGTGGTGGGACCGTTCGGCATTGTGATCATCCTTATATTTGTCGGAGCGTTGGGCATCCGTTGACTGGGAACTACTCACCCTTGGGCAGCGGCCCTAAGTAGTTGGCCCAATAGCGCATAACCTCTATGCCGAAATCTGTCGGCTGTTGGGCGGGGGAGCGGCCACGACCAGCTTCAATGCCCAGCCCCAGTCGTTCCGCCAGCAGGCGCTTGCCATAGCAGACGAAATTCTCGACCGACGTCATCATGAACACGATCAACGGCAGTAATTCCCGATGCAGGCGCTCAGCCTCGGCGATGCTGGCGGCATGACCTTTCTGGAAAAGCTCAAATATCTTGATTTGGGGGTCAAACAGGTCTGCTGCAGGGATCATGCCGACAGCGCCCGCCCGCAGACTATCTGGGAACTGAATACCAGCCATGCCGCCGAAAATATCATAGGCACCCGCCGTATCCTCCATCAGCTGCTTGATATAGATCGCTGGCCCCTCACCTTTCAGCAGGCAGACATTGCTGTGCTGGGCGTTCAAATCCCGAAGTGCAGCATTGGACAGGCTCGTCGCCATCAAGCCTGGCGCGTTCTGGATGCCAGCTTTATCGGCCACCTTTCCAAAGAAGCGCACATATTCAGCCTCCGGTGCGCCGATGGTGGCTGGCGGCTGGAGGATGGACCAATCAGCACCCGCTTCTTCCGCTGCCCGCACAAATTCAATCTGCCCGCCAATGCTCGGCTCACCGACAGTGACGGCCAATGGGACGCGGCCCGCCACATCCTCACCGACCCATTCCAGAATCTGGCGACGTTCGCGCACATCCAATTTCCCGACTTCAGTCGCCAAACCCATAACCGCGATTCCATGAGCGCCCGCTGCAATGCAGCCATTCACCTGGGCGCGCATCGCTTGCCGGTCCAGCTTTCCAGCATCATCAAAAAACGCATAAAGGATCGGGTAAACGCCCTGAAATCCAGTCCGTGAAGGTGAAATAGCCATAGCTGCTGCATCCAGTTTGAGAGAGGTGCGCCGAATCTATCGCTGGGCCTCTTTCAAGGCCAGCGACCCCCTACTCACTCCGCAGCAGGCGGACTGACGCCATTAGGAAAAGGCGACCAATAGGCTGTTCTAACCCCAGCTTTCGCCAGTACGCGAGACGCCCATTCGTTGCATGTCAGGATAGGGCTGTAGCGGCCATGGGCCTCCAGAAACAGATCATCGCCAAAGCCTGGATGCAGGATAGGTGCCGCACGACCATTAGCATTCAACACCATCGCCGCCGTGACCGCCTGACGGAGCTAGGCGAAGTGGACAGGGTCCAGCCGAATAACGGTGACATTGGGTGCTTCACGCAATATCTCGCGGAACTGCACACGGACCGTTGTTCGCCCAATGCCAGCAAGTGCCTTTACGCCGTTCCAAATACTGAAATTATACCACGTTGGTGTATTGAGATAAAAGTCCCGTGAACCCCAGCCAAAGCCGAGCCATTCCACATTGTCCGGCACAGCGCCCACGGGCAGAACCCGACGCCAGTCATGATCCAGGCCAGCAATAAGGATTAGAAAGTCCACGTGAACGCCGTTGTCGACAATTGCGACAGGGATGACGCCGGGAAGTTCCTGGAGGTTTGCATTCATGAGCATACGGCTCAACGCCGTAGCCGCAATCCCATAAACCACGCGCACGACAAATAGACCGAAAAGACTCAGCCCAATGGTGCAAAGCGCCCGCATCGGCCAAGGTCTCGCTCGCATAGAGTGCATCCGTAAACGCTGTCGATTTCAGCAGTATCAGAGGCAAGAACGGCCATTTTATGGCGCTAGGACGCAGAAAATTCTGCGCTTCCTCAAACGATCAATAGTCTTCGAGCAAGGAGCCGAAGCCCTGAATTCGGTCCTGCATGCCGTTCATTCGGAGCGCATGCCAGTATGTGGCGGTGTTGATCGCCAGCACCGGTTTATCCAGCCAGAATTCGGCCATTGGCGCGATGTTTGCGAATGCCAGATTGGTGCCGACCTGAAGGATCGCCTCAACCTGCGGGTCATTCACCTCATTCACTGCGTCTCGCAATATTTTGGCATCCACATGGGCGATAGCCGTCGGGCTTGGGCATTTCAGGCCAGTGACCGCCATCACCTCAAACCCGCAGTCGCCAAAGAACTTGCGCACCTCACCATCGCCCACAGGCATATAGGGGGTGATGACGGATATACGTTTGATATCGCCGTAGCACTTAAGTGCCGCCTGGGACGCATCAGACCCCATTGCGACCGGCAAACCATCCGCCCGCGCTTCAAGCTTGGCTTTCAACTCCATAGAACCAGCGAGGCCGCCCCAAAAGGTTTCGGAGGACATGCCCATGACAATGGCACCCGGCCTAGCCGTCATCACCCGATCAACGGCCTGCATGAGTTCCGCACGGATACGGACCATCAGCTCCTCAAAGTTAGCGTCGGAGCCAAGGGGATCGTCGGGGATGTGAATGCGGCTGAAGTGATTGGTAACGCCCTTGGGCGTCATCCAGCCGAATTCTGGCTGCACGATGGTGTTGGTCGATGGCGCAATAACACCAAACTTCATGCGGTAACCAAGGGCATCTTTCGACGCGAATTGGACTTCAGCCATAGCGAGGCGCTCCGATAGTCAACTCAGGAGCCGGCATAGTGCACCATGAGCGTGCGCGCGGCTATTTGCGCTGAAACTAAAGCATTACAGATCCGTTTGGCTTAATCTGGTCCTCGATAAAGGTCAATTTTGGCTCCGGGCGCTGCCAATGCAGGATAAATCGCGCGGATGAGGATTGACCTCCTGCAACAATTTCATTGTCGCCACCTTTGACAGGAATCACAGGTAGGTAATCAAACTTACCATTTGGAATGATCAGCTTGCCGTTGACCCGACAGCCGAACAAGCTGTGCATGTCTCGGATGACCAAGGTTTTGCGCCTACTGACTTGGATTCTGAAATGAGTACGGCTCAACTGCACATTTTCGCCAGTGAGCTGGAGCGAGAGGCGGTCACGATTACTGCGATCAATAATCTTACCCGCCAGGCCAATCGGAAACCGCATGGTGCGGATAGTCATGCCGCGTTTGCCAATCTGGGCAATTGTCTGGGGGCTATCGCCGAATAGAGTGATCGGCTGGGTTGATTTGATAATCCGCTGGGGCTTCGGGACTTTCACCTTGGCGCGCTGCACATTGGCGGCAGACGCGCCTGAACTCATCGACGCATACCGAGCGTCACTTTCCGCAAGCCGGTCGCAAAGCAGCATGAGCAGTTTCATGCCAATACCTTCGCGATGCCCAAAGGCCTTCAGAAATTCATCTGCAGGGATTCTCACAAAAGTGGATTCTTTGATGGCCGTTATCGTGGCAGACCGTGGCGAGGTCCTGATAACGCCCATTTCACCAATTTTATCGCTTGGCCCACGCTTCGCCAAGATCGTGCTCTTGCCGTTCTTGTGAACGCTGACGGACACTTCGCCCGTTTCCACATAATAGACAGAGTCGCTGGCCTCGCCTTCGCGGTAAAGCGCCTCTCCCGCGTCCAGCGTGACAGATCGCATTGCACCCTCACGTCACGACACCCTTCATAATTGACATAGGGCGTCAGCTTGCAGAAGCGCCAAAGGGAATAGCCCCAGACGGTTCGAGACATCTAAGATTTTAGAACCTTATGATCCTTATCGAAGTATGTCCGACTATCGTGAAAATAGTATAAATTGGCGAACAGGCTGCCTGCTTACTTAGTTGCCTTTACGAACGGCAGGCGCACCATCCGCCCGCGCGGCTATCGCATCGAGAGCTGCGTTCGCAATTGACTTGGCGTCGAGGCCTGCTTGCGCCACTTGGACCGCAGGCTTGTCCTGCTCCAGGAATGCATCTGGCATGGTGAGCGTACGCACCGCCAGCGCTCCGTCCAGCAATCCTTCATCCGCCAACGCATGCAGCACGAGCGCGCCAAATCCACCAGTTGAACCTTCCTCAACTGTGATGAGCGCCTTGTGATTACGGGCGAGACCACGGATCAAAGCCATGTCTAATGGCTTGGCGAAGCGTGCGTCAGCAACCGCAGCCTGCAATCCGCGTTCGGCCAGAATATCGGCAGCCGCCAATGCATTGGTCAGCGGCGCGCCGAAGCTCAGTATCGCGACGGGGCCACCTTCGCGGACGATCCGACCTTTACCGATTTCCAGCGTTTCCGTGATATCCGGAATTGCCACGCCCGTGCCCTCGCCGCGCGGGAAACGGATAGCGGATGGGCGGTCATCAATCTGGGCAGATGTCGCCACCATGCGCACAAGCTCCGCCTCATCTGACGGCGCCATCAGCACAAAGTTCGGCAAGCAGCCAAGGTATGCCACATCAAACGCGCCACAATGGGTTGAACCATCGGCGCCGACATAGCCCGCCCGGTCCAGCGCGAATCGCACCGGCAAACTTTGGATCGCGACGTCATGGACGATCTGGTCATAGGCGCGTTGGAGGAATGTGGAATAGATCGCAACGAAGGGCCGCATCCCTTCCGTCGCCATGCCAGCGGCGAAGGTCACGCCGTGCTGTTCCGCAATGCCGACATCAAACGTGCGTTCCGGAAAACGCTTCCCAACTTTATCTAGGCCAGTGCCGGAGGGCATGGCGGCAGTCACTGAGACGACCCGCGGGTCGCGTTCTTTCAGCTTGATCAGCGTATCGGCGAATACGTTCGTATAGCTCGGTGCTTTCGGCGTGCCTTTCGCTTGCTCGCCCGTCTCCACATTGAACTGGGAAACGCCATGATATTTATCGGCGGATTTTTCAGCCGGGCGGTAGCCTTTGCCCTTTTCCGTCACCACATGCAGCAACACAGGCCGGTCGCCATGGGTTTGAGATTTCAGGTGCTGAAGGATTGGCACCAAGTCCTGAATCGAATGACCATTGATGGGACCTACATAGTAGAAGCCCAATGCCCGGAATAGCTCGCCGCCGCCGACAATGCCGCGCGCCAATTCCTCAGCACGCCGTGCGGCTTCCTCGAATGGCTTCGGGAAAAGCTTCGCCACATCTTTCGCAATGCTGCGCAGGCTGGAATAGGGCTTGGAGGATGCAAGCCTGGATAGATAGCCCGATAGCGCACCCACGGGAGGGGCAATCGACATATCGTTGTCATTCAGGATCACGACTAGCGGCAATCCAGACGCGCCTGCATTGTTCATGGCTTCATAGGCCATGCCAGCCGTCATCGCGCCGTCGCCAATCACGGCGATGGCGCGGTTGTCCTTGCCCATCAAATGCGCCGCCGTCGCCATACCAAGCCCGGCAGAGATTGATGTTGAGGAATGCGCGGCCCCAAACGGATCGTATTCGCTCTCGCTCCGCTTGGTGAATCCGGAAATACCGCCGCCTTGGCGGAGCGTGCCCATGCGGTCACGGCGGCCTGTCAGGATTTTATGCGGATAGCATTGGTGGCCAACATCCCAGATCAGCCGATCATGGGGCGTATCGAAAACGTAATGCAGAGCGACTGTCAGTTCGACGACGCCAAGCGAAGCGCCCAGATGGCCCCCGGTTTCGGCAACGCTTTCAATCGTGTCCCAGCGGAGTTCGTCAGCCAAGCGAATCAGGTCTGTTTCCGGCATCTGGCGAAGATCAGCAGGATCACGGATGCGATCTAGCAGTGGGGTCGGGCGGCGGGTCATATAACTGTCCCTTCCTAACTTTGACGCTGAAGCGAAAAGCGCGCTGCGTCACGCAAGAGGTTGGCGCTCGATCCGAAGCAGTCAAGCTTCGCAACTGCCTGACGCACAAGCGTCTCGGCATAAAGCCGGGCTTCCGGAATACCCATGGCACCGGGCAGCGTGGCTTTGCCAGCCTCAGCATCCTTAGCAAGACGCTTACCGACTTGCGCTTCATCACCTTCAAGGTCCAGCAAATCATCAGCGATTTGAAAAGCCAGCCCGATGTCCATGCCGTAGCCATAAAGCGCGGCCCGTGCTTGCCCATTGGCTTGGCCAAGAATAGCGCCAGCCTCACAAGCGAATGAAATAAGCGCGCCCGTCTTCAAGCGCTGCATTCTGATCGCCCAGCCCATGTCGCTCGCCATATCGCTGGCCTCACCTTCTGCCGCCAGATCAAGCGCCTGGCCGCCGCACATACCGTGCGCTCCAGAAGCAACGGCAAGGCCGCGGGTCAGTTCCAGGCGCACATTGGCGTCAGGATGAGTTTCTGGCATGGCGAGAATGCGGAAAGCTTCTGTCTGCAATGCGTCACCGGCCAGAATGGCCGTGGCTTCGTCATATTCTTTGTGAACGGTCGGACGGCCACGGCGCATGTGATCGTCATCCATCGCGGGAAGGTCATCATGGACGAGGCTGTAGGCATGCAGGCATTCAATCGCGGCACCCGCATGGAGCGCACGGGTATGATCTCCGCCGGTCGTAGCGGCTGCAGCGACGGTCAAGAATGGCCGGAAGCGCTTGCCGGGGCCGAGCACGGCATAGCGCATCGCCTCAACCAGTTTCCGTTCTTCGCCAAGCGGCGCCGGGTCTGGGAGAAGTTCTGCCAGCAACTCATTGGTGTCACCCGCGATTTCAGCGAGTGCGGCTTGGAGAGGGCCACTCATTGGGTTAGCGCCAATGCGTCGAGCTTGGGAAAGCCGCGCGCGCCCCCCAAAGGGAGGAGAGGGATCAGGGTGAGGGGGGCGTTCGACCCATCAGAATCCCAAATGCAATCCACGCGCTGCACCCTATTCAACATCAAAAGGCGTCGTTGACGCTTGCCCGCCAGAGATTGCAATCCGTTCTACGCGCGCTTTGGCATCAGCCAGCTTAGCGTCGCAATGGCGGCGCAGCGCGGAGCCGCGTTCATAGGCATGGATGGAATCTTCAAGCGCACCCTTACCTTGCTCCAGGCGCTGAACGATGCCTTCAAGCTCCGCCAGCGCGTCTTCGAACGACATTTTGCGAATGTCTTCAGGGATTTCGGCAGCGGCTTCAGCCATTTTAGTCAGCTCCAAATATCGAGTGGAGCCCTGTTGTAACGCGCGCGCCGTGCGCTGTCAGCCAGCTTTGTCGAGCGCGTATCCAGCTGACCGCACTGTACGGATCAAATCCGTCGCATCGCCTTCGTTTAAAGCCTTACGGAGGCGGCGGACATGCACATCAACTGTCCGCGCTTCAACGTAGATATCCCGGCCCCACACCGCATCCAGCAATTGCTCGCGGGAATAAACGCGCCCCGGATGTTCCATCAAATGACGGAGCAACCGGAATTCCGTAGGGCCTAGGTGAATGCTCCGCCCTGCCCGCTCGACCCGGTGCCCTGCCAGATCGAGGGTGATGTCCTCGTATTCAAGGGTCTCAACCGCCGTAGACGGAAGTGCGCGACGAAGCACAGCACGAAGGCGGGCGATGACTTCCGCTGGCGAGAACGGCTTGGTCACATAATCATCAGCACCAGAATCTAGGCCGCGCAATCGATCCGTCTCATCACCACGGGCTGTCAGCATGATGATCGGCAGCATGCGCGTCTCGTGCCTCCGCCTAATCCGTCGGCAAAGCTCGATCCCCGATACGCCGGGCAGCATCCAATCCAGCAGCATCGCATCCGGCTGGCGCTCGGCGACGCTGATTTCCGCCTCATCACCATCGCGTGCGATACCGACTTCGTAGTCTGCTGCTTCCAAATTGTATTTCAGCAACTCGACGATATCGGGCTCATCCTCAACAATCAGTATGTAGGGCTGCATGATCCGTTATTCCGCTTTCAAACCCATAGCGTCTTCGCCCTTGGGACGAGCCGTGCTCAAGCGTTCGCCGGTCTGCATGTAGTAGACATTTTCGGCAATATTTGTGCAGTGATCCCCGATCCGCTCAATGTTCTTGGCGATAAACAAAAGATGCGTGGCGGCGGTGATATTGCGGTTGTCTTCCATCATGTAGGTCAGGCATTCGCGGAAATAGCCATCATACAGCACGTCCAGATCTTCATCCCGGTCCCGGACTTTGACGGCACCTTCCGCATCGCTGTTCACATAGGCATCGAGCACGCTGCGCAGCATCTCCCGCGCGACATCCGAAAGCCGCACGATCCCGCGCGTTGCATCCATTGGCGGCGACTGGTTGATGGCCAGCGCCCGCTTCGCGCCATTCTTCGCATGGTCCGCGATGCGCTCCAGGGACTGCGCGATTTTAAGCGCAGAGATGATTGAGCGCAGATCAACCGCCATCGGTTGGCGCAACGCCAAAGTCCGCACCACCTGATGCTCGATTTCAGCATCGAGGCTATCGACACGCTTATCGGCCTGGATCGCTTGGGTGGAGAGGTCCGCGTTCCGTTTGACGAGCGCCGTAATCGCATCCGTCAGAATCGTTTCAGCAAGACCGCCCATTTTCGCGACCAGGGCGGAGATATTCTGAAGCTCCTCTGAGTATGAGCGGACGATATGTGCGTCTGAATTAGGCATCTGAATGCTCCTATCGCTCAGCCGTAACGGCCAGTGATGTAGCCTTGGGTGCGCTCGTCCCGGGGATTGGTGAAGATTTGCTCAGTCTCGCCAACTTCCACCACGATACCCAAATGGAAGAAAGCTGTGCGCTGGGACACACGCGCCGCCTGCTGCATTGAATGGGTGACGATAACGATGCTGTAGGAACGCTTAAGTTCGTCAATCAGCTCCTCCACCCGCGCTGTCGCAATTGGGTCAAGGGCTGAGCACGGCTCATCCATCAGGATCGCATCTGGACGGACGGCGATGGCCCGCGCAATGCAAAGCCGTTGCTGCTGACCGCCAGACAGACCGGTGCCGGGTTGAAGCAAACGGTCCTTCACCTCTTCCCAGAGGCCTGCCCGTTCCAGACTGGTCTGCACAACCTCATCCAGCTCATCCTTGCCGCGAACCAGGCCGTGGATGCGGGGGCCGTAGGCGATATTGTCATAGATGGACTTTGGGAATGGGTTCGGCTTCTGGAACACCATGCCGACGCGGCGGCGCAACTGCACCGCATCAATCTCATCGTCGAGGATTTCGACGCCATCTACGCTAATGGAACCGGTAACGACACAGCCGTCGATCACATCGTTCATCCGGTTCATGCAGCGCAGGAACGTGGACTTGCCGCAGCCGGATGGGCCGATCAGAGAGGTCACCTGATTGCTGCCGATATCCAGGTCGATATCAAACAGCGCTTGCTTCCCGCTGTAGGATACGGATACATCGCGGCACACGACCTTTGGATCCGCAACCGTCGCTGAATTGGTTTCGCTATCTAACATCTACTTCGTCCTTACCACCGCCGCTCGAACCGCTTCCGCAAGATCACGGCGAGCGCGTTCATCAGCATGAGGAATCCGAGGAGCGCCATAACACCGGCGCTGGTGCGCGCTACGAACGCGCGTTCCGGGCTGTCTGCCCAAAGGTAAATCTGCACCGGCATGACCGTCGCTGGGTCAGTGAACGAGCCCGGAATATCAACGATGAATGCGACCATGCCTATCATGAGCAGCGGTGCCGTTTCACCAAGCGCACGGGCCATGCCGATAATGGCACCAGTTAAGATTCCAGGAAGCGCCAGCGGTACCACATGATGCGTAACCACCTGAAGTTCTGACGCGCCAACGCCGAATGCGGCCTCACGAATAGACGGCGGCACTGCTTTCAGGGCTGAACGCGAGGCGATGATGATCGTCGGCAAGGTCATCAACGCCAACACCATGCCGCCAACCAACGGGGCAGAGCGCGGAAGGCCAAAGAAGTTCAGGAAAACCGCCAGCCCCAACAGACCAAACACTATGGATGGGACTGCCGCCAGATTATTGATATTGACCTCAATAATGTCCGTCCAGCGGTTCTTGGGCGCGAATTCCTCTAAATATGTCGCTGCCAGAACACCAACTGGAAAACTCAGCACGAGTGTCACCAGCAGCGTGAAGAATGAGCCGACCATAGCCCCCCAGAAGCCTGCAAGTTCAGGCTCCCGACTATCGCCTTTTGTCCAAAACTGGAGGTTCAAGTCTGACGTAATCGCACCATCGGCGTCCAGTTTATCCAGCCATGCGATTTCTTTATCTTTGACGCGCCGGTCAGATTCTGGCGCTTCACGGTCAATGAAGCCTTTGAGGAAGCTGTCGACATCGTCAGACGCGTAGATTTCAACCCGTCGCGTTTGACCAATCAGGCTTGGGTCTGCTGCAACCAGTTCGGCCAATTGTTGATCAACGCCAATGCTGAGCAAGCCATAGAGCTTCCGCTTATCGCCCCGCTTTTTCACATCGGGGAACAGTTCGCGCAATGAGGCCCGCGCGAGTTTGCGATAGTCCGCCCGCGCCAATACCGATGGGTCCCGGCCGCCCTTAGGATCAATGACTTTGGCCTCAAACGTCACATCCAGCGCGATGCTGTGCTGGTAAAAAGCCGTCCATCCCGTCGCCACGATGGAGATAACCAGCAGCGCCAACATGCCCGCCGCCGCTGCAATAGCGGCCATGCCATACATGCGGAACCGGCGTTCGGCACGGTAGCGTTTGCGCGCGTGTTTGACCTCTGCCGCATCCACGGCGATGCCCGTGTTGTGTTCGCGATCAGTCATATTTTTCTCGATATTTCCGCACCACTTTGAGGGCGATAATGTTCAGAGCCAGCGTCACGAAGAACAGCACAAGGCCGAGTGCGAATGCAGCAAGCGTCTTTGAGCTGTCAAATTCCTGATCGCCAACCAGCAATGTCACGATCTGCACAGTGACGGTCGTGACGGCTTCAAAGGGGTTTGCCGTCAGATTGGCAGCAAGTCCCGCCGCCATCACGACGATCATGGTCTCCCCAATCGCCCGGCTTACGGCGAGTAACACGGCGCCAACAATGCCTGGCAGTGCGGCTGGCAAGACCACCCTCCGGATCGTTTCGGACTGTGTGGCACCAAGCGCATAGGAGCCGTCGCGCAGTGCTTGCGGCACAGCGTTGATAACATCATCTGAGAGGGAAGAAACAAACGGAATGATCATCACACCCATCACCAACCCGGCAGCGAGCGCCGATTCTGAACTGGCATCTATCCCGAAGCTTTCGCCGAATCCTCGAATATAAGGCCCGACAGTCAGCGCCGCGAAAAGGCCGTAGACGACCGTCGGCACGCCTGCCAGCACTTCCAGCAACGGCTTGATCGCGCCGCGCGCCCTGGTGCTAGCATATTCCGACATATAGATCGCCGAGAAGATCCCAAGCGGCACAGCGATCATCATGGCGATCAATGTGATCAAAAGCGTACCGGCAAAGATTGGGATGGCACCAAAGCTGCCGCTAGCACCCACCTGATCGGCGCGAATAGCAGTTTGCGGGCTCCAATGCGTACCGAACAGAAAGTCTTGCAAAGGAACCCGCAAGAAGAAGCGCCAAGCCTCGAATAGCAGCGACAGCACCAGGCCTATCGTCGTCAATATTGCGATTACAGAGGCTGCGATCATGATGTAGCGAGCGATCTGCTCAACCCGGTTTCGCGCGCGGAATTGGCTGGCGATGCGCTTCTTTGCGAAAAATAGGCAGATCGCCGACAGTGCAGCGATCACAGCAAGCTTGGCATAGAGAGAAACTTGGGCCAGTTCGGCGTAACGCGCCGCCGCAGCTTGCAATTCAGGCGAAGGATCAGCGCGGACAATATCGCCGCTTGCGAGATTTCGGATATCGCCCATCAGCAGCGCCAGCCGCTGCGGCTGCAAAGCTTGGCTATCCGCTGCAAGGCCGCTGATAACGAGCATCTCAATAATTTGATGCTCGGCGCTCAGCCAGATGACGCAAGCGATCATCGCCGGAATGGCCGCACAAAGCGCAACATAAGCGCCATGGTATGAAGGCAAGGAATGGAGCTTTGAGGGGTCGCCGCTGACAGACGCAAGCGCCCTGCCCCTGCCCCTCTGATAGCCATAAGAGACTAGCATTAGAATTACCCCAAGGATCAGCCAGACTTGCATTGTTGCAAACTCACCAATCCTTGGGGCGTATTATTCTAGAACCAGGCCCGATTACATGTTGAGCGGCGCAAGGCCGTTCGCTTGCTCGGTCATGGCTTCACGGGCTTCTTTCGGCAGCGGAATCAAGCCCTTGTCCGTCAGGTAACCTTCGTCGCCGTATGCTTTGTCACTCACGAACTCAGCTACGTATTCCTGCATACCCGGCACGACGCCGACATGGGCTTTCTTGACGTAGAAGTAGAGCGAGCGGGAGACACCGTAGGAACCGTCTGCGATGTTTTCAAAAGTCGGCAATACGCCCTCAACCCTCGCGCCTTTGATCTTGTCGGCGTTTTGGTCAAGGAAGGAGAAACCGAAGATGCCGAAAGCGTTCGGGTTAGCTTCCAGCTTCTGAACGATCAGGTTGTCGTTTTCGCCAGCTTCAATGAACGCGCCGTCTTCACGCATCGCATCGGCATGGCCGCGGAAGAGTTTCTTCTGCTTCTTGATCTTCTTCAGCGCAGGATAAGCTGCAGCGCCTTTGCGCATCACTAATTCCACGAACGCGTCACGAGTGCCGGATGTCGGCGGCGGACCAAGCACTTCGATCTTGATTGCCGGAAGGCTTGGATCGATCTGGTTCCACATGGTGTAAGGATTGGGCACAAGGACGCCGGCAACCGGAACCATTTTGGCCAGCGCAGTGAACATCTGCTTTTTCGTCAGCGCCATGTCCGGACCAGCTTTGGAGGAGCCGAACGCGATGCCGTCATAACCGATTTTGACTTCGGTGATTTCGGTGATGCCGTTTGCAGCGCATTTCTGGACTTCGGATTGCTTGATGCGGCGGGACGCGTTGGTCATATCCGGGTGGCCGACGCCGACGCCAGAGCAGAACAGCTTCAAGCCTCCGCCAGAACCCGTGCTTTCAACAACTGGCGTTTTGAAGCCAGAGGTACGGCCAAAGGTTTCTGCGACCGCTGTGGAGAATGGGAACACCGTGGAGGAACCGACAATGCGAATCTGATCACGGGCTTGCGCCGCGCCAGCCGTAACTGTGACAGCGGCCAGTGCGGATGCTGCAAGGATTTGTTTTAACATTACTTTTATCCTTTTTGGGAAATGTTAAATTTGCGTCACCCGCGCACTTAAGTGTTTGGGTCAGCGTTTTTCTAAGCGCGACCCACGTCACCAGTATTACAGTTATGTTGCATTTATATGACAGTGCATGTGGGAAATGCTACTCACCGAATGCGAATTCTCAGGCGCGGCCTATGTGAGGGTCACCTCGCCCTCTACAAGAGAGGGAGGGATCTGGGAGAGGGTGGATCACTCGGGTTAGAGAAATCCGTTGCGGTAGCTGTCTCCTTCGAATTTGCAGGCTTCCCCTCTCCCCCTATGGGGGGCGAGGATTCCCATAAGCCCACTAAAGCGCCTGATACGCGCTTCCCGCACCATGCATGCGGTTCTTCTCCTGCAGTGCGGTTACCGCACGCACCATGAAGGCACATGTGGGCGTCGGAACGCCAAGCTTGGTGCCCTCATCCACGACACCGCCATGGATTGAGCCAATTTCTGAAACGCGGCCCGCCTGTGTATCAAGGTACATCGACGGACGGGCGTTTGGAATCTTGGTGGTGAAATCATGCACCCAGGCGATGGGATCATCATAAAGTAGCTTGATGCCTTTAGCCTCGGCACAGGCCGCCGCTTCGCGCACGCAATCCATGCTGAGGCCCCAGGCCCATTCGTTCTGTATGATCTGCCCAACCCGCATGCCTGTGAGCGAGCATGTCGCGGACACGGCGATATTCGCCATCAACTTTGACCATACGACCGGCCAGATATCTTCATAAACGCCGACTTTGAATCCACTGTCCCGCCATGCAGTCGCAACATTTTCCACCCGGTCGCTCAGCCCGCCTGCAGCTTCCGCCATGTTGATGGCTTCCATGCCGTTATGATGCACATGCCCCGGCCCAACCATGGAGGCACCGAACCCGCCAGCGATGCCGCAAAGTACGTTTTTCGGGTCCACAAGTTCCTGAATGCGCTCAGCATTGCCGAGGCCATTCTGAAGCGTAAGCACGGCTGTATCAGGCCCCAACATGGGTGCCGCCGCTTCAACCGCGGCTTTGGTCTGCATCGCCTTGGTTGCGACAATGGCCAGTTCCACAACGCCTGCATCCGCCGCATTTGACGTTGCATGGGGTTTCGCCACCCGGTCGCCAGATGCACCTTCGACCTTCAGGCCATTGGCGTTAATGGCGGCGACATGCTCTGCCCAATTGTCGAACATCCAAACTTCATGGCCAGAATCCGCCATCAGGCCTGCATAAACAGAGCCCATCGCACCCGCGCCGATAATGCCGATTTTCATCGCTCATTGTTCCTTGGAATTAAACTTCAAGCACAATCTTGCCCGCGACTTTGCGAGACAGCAATGCAGTCATCGCCACACCAGCTTGATCCAGTGAATATGTGGCCCCCACCAATGGCTTGAGCTTGCCTTCGCCCCACCAATCAAAGAGCTGCTTGTAGTCCTGACGCAGCGATTCCGGTTCCCGGCGACGGTGTGAGGACCAGAAGACGCCGATAGCGGAACAGCTTTTGACCAGCAGCATGTTCGCTGGGATTTCTGGAATACGACCCGCAGCAAAACCGATTATCAGAATGCGCCCACCCCAGTTTATACAGCGCAAGGACTGATCGAATATATCGCCGCCAACGGGATCATAAATGACGTCAGCGCCATTACCGCCGGTGAGTTCTTTCACTCGGTCCCGGATCGGCCCGGTCGTGTAGTTGATGACATGGTCGGCACCATGGGCTTTGGCGATGGCGGTTTTCTCGTCGGAACCCGCCGTGGCGATCACCTGCGCGCCCGCTGCCTTCGCAATTTCAACCGCTGTCAGCCCAACCCCGCCAGCAGCGCCATGCACCAGCACTGTCTCACCAGGTGCGATATGGCTGCGGCGCAGCAGGCCGACATAGCTCGTGCCGTAGGCCACAGGGAATGAGGCTGCAGTTACATAGTCCATAGCGTCGGGGAATGGATGGGCCAGATAATCCTCGACGATCACCTGCTCGCGATAAGCGCCGTAATCCATAGTAGCGATGACGCGGTCGCCCGGTTTGAAATCCGTAACCCCTGATCCAACCGCCGATACATCGCCAGCCACTTCGAATCCGGGGCTGAAGGGAAAGTCCGGGCGCACCTGGTATTTATGGCCGATGATCAGCGTATCGGCGAAATTCAGCGCCGTCGCCTTCACGTCAATCCTGATCTGGCCTGGGCCAGGAATTGGTTCCGGCAGCTCAATAATAGTCAGGTCTTCAGGTTTAGAGACCTGTTCGGCGACGACGGCGCGCATGGCGGCATTCCTTTAACAACACGGTATCCGCCAGGATTATCAGCCGTGCTGGTCCGCCGTCCAGTTAGCCAGAATGGTCCGCGCTTCAGATGCCTTGCCGGGACCGCCAGCTTTGACAGCCGTCAGCTCAATCACATAGCCGTTCGGGTCGCGGAAATAGATCGAATCGATGAATTCGTGATCAGAAGGACCACGCGTTTCAACGCCAGCAGCTTTGCCCTTCGCCAACATCCGGTGAAGCGTGTCGTGATCCACTTCAAGCGCTAAGTGCAGGTCAAAGTCGCGTTGCGTTTTGAAGTCGAATGCTTCCCCCGGCTCTTCGAAGAAGGCCAGGAAAGACCCGTCGCCCATTTGATAAAACGTATGCAGCACCGCAGCATCACGGCCAGATTTGGTCATGTTGATTTTGAGCGCACGGGCGAGCGGTAGCTCCAGAAATTCTTCATAGAACTTCCGCGTTTCTTCGGAGTTTTCGCAGCGATATGCAGCGTGGTGCAGGCCTTGGATCATTGGATTATGCTTTCTCTTGGCTGGATGCTTGGCTTGGAACATAGACCGCAAGCCCATAAGCGCCAGTCTTATCGCACCGCAATGTGAGCTGAGAGATGAGCAAGCAAACGCCGACCCACCGACTGACAGCGCCCGCCATTCAAGCGATGAAGGGGAAAACCGCGATCGCCAGCCTGACGGCCTATACCGCCCCCATCGCCTCATTGGTGGATCGCCATTGTGATTTCATCCTTGTGGGCGACTCGCTGGGCATGACGATTTACGGCATGCCCTCCACCGTCGGAGTCACCATGGACATGATGATCGCCCATGGCCGCGCCGTCGTAGATCATTCCGAGCGATCTTTGATCGTGATCGACATGCCATTTGGCACTTATGAGGAATCGCCAGAGCAAGCATTCCGTAACGCCGCACGGATCATGGCAGAGACCGGCTGTGGGTCTGTGAAGCTGGAGGGCGGCGCACATATAGCTGAGACGGTCGCATTCTTAGCGGCACGCGGCATTCCAGTACTCGCGCATATTGGCCTGACGCCACAATCCGTGAATGCGCTTGGCGGTTATAAGGTCCAGGGGCGCGGTGGGGACGCTGACCGGCTTTCGGAAGACGCACGCGCGCTCAGTGATGCAGGCGCATGGGGCATCGTGGTAGAGAAATCGACAGAAAGCATCGCTCGCCGCATCACTCAGGAAACACCTGCCGTCACCATTGGCATCGGCGCATCACCGGCCTGCGACGGCCAAATTCTGGTAGTGGACGATATCCTGGGCATGTTCCCAGATTTCCGGCCGAAGTTCGCCAAAATCTATGCCGAGCTTGGCACCGCAGCAGATGACGCCATTGCCCAATATGCGGCTGATGTACGGACACGGGCTTTCCCCGCGAAAGAACATACGTTTGCGGATGCCGTGCCGGCGAAACGGGGATAGGGGCGATAGTGGGAGCTGTACTAATTCCGCAGTCACCCCCTCACCCTGATCCCTGTCCCCCCTATGGAGGGCGAGGGGACCCTCACGAAGTCCGCGTTGTTTCCTTTTAGAACCCTCGCCCCCCAACGGGGGGAGAGGGCAGGGTAAGGGGGCACCTGCGGGTCCATCACACCCTAACCGCCAATCTCCCACCGCCCACGTTGCGGCCGCCCTGACTCCTGCATGACCAACCAGGACCAGCGTCCATAATGCCGTGATCTAGCGACAAGGCTGGCCAATGTGCGGTCGTCCGGCGCATGGATGGCGATGACGTCTCGGCCCTGATTGTCCTGCGTCGCCCATATCGCGGCGACACCGGCAGGCGGCATCTTGGGGACACGATCCTGCAATGCGAAGCGCGAGCCGACTAACACAGGCAAACCGTCCGGAGCGTTCAGTTTGCCAATGTCCGTGGATGCTGGCGCACCAGGCAGTGCTTCAATTGTGACTGCTGCGGCACTTGAGAGATTGCGGAGCGTTTGGATGCGTTCGTTTGGCAACAGGTTGCGAAAGACTAGGAAATCCGTGTCAGCGGAATTGGCAGGCGATGCGCCTGGCTCATCCAGCCAGCGTCGGAAGAACGGTCCAAGAGGCACGGGCGTTTCTGCTTGAAACGCCGCCTCAATCTCTGTCCAACTGGCAGTTTTGAACTTGTTCACCTGCCAGAAGCGCTTCACACCAGCATCGAATGCCTGCAAGCCAATTTTCTCCCGCAGCATGACCAAAACCATCGCTGCTTTGCCATAACCAATCGCCTGAGATTGGCCGTGGCTTTTCGTGACGAATTGGCGGAGCGGGTAGTCGGCAGAACGCGGTAGCGCATCATATTCGAGCAGCCAGTCGTAGCGGTGTTCGCGACCTTTGTCGGAGGCTTGGGCCAGCGCGTAATCGGCGAAAAACGTGGCAAAGCCTTCTGCCCAATTGCCTCGCTCATAATCCACGAATACGCCATTGCCCCACCAGACATGGGCGATTTCATGCCAAAGCGAGCGTCCGCGCATGAATGGCAACGGCAAGATGCGGCCAGAGACAAGCGTGAAGCCGGGATAGCCGATCCCAACCGGCAGCGGGCTTTCCACAACGGAAAACGCTTCATAAGGATAGGGCGCGATCCGGTCGCTCAAGCTGGCGATGGCTTCGCCAGTAGCGTCCAGATAGCTATCGGCCAGCGGTGCATTCTGCTTGGTGAAGAACGTGCGGAGCATGACACCGTTCACGGCGCGCTCAGCCATCTCGAACTGACCGACGATAAGAGGGGCAGGTGCCAGTTTAGACGAAAAGAAAAATGTCGTGACACCCCCGTCTAAAGTCTGTTCGACATTCCCACCTGGAAATGGCACCGCCAAATAGCCAGGTGGAGTCCGAACAACAAATCGCCAACCAAGTTGCTGCTCGGAAAGCTTCGGCAACCAGTCTTGATGCAATGGTACCAAAGCGCCCGAGGCATCAATGTATCCGGTAAGAGGGTCTTTCGTGCGATCTAGCGAATGAACTTCCCTCGCGAAACCCATACTACCCAATTCGCTGTCATATTGACCTTCAAATGTGCCAGCCAACGGGTCTACGGAAATTGAAATAGGTAGCCAAAATCGGTCGAATACCGATTCTTTTAGGGCAATCGGAGCACGCGTTTCCGCCGTTGCTATTCCAGGAAAAAACAGCCAGCCAGCTGCAATCAAAGACGTAATCAGTAGTACGAAGCGCCTCATTTGGGTGACGATGCTGGTAGTTTCACCAGAATCTCCATCGCTTCGCCATTGCGCGTGATGCTGAATGGCAGCCATGCGCCCCAGCTGTGACGACGGATGGCGGCGCCAAGGTCTGCCGCGAGGGCGACAGGTTGACCTGCAGCGAGCGACACCACGTCGCCAGCCATGAAGCCTGCTGCCTCAGCAGGCGAGTCCGGTGAAACACGCGTGATACTAGCTCCGCCGCCTTCCGCATTGGCAATGAATACGCCGATCTTCGGGCGCGGCGCAGGCTGTGGCTCTTCGTGGCGTTCTGGCAGACCGTATACGAGGTCTGCAAGTGGGCGCCCCGCTGCGTCGGCGTCCAAATGGCAGCCTTCGCCGCCATCAAGCGGGATTGCGGTCGCGACATTCGTCACGCCAAGGTCGAGCAGCTGGTGTTTCACGCCATGGCCATAATCCACATGCCCTCTACCCATAAAAGCGATCACGGGCTGGCCCGGATTGGCCTTCATGGCTGCAGCGATGGCATCTGCGAACGCCCGGTCCCAAACCAATTGCGCCTCAATAAAGCGTTCCGCCATTTGGGATTTCTTTGCAGCGTCGGGTTTGTCAGAGCTTTCGGCTTTGCCTTCGCCGTGTCCATCCCCGTGACGTTCTTTGAATTCCGGCGCGGCCCCGCTGGCTTTCATGCCAAGGATTTCGCCGAGCTTGGTTTTGTATTCCGGCAATGCCGCCGCCGGCTCGCTAATGCCGAGACGGTCTGCCTCAGGCACGGCCACCCAGCCTTCCTTACCGACGCGTCGGATCAACGCGCGGTCAACATTCAGCGCGAAAGCAGGCGCTTTTTGCAGGCGCGGCAAGCGTAATATTGAATCATAAGCGTTAGAGGCGAAGCCCCAAACGTCCGTCCACCCGGCTGAGGCTAGGAAGCCGTGGCGGCTGGTTTCGCCTCTGCTCCATGCGTCGAGTGCGGGTTGGGAGGTCCTCGGAAACATCTCATAGCCATATTGCACGGGGCCACGCTGACTAGCGATCGCGGCTGCCGTCACAGCCTGCCAAAGATGGATGTCCCTGTCGCCATGATGCTCACCCAGCAACACGACATCAGCCGTTGCCAAAGTCGCGATGGCGGCACTGGCGCGGGTTGGCGCCTCAGCGCCTGGCGTGAACCATTCGCCCGGTGCGGGACAGGTTTCGTGCGCGAAGGCGGGTGCAGCCAGCGTCAACGCCAAGCATGCGGCAGATGTTTTGAAAGTCTGTTTCATATTCGGAAAGGTGGCCGCTTCGTCAAAAAAAGCAAGCCGAAAAGCAAACGGCCGGAGCTCTTTCGAACTCCGGCCGCCGAAGAACAACGCAACGTGTTCAGCCGTTACAGCTTAAACCGCGCCGAAGGCCAACATGGCGTCAGCAACCTTGCGGAAGCCAGCGATGTTTGCGCCCTTCATGTAGTCAATGTAGCCGTCGCTTTCTTTGCCGTACTCTTCGCAAGCAGCATGAATGTTACTCATGATGTCTCGCAGCAGCTTGGACAGCTCTTCTTCTTTCCAGGAGATGTGGGCCGCATTCTGGCTCATCTCGAGGCCGGACGTGGCAACGCCACCGGCATTAGCAGCCTTGGACGGTCCGTAGAGGATCTTCGCGGCTTGGTACTTGTTAATGCCGTCAATCGTCGTCGGCATATTCGCACCTTCAGATACGGCGATGCAGCCATTCCTGACGAGTGCTTCAGCTTCATCCGCGTTAATCTCGTTCTGGGTGGCGCAAGGCAATGCCATGTCGCAAGCAACGTTCCAGGGCCGCCCCTCGTGGAATTCTGTGCCTTTAAACTCGTCCGCGTATTCGGAAATACGACCGCGACGCTTTTCTTTGAGGTCTTTAATCCACTGGAGGCGTTCAAGCGTGATGCCATCCTTGTCGTAGATGAACCCACCCGAATCGGAGAGTGTCAGTACGGTCCCGCCGCGGTGGATGATTTTTTCCGCCGCATGGGTCGCCACATTACCGGAACCGGAGATGACGGCCTTATGCCCATCAATCTCAAGACCGCGTGTGTGCAGCATGTCTTCCAGCATGTAGACCGCGCCATAGCCGGTCGCTTCTGGACGCATCAGGGAGCCGCCGAACTCGCGACCTTTACCTGTCAGCACG
The DNA here is from genome assembly GCA_965660545.1 of Alphaproteobacteria bacterium. Classification (GTDB taxonomy): domain Bacteria; phylum Pseudomonadota; class Alphaproteobacteria; order Bin95; family Bin95; genus VMCJ01. The sequence continues at coordinate 25,590 of CBFIAF010000008.1, read as the reverse complement.
CCGTTGAAGCGGTTGGTCATACGTTTGTACTGGCCGAACATGAAGCCAATCTCACGACCGCCAACGCCAATATCACCAGCCGGAACATCGATGTCCGGGCCGATATATTTGGAAAGTTCGGTCATGAACGCTTGGCAGAAGCGCATGATTTCAGCGTCAGACTTGCCCTTAGGGTTAAAGTCCGCGCCGCCTTTGCCGCCGCCCATGGGCAGCTGTGTGAGGGAGTTCTTAAACGTCTGCTCAAAGCCCAGAAACTTCAGCACTGACAGCGTAACGGAAGGATGGAACCGGATGCCGCCTTTGTAAGGACCTATGGAGTTGTTGAACTGAACACGATGGCCACGGTTCACGCGGACATTGCCCTCGTCATCCTGCCAAGTCACGCGGAAGGAGATAATCCGGTCGGGCTCAGTCATCCGTTCCAGGATCATGTTCTTCGTGTATTCAGGCTTGTCTGCGATATATGGCAGAATAGTCGCTGCGACTTCCTGCACCGCTTGGTGAAATTCTGTTTCGCCAGGACTGCGCTTTTTCACGCCGTCCATAAAATCGTTTAAATCGTGTCCTGCAAAAGCCATTGGTGTCTCCCCCCTCCCCAAAGATGGTTTAAAGTGTTAATATCATGATCCGCAGCGTTCATTTGCATGGCTAGCCGCCGCTCATGCCTTCACTTTAGTTAACGCTTAATTTTAAGCTAGGTCAATGTGATGCCGCTCATGTCTGCCCGCTTTATAATGCTATTTGTTTAGAGGGCGAATGAACGAGCGCGGTTAATCATCTGCCCATTTCTTCTCAAAATCCCACACAGCCTCAAATCCCATACGCTTTGAAAACTCCATGAAATTGGCCAAAGGCGCATCCGCGCCGATGCTGGAGCCAGTTTCTAATATCTGGCTGTAAACGGTTTGAAGTGCCGCACCTATGGCTAGAAACCCAGAGCCAGGATATATGGCCATGGCGTATCCCATGCGTTGGTATTCCGCGACCGGCAGCACCGGCGTGCGGCCGCCTTCAACGACGTTCACGAGCAACGGCGCATCGATTTCGGCGCAAATCTGCTGCATCTCCGCCTCGCTCTCCGGGCTTTCGACGAAAACGACATCTGCACCCGCTTCTTGAAACGCCTTGCCGCGCTTGATCGCTTCATCCAATCCATGCCCCGTGCGGGCGTCCGTGCGCGCAATGATCAAAAAATCATCAGACTGACGGGATGCAACGGCAACCTTAAGCTTCCGCATCATGTCATCCAGTGGAATAACTCGGCGCATGGGGGTATGGCCGCACTTCTTCGGGAACTCCTGATCCTCAAGCTGGATACCGGCAGCGCCCGCCTGCTCATAGCCCTCAACGGTATACTGAACATTCATAAGCCCGCCATAGCCCGTATCGCCATCTGCGATGACCGGCGTTTTGGCGATGCCGCAAAACACTTTCACCCGCTCGACCATATCCCTGTAGCTTGCGATCCCCGCATCAGGCAGTCCCAGGTGCGACGCGACCGTGCCATACCCGGTCATATACAGCGCATCGAAGCCCATCGGGTCCGCCGTTCGTACGGAAATCCCGTCAAACACGCCGGGTGCCGACACGAACTCGCGCGCCAGCAGCTTCCGTTTCAATTCAGACATTATAATTTCCTCACTCGACAACTGATGAAGTTCGCCCCCATGATAGACGAACATTGCAGGAGGAAAACATGGCTGAAGTAATTTCAGTCTTTTGGCAGCCTCATTGAACAAGCTGCTTAAGGATTAAGGAATTCCTCTCGATCCGTGGGATTGAGTTCAAATCGATAGACGTTGCTAATGATGTTGACGGACTGGCCGCATTGCAGGCGATTGGCGCGCGGTCTGTTCCAGTTGTTTCTAGGGGCGATAAGTTTGTGTTCGCGCAGAATGTTCGTGACGTTGTGGAATTTCTGGGCATCAATGAAGACGTTGGCCCCAAATTGACACAAGCCGAATTGGTGGCGCGCGGCGATATGATCTGGCAGGCGGCGGTTCGCTATGTCCGCCAAATGCCGAAATCTGCGCTCGCTAAAGAACTGCCAAACCGCCCACGCAGCTACCGCGTATTGATGCACCATATCTTCCAGATACCGGCGGCATTCCTGGAAGCGCGTCGCGGAGGCGAAGAACTCGTCTACGAACGCTTGGTGGCCGCGCCGCCCGACGATATGCAGACGTCTGCTGACATTGCCGACTTCGGCGAAGCGCTGCGGCTGGACTTTACAGCCTGGGCCGGATCTGAAGGCGATGCGATCTGTCAGGACGACATGAAAACCTATTATGGCGGCCAACAAGCGCATGAGGTGCTGGAACGCACCATCTGGCATTCTACGCAGCATGTCCGCCAGGTCATGTCGCTGTTGGAGATGGAAGGGGTTCAACCCGACCAACCCTTGCCAGATAGCGCCTTCGATAAACTGCCATTACCGCTAAAGGTCTGGGACGAATAAACCCGAGCGTCGCGAGCGCTCTATAAAGCTAGGTGATGGCACCGCGGCCATTAGATCTTCTAGTGGTCGCAGCGGCTTTGCTCGTGCCGCCCCCTTGGTTTCTGGCGCTTGCCGGAAAGAATTACTCGATTGCGGTGATGAGCCAGTATTTCGGCTCTGCGGCCCTGATCATTATGGCTATCTCGCAGCTTCTCGCGACCCAGTTTCGATTCCTGGAGATCATCTTTGGCGGCCTGGACCGGATTTACGCACTACACAAATGGTTCGGCATCGGCACACTCGCGTTCATTCTGATGCACTAGATGATTGTTGCAGATATTGACGGACTAGGCGCCGAAATGCTTCTGCCAGAAATCGCGGAAACCTTCGGCGAGATAAGCCTTTACGGCATTCTTGGCCTGCTGGTCATCACTATCGTGACCTTCGTGCCCTATCACCTATGGCGGTTGACACACGGCTTCCTTGGCGTTTTCTACGCCGAATCCACCTTTCACTACATCTTCATCCTAAAGCCTTTCGTCTTTATTGACCCATCTGGGCTTTATGTCCTGGCGTTTTGTGTGATCGGCATTCTCTCATAAATCTACACGCTGCTGGATTCTGGCCGTCTCGCCAATGCGCATGCCTATGCGGTGGACGTGGTCAAGCGCGCTGGAGACGCCTTAGCCGTCACGCTCAAGCCTTTTGGACGCGGCATGCGCCAAGCGCCCAGCCAGTTGGCCTTTGTGCGCTTTGCAGCGCGCAGACATATGGAACCACATCCTTTCACGATCAGCCAAGGACCGGCGGAAGATGGGCGCCTCCGCTTCACAATCAAACCGCTTGGCGACTTTACGGATAACCTCGGCGGCGCTATCCGACCCGGCGTTAAAGCCAAGGTCGCAGGGCCATACGGACGCTTCCAGTGGAAAACTGATGGCGGCCCGGAGTTCTGAATCGACGCAGGTGTTGGAATAACGCCGTTTGTCGCGTGGGCGGACGCTCTAGAAGCTGATGCGCCGCCGGTATGGCTGTTCTACTGCATCAGATCCCGCGAGAGCGCCGCCCACCTCAACTCAGCCGAAGCCATTCCCGCCGCGAATTCGAACTTTAATCTGGTGCTTGTGGAATCCGGCCAAGACGCACGCCTAACAGCTGCTAAGGTAGCAGAGGCTGCCGGCGACCAGATATCTTCAGCATCCACATCATTCTGTGGGCCAAAGCCGATACGGGAAGCCTTGCAGCGTGATTTCCAGGCGCTTGGACTGCCGAAACCCCGTTTCCATTATGAAGAGTTTGAAACCCGCTTCGGGATCGGGCTCAGGCTGATGTTGGCTTGGGTGATGAAGCGTATCCGAAAATAGGCGAACTAGTTCCGCCGCCCGACATCCTCGCCCCAACGCTGCACGCGGCCGGTATCAATATCGAATAGGTCAAGCGCACGACCGATGGAATGGTTCACCATGTCATCAAGCGTTTCTGGCTTGGCGTAAAAGGCTGGAACCGGCGGCATAATGATCGCGCCAGCTTCCGTCGCCGCCGTCATCGCGCGCATATGGCCAAGATGCAGCGGCGTTTCCCGGAGCAGCATCACCAAGCGCCGCCGCTCCTTTAGCACCACATCCGCCGCCCGCGTCAGCAAGTGGCTTGTGTTGCCGTATGCGATCTCGGAGAGACTGCGGATCGAACAGGGCGCGACCAACATGCCCTGCGTCTTGAAAGAGCCGGAGGATATGCTTGCGGCGATATCGGCAGGGCCATGCACGTGGTCCGCCAGGTCTTTGACCTGTTGCACTTTAATCGATGTTTCATAGGCCAGCGTAATTTCCGCCGCTTTGGTCATCACCAAATGCGTTTCGATCGGCAGATCAGCCAAGACTTCAAGCGCGCGAACGCCGAAGATAACGCCAGACGCGCCAGAAATGCCGATGATCAGTCGGTCGGTCATGCCGCATCGATGACGACAAGCGCCAAGCCTTCTTCGACCTGGTCGCCAAGCGCGCAGTTCAGGCTTTCAACGACGCCATCCTTAGGTGCCGTGATGACATGTTCCATCTTCATTGCCTCCAGCGCCACCAACGGGTCGCCTTTTTTCACCTTAGCGCCGGCCTCGACCTCCACGCGGATGATTTTCCCAGGCATGGGCGATGCAAGCGATCCAGGCCCGGCGTCAGCCCCTGCCTCCGCGCCAAGCGAAAGTGGCGTCAAGCACCACCGCCACCCATCCGCGCCGGCGATGATGTCTTGCCCCGCGCGCGCGATCCGCGCCTGGACTGTGCGGTCGCCAAGTCGGATGGTCCACACGCCCGCATCGTTCGTAGGCGGCGTATAGTCGAACGCTGCCGTTTGGTCGCCAAATACAAGGCTACGCCCGCTCCGCTCCCAGATCAGCGTCACATCAATCGGGTTCGCATCGCTTTGGAAACAGAAAAGTTCAGACAGATTCTGGTTCAGGCGGAAGCCATCATTTTCAGCCCAAGGCGATGCCGGGTTATCGGCGGACAGCAGACGAGCAGTCGCCAATTGTTCCTCCAATAAGAACGCCACGGCGGCAGCGATGCCCTCCATCGGTGCCGCTTCTGGTCCGCCCAGCAAATCCGCCTCATGGCGTTCGATGAAATGCGTATCTAGTTCGACCGCCAGGAATGCCGGATGGCGGAGGGTGTCTGCAAGAAAACCAATATTTGTGGTCACGCCGGCGATCGCCGTTCCCGCCAACGCCGATGTCAATTCGCGCGCCGCCAAATCCCGCGTTTCGGCCCAAGCAACGACTTTGGCGATCATCGGATCATAATGCATCGAGATCGCATCACCTGCCTGAACGCCAGTATCAACGCGCAAACGGCCCTCATTATCCGGCACGTCGAACGCTGTCAGCGTGCCGGTTTGCGGCAGGAACCCGCGCCTGGGGTCTTCGGCGTAGAGCCTGGCTTCAATCGCGGAGCCCCGGCATTGCACCTCGTCCTGCGTCAACGGCAGCGCTTCGCCGCCAGCAACGCGAAGCTGCAGTTCGATCAGATCAAGGCCTGTGATCATCTCGGTCACCGGATGCTCGACCTGAATGCGGGTGTTCATTTCGATGAAATAGGGGCTGCCATCCTCATCCACGAGGAACTCGCATGTTCCGGCGCCGACATAATCGATCGCGCGAGCGGCAGCGACGGCGGCGTCCGTCAATTGTTTTCGCGTCGCGTCAGACAAGTTGGGCGCTGGGGCTTCCTCGATCACTTTCTGGTGGCGACGTTGAATGGAGCAATCGCGTTCATGCAGATGCAGGACATTGCCATGGCTATCCGCCATCACCTGCACTTCCACATGGCGCGGACGGCCGAGATAGCGCTCGAGCAGCAGCGTATCGTCACCGAACGCCGCCTTGGCCTCCCGACGCGCCGCATCCATCGCACCTTGCAGATCATCGGCAGCTTCAACGATGCGCATGCCGCGCCCGCCGCCGCCGGCAGATGCTTTTACAAGTACGGGGAAGCCGATCTTTAAGGCCTCTACGGCCATCAGATCGTCCGCTTGATTTTCGCCATGATAGCCAGGCGTCAACGGCACGCCAGCTTTGCCCATCAAAGCTTTAGCGCGGGCTTTATCCCCCATCGCACGGATTGCATCTGCCGAAGGGCCGACGAAGATCAGGCCCGCTTCAGCACAGGCATCCGCGAACGCAGCGCGCTCCGAGAGAAAGCCATAGCCTGGATGGATCGCCTCTGCGCCTTCCACCTTGGCCGCTTCGATGATTTTCTCAATCACCAGATAACTTTGCGCAGCGGGCGCTGGTCCAAGCAAACGCGCGGAGTCCGCCATTTTGACATGCATCGCGTCAGCGTCTGCTTCCGAATAGACGGCGACAGTGCGGATGCCAAGCGCACGAGCAGAGCGGATAATACGGCAAGCGATTTCGCCTCGGTTCGCGATGAGCAGCTTTTTGATCATGATTTCCGCCCTTACATCCGAAACAAGCCGAACCGCGTCTCTTCGATTGGCGCGTTCAATGTGGCGGAAAGCGCCAGGCCAAGCACTTTACGGCTATCGGCGGGGTCAATTACACCATCATCCCACATCCGCGCACTGGCATAGTATGGATGGCCCTGCTCTTCATATTGGTCACGGACGGGCGCTTTGAATCCCTCCTCATCCTCCGCAGACCACTCCTCGCCGCGCCGTTCCATCCCGTCACGGCGGACGGTCGCCAGAACGCTCGCCGCCTGCTCGCCGCCCATGACGGAAATCCGCGCGTTCGGCCACATGAATAGGAAGCGCGGATCATAGGATCGCCCGCACATCGCATAGTTACCGGCGCCGAAGCTGCCGCCCATAATCAATGTCAACTTCGGCACATTCACGGTCGCCACGGCTGTCACCATCTTCGCGCCGTCTTTCGCGATACCGCCGGTTTCGTATTTCTGGCCAACCATAAAGCCCGTGATGTTCTGCAGGAAAATCAGCGGGATATTGCGCTGGCCGCAAAGCTCAATGAAATGCGCGCCTTTCTGGGCGCTTTCAGAAAACAAAATGCCGTTATTGGCGATAATGCCAACTGGCATGCCGTAAAGACGTGCAAACCCAGTAACTAGCGTCGTCCCGAAGAGCTGCTTGAACTCGTCGAACTCGCTACCATCGAACAGACGCGCAATCACTTCGCGCGGATCGTAAGGCGTGCGGAGATCTGCTGGCACGACGCCGCCCAGATCAGCCGTTGGGTAGAGCGGGTCCCGGGACGGCACTACGTTTAGCTCTTTCGGTTTCATTCTGTTCAGGTTGGCCACAATGCGTCGGACGATATCCAATGCATGATCATCATTCGCTGCATAGTGATCGACTACGCCAGACTTTCTGGCGTGAACATCCGCCCCGCCCAATTCTTCCGCCGAGACAACCTCGCCGGTCGCAGCCTTCACCAGCGGCGGGCCGCCAAGGAATATGGTGCCCTGATTGCGAACAATCACGCTCTCATCGCACATAGCAGGCACATAAGCGCCGCCCGCCGTGCAGGAGCCCATGACGCAAGCAATCTGCGGGATGCCCATAGAGGACATCTTCGCCTGATTGCGGAAACTACGGCCAAAATGATACCGGTCCGGAAAGACCTCGTCCTGTTCCGGCAAATTCGCGCCGCCAGAATCGACCAGGTAAATGCACGGCAGATGGTTTTCCAGTGCGATCTCCTGGGCACGGAGGTGCTTCTTCACGGTCATTGCATAATAGGTACCGCCTTTGACCGTCGCGTCATTACAGATAATCACGCACTCCTGGCCCATGACCCGGCCAATCCCGGTGATCACACCTGCGCCCGGTGCCTCGTCGTCATACATGCCCCAAGCTGCCAGTTGCGAGAACTCAAGTAACGCTGAACCCGGATCCGTCAGCCGCCGCACCCTTTCTCTCGGCGCAAGCTTACCCCGGTCCAGGTGACGTTTCATGGAGCGCTCGCCACCGCCAGCCACGACTTTGGCGACCTCACTGCGCAAGTCCTCGACCAATACGGCCATCTCTTTCGCATTGGCGCGAAAGCCCTTGGAGCGGGGATTAATGCTGGTTTCCAGAACCGCCATTGCGGGACCTTTCTTCTTAGAGGTGACGAGCAGGCCCTAAGCTAGAGCAGACGCTGCATTGTTGAAAGCGGCCTTGGTGCAGCAAGAGCAAACAAACACAATTATCTATGCGCCTTTGCCAAATAATCCTTAGTTCCAGCAACCAATAGCTTCGGCAGATGAGTGTAGACATAAAGGCATCCTGCTTCCCGAACAGCATCAAGCGCATCTGTTGTCGCTGGCATGCCCGGTGCTTTACCGGCGAAACGGATTTTAGAAAGCACTTCATCAATCGCAGCAGCAACAGGTGGAGCCTTCGGGTTGCCTGGATGGCCCATAGATTGGGAGAGGTCTGACGGGCCAATAAAGAAAACATCGACGCCTGGAACTGTTAAAATGTCATCGACATGGGGCAGCGCTTCGGCATCCTCAATCTGCAAGCAAACCAGGGATTGCGCGTTTGCGGATTCCACGAAATCGGCCATCTTGCCACCCAGGCCCCAGCAATCTGGACGCGTACCAGCAGCCAGGCCACGGGCACCTTCCGGCCCAAACTTGACCGACGCGACAGCCCGTTCCGCTTCGGCTTTGCTGCGGATATGCGGAACCTGCACGCCTTTAACACCGCGATCCATCACGGCCTGAATATCACTACTTGAATTGCTCTTGGGCCGGGCAATTGCCGTGATGCCGACAGCGTCTGCCGCCATCGCCATCAGTTCGATGTCACTCGGACCAATGGAGCCATGCTCGCAATCTAACAGCACCCAATCAAAGCCAGCATGTCCAGTCATTTCGACGATCTGCGGCGACGGGAACATGATCGACACCCCGAAGGCAGGCTCGCCCCTGGCAATCTTCTCTTTCATCAAGTTTCGCATCACCATCGGCTGGTCTTTCTTAAAACTGCTGGATCACTTTCAGTACTTCATCTTCCATGAAGGCTTTTGCCTGGAAGCCTGTGTCGGTGCTGACGCCACGCAGATTACCGCTCATCGCGATCTTGGAAATGCCCGTCGCTGCGATCGCACTGAAGCGTTCAATGCAATGATCCGGCGGGCCAACGATAGCGTAGTAATCAATGAATTCAGGCGTTAGCGCAGCGGCCTGAGCCGATCCAGATTCTGTGTGCTTGCGCATGTCATAGGCCGTATGGACCTGATGCATCGTCTCGGCCATCGCATCAGACAATGGGCCGACCGTCTTCCCATGCATGACTGAAAACCGCGCAAATGTGGTTAGGCCGCCACGCACCATATCCCGTGCTGCATCAATGTCCGTGTGGCAAACGCAGTTGATATAGGCACCGAATTCCAATGTGTCCGGGTCCAGGCCCGCTTCCAGCCGCGCTTGGCGTGCCGTCTCAACACCCCACGCCAGCCGCTCCGGGTCCGCACCGAGTGCAAACATCACACGATCAGCCTTCACTGCGGCCAGCGCTATGACCTTCGGGCCGCTTGCAGCGACTTCAACGGGAACCTTCCGGCGACCCTCCAGCCAGCGAATGCGGCTGTCTTCAGGCACCTGGGCCAGCACAAGCGTCGACATTGGTGGTGCTATTTCATCCGCAATTGGCACATCATTAAAAACAACCGGCTTGCCTGCCAGATAGGCCTGCAACTGGTCCAGAAACGATGCGAAATACTTGAGTCGCGCTGGCGAACGCCCCAGATGTGCCAAAGCTGAATCGCCCCGACCAATGCCAAACACAGCCCTTCCACGGCTAACGACATCAACACTCGCAATGCCTGTCGCAGCCGCAGCAGGCAAGCGCGTTACCGGGTTAGATACAGCGGTGGCGAGGCCAATCCGTTCTGTCGCGGCACCCGCCATGGCTAACGCGACAAAAGGATCGCCGGAGAGGTTCTGGGAATCGACCACGGAAAGCCCATCCCACCCTTTGGCTTCTGCGTCTTCAGCGACCTTCACGATGCCACGCGGTGAGGCAGCGAACTGTGTCCATATATCCATTGAGCTGTGTCCTCTGTTCCAATCAGGCTTTGACGCCGCGTTCGGGTTCTTTGCGGTCTTCAGCTACGCGGCTTGCAGCAAAGCGGGTCAGGTCCAATGTCTGGAATCCGCCATCCAGGATGAGTTCGGATATGGCGCGTCCAGCGGCAGGCGCGTGCTGCAGGCCGTGGCCTGAATAGCCAGTTGTCATGAGGAAATTCTGAGGCTGGCCAGGCCAGGCACCCATCAGCATATTGCCGTCCCAGGTGCTGTAAGCGTAATGGCAGGCCCAGGATGCCTGTAGCTTCACCGCTTCAAACTTCGGCACACGGTGGGCCGCGAGCGGCCAATTTTCATCATAGAAATGGTCTTCGTCGACATCCCAATTAAAAGCCCCTGCACGCTCAAAATGCGTACGCCCAGTGATAAAGCCTTTGCCTTCTGGCCGGACACTGCAGCCCCGGCCATCAATGGTGAGGCCAAAGGGCTCCACCTCCTCCCGACATTCAAAATAGAACTGCGTGCGCGGCAGCGGCACGACAGGGATTTCAAAACCCATCATCTTTGAGATTTTGCCCCCCCATGCGCCCGTTGCGTTGACAACCCAATCCGCCTTCAAGGTCTCGCCTTCCTGCAGAACAACCCCTGTCACCTTGCCGCCAGATTGCCGAAACCCCGTAACCGCGCCATCGATGTATTCAGCGCCCAATGCCTGGTTCTTGCGGCGCAGGCTGGTGAGAGCACCATAGGGGTCCAACCACCCATCTTTCGGTGAATGGCACGCGAGCAATACATCATCGGTCCGGAAGCTTGGCAGAAGTTCCTGCAACGCCGCTGCATCCAGCAAATTGGCTTCAGCCCCCATTCCGGTTTGCAGTGCATGGTTTTCCGCCATGTCGTCCGCTTGCTCCGGCGTGTTAGCGATAAACATGTAGCCCTGACGCCAGAATGAAAGCAGCTGCGGCTCGCCATCCAACGCCATCAGCTCACCAAAATTCCCGTAAACCTCATGCCCATATTGCGACATCCGCAAATTCTCTTCCTGGCTGAAGAGCACACGCACACCTGCGCTAGAGCGAGCAGAGGCCGCATGGGAATATGTGGAGTCCTGCTCGATGAGCGCGATTTTAAGACCCGGCTCTCGCTGGAGTAGGTGCCAGGCTGAAAACCCGCCATGTAACCCACCGCCAATCATGATCACATCATACAACACGCATCTCCCCATTTAGCGCCCTTAGCGTGGCATCATTGGCACCTAGCCTATCCCCGCATCCCAGATTACGATACCCGCAGAACCAACAAAGCGTGGGCGGATCAGCTTGCGCATCAGAGGAGACGACCGAATGGCTGAAGCTTATATCTGCGACGGTATCCGCACCCCAATTGGCCGCTATGGCGGGTCTTTGGCGCAAGTACGTACCGATGATCTGGGCGCGATCCCGCTGAAAGCATTGATGGAACGCAACCCCAATGTTGATTGGGCCGCCGTTGAAGACGTGATCTTCGGGTGCGCCAACCAGGCCGGTGAAGACAATCGCAATGTCGCTCGCATGTCAGCGCTCCTAGCTGGCATGCCCGACAGCGTACCCGGCGGCACAGTCAACCGCCTCTGCGGCTCTGGCATGGATGCGACGGGCACCGCTGCCCGCGCGATCAAATCTGGCGACGCTGACTTGATGGTTTCGGGCGGTGTCGAAAGCATGACCCGCGCGCCCTTTGTTATGGGCAAAGCAGAAACAGCATTTTCTCGCGCCAACAGCGAAGTCTTCGACACAACAATCGGCTGGCGCTTCGTCAACCCAATGATGAAAAAGCAGTACGGCATCGACAGCATGCCTGAGACGGCTGAAAACGTGGCCGAGGAATTCCAAGTCAACCGAGAAGATCAGGACGCGTTTGCCTATCGCTCACAGATGCGTGCCGTTGCAGCTCAGAAGAATGGCCGTCTTGCAAAAGAAATCACGCCTTTGCCGATCAAACAGCGCAAGGGCGACCCTATTGTTGTGGAACTGGATGAGCATCCGCGCGAAGGCACGACGCTGGAAGGCCTCGCCAAGCTGCGCGCGCCGTTCCGCGAAGGTGGCTCTGTAACGGCAGGCAATGCATCTGGAGTGAATGATGGCGCATGCGCGATGATCTTAGCGTCTGAAGCAGGGGCCAAGAAACACGGCCTCACGCCGCGCGCCCGCATTCTTGGTATGGCGACCGCTGGCGTGGCCCCCAGGATCATGGGCTTTGGCCCGGCACCTGCCAGCCACAAACTGCTGCAGCGCCTTGGCCTCAAGATTGGCGATATCGACGTGATCGAGCTGAATGAGGCATTTGCCGCTCAAGGCCTCGCGGTAACCCGTGATCTTGGCTTGCCTGATGACGGCGAGCACGTGAACCCCAATGGTGGTGCCATCGCACTTGGCCATCCACTCGGCATGTCCGGCGCACGGCTGATGATGACGGCAATGTATGAACTTGAAGAACGCGGCCTAGACCGTGCGCTTTGCACTATGTGCATCGGCGTCGGCCAGGGCATCGCGACGGTGATTGAACGGGTAAAGTAGCGCCGCGCCCTTGCAGGGCCACGCACCTTTATCTGATAAGCAAAAGGCCTTGGGGTGTCCCAAGGCCTTTTGTGTCAGTGCCAGCAGTGTGTCGCCCCGCTACGCAGACGCTAAGTGATACTGAGTCGCGCTTTGGCCTTCCTATACTTTACGGTCCTAGCTGACGGCTTTTGGTCCGCGCTCACGCTTCGCTTTGCAGCGGGAGCAGCCTTCACCGGCGTTCTACATCTTCCGTTTTCCCTCAAACTGAATGGGGAGCGGACGTTGTGACAAAGGCTGACACGGTGTCTGCTTCTGACCCGGAACGGACATTGGGCTCAGAAATATCGAGTCCTTGCACTAATCGCCACAGTTTTTCGGCCACCGGTCCGACGGGCTTGTTTTTCCGCCTCACAATTTTGACATCAAGTTTTAGCGACAAGTAGTCTTCAAAGCCGATCACGACAAGTTCGCCGTTTTTGATTTCGTCTTCCACCAAGTGTCTCGGCATGGACCCCAGCCCATGCCGGAAGCAATAATCAGCTTTTTCATAATAGCATCGTTGACCACCCAAGGGGTCACGGATTTGAGGACGCCGACGGTTTTCTTTTCCGTGTAGCTGGTGTCGCGCACGATGATCTGGGTCGTGTCTTCCATGTCACGTTCGTTCAGCGTGGCGGCCTTGTTGGCGAACGGGGATGCTGACGAAACTACACTGACAAATTCGACCTGGCCGACCACGGCATGCTCATAACCGCTTCCATCCGCGGTAGATTCGGTGATGGCGATATCCACATCACCGTCATCAAGGCGCTCCATGGTGCCATTAAAGTTTTCCACTAAAAGGGTCAATTTGGTGGCCGGGGCCAGGTGCATAACTTGATTCAAAACAGCCATGACCCGCTCGACTGGGGCGATGGCGCTCATGGCCAGACGAAGCTCCGGCTCCTCTCCCATTGAGAAGTGCTGGGCCAGAGTAGAGAACTCATTCGCGTGAGATAAAACCGTTCTGGCTTTTTCATACAAGGACCGACCTTCATCGGTGAGCACAGGGCGATACTGGTCGCGAAGGAACAGCTTCAGGTCAAGTTCCTCCTCCAGTTTACGAATCGCAATGCTGACGGCCGACTGGCTGCGCCAAAGGACTCTGTTGGCAACGCCCAGACCTCAAGTGGAATTCTTTCACCATTCTCAGTTCTAACCATTCCCGGTCGCGATGGTGGTCCACCGGCAAGAGCATAAAATCGATATTCAGGTGCAGTCTTGCCTGCGAATAGGAAGCGCCCACCGCTTAAAGTGAGTTCTTGGTTGAGTGGAAGACCGGACATATGTGCACCTACAACAGCAAGCGCAATCTCCCCGGGAAGTGGACCAGTCTTGGGTAGCGGTTTTGAGGACAAAAGTATTGCCGTTGCACCAACTGTCACCCTTGCATCGCGATGTAAAAGATCTGCCATAGCTGCTACCATTGCATCCTGACCACCACGGGCAAGCAGCGTCACGGTTCCAGGACGACCATCTTCACGTGGGCTACAGGGAACCGCGATCCCACACATGTCCAAAAAATTAACAAAATTAGTGTAAGTGCCGAAGTTTGAGTTTGGAGTGACGGGGTCCACCTGAAGATCAGCAACTGAATAGAACGTAGGTATGGTGAGCATACATAACATATCCACCTGATTGATAAGGGGTGCCGCCTGCCGATTGAGTTCGGCAAGGCGGTATATCCCACGGAAAGCGTCGACCGCTATCAGGCTTGCACCACCGCTGATGATTTGTCGGCTCACCGGGTGGACAGCTTCCGCATCCTTCGTCAGCAAATCCTCAATAACGGAGAGGCGTTCAGCAACCCAGGCACCTCCCTACAGCATCTTTGCTACTTCGTAGAAAGGTGTGAAATCAAGTTCGACGATTTCGGCACCGAGATCGGATAATTACCCCAAGGCCACAGTGAAACCCTTGTCTTGGATCACATCGCCAAAAAACTCCCGAGTGGACGGGTCTGGAACGCCGATGCGGGTAACAGACGGTGGCTCTGTAAGCATTGGCGCGGGGCTTCTGCGTGCATATGCGTCATCCGCGTCATACTTGGCGGCAGCTTGGAACACGGTCCAACTATCTGGCACCGATAGGGCAAAAATTTAAACAGTATCAAGTGTCCGGCAGGCTGGCACAACGCCGGTATTTGACAGCGCGCCAAGTGTGCGTTTCCAGCCAACAATATTGTTAAAGGCCGCCGGCACACAACCAGAACCTGCCGTGTCGGTGTCAAGGGCGAATGACACCAATCCAAGCACTACAGCAACTGCCGAGCCTGCCGATGACCCACCAGGTACGATATCCGGATCGATAGCATTCTTTGGTGGCGGGAAAGGTGAGCGCACGCCAACAAGACCCGTTGCAAACTAGTCTAGGTTGGTCTTACCAATTGGGATCGCGCCAGCGGCCTTTAGTGTAGCAACAACAAAGGCATCATTTTTAGGATCATATACATAGGCTGGACACGCTGCCGTCGCGGGCGTGCCGGCTAAATCGATGTCATCCTTGATGGCGAATGGAATACCCCACAAGGGATAGGCTTTTGCGTCAAACGGCGGCAAGCCACTGGCCTCTTCAGTGACTGTTGTCTAGTCCCGTAAATGGATAAAAATCCCTGGATCGGCAACTGCTTTGATCCGTCGATAGACTTCGTCAACTATGGCCTGCGGAGTCGCTCCATCCGCATATGCAGCATGCAAGGAAGATATCGCAAAACTCACATTGGAAATATCGGAACTCATTCTGTTTCCTCCAAAAATCTGACAGGAAGCTGCCATTGGATAAGTACGACACAACCGTCGGTCGACCATACCGAGTGCACTGTGCCCTGCGGATTCAGAATTATGGAGCCTGCCGTATAATCTCCGCGCTCGTCGCTTTGGGCACCTTCCAGAACTATGATCGTCTCAAGGCCGGTGTGCAGATGACGTGGAACTGAGGCGCCGGGCTGATAGCGCAGCAACGCGACGGCTGGCGAGCCGGTGATGATTTCGCTGATCTCAATGCCGTCGCGAAACGGCCGAAAAGGCAATTCTTTCCATCCGCCAGAAATTAAATCTGTCAAACATAATGGCTCGCCAAGCTGGTTTAAATCATGCTCACGAAAAGCCCCATCTGTTGGTTCAACCATTGAGCGCCTCGTCGATCTCAGCAACGTTTGCTGTCCATCCTACAATCGCCCCTTGGGCGCGGATCATCTCAATTGCTGCCGCCTTGAATTTGGGAAAATAGCTTTCAGATGCATCAGTAGCCAGCAGACATTCGTAACCACGATCATTTGCTTCACGCATGGTTGTCTGAACGCAAACCTCCGTGGTAACACCGGCGAAGATCAGACTTTTGGTGTTGAGACGCGTCAAGTGATCGTTTAAGTGTGTGGCGTAGAAAGCACCTTTACCAGGCTTGTCGATCACGATTTCTCCATCGACCGGCATTAGTTCGCTGACGATCGATGTCCCCGGTTCACCTGCTATAAGGATACGGCCCATGGGGCCTTCATCTCCAATCCTCAGCGACACCTTGCCACGATTGCGTTTTGCGGGTGGACAGTCGGAAAGATCCGGCACGTGGCACTCACGTGTGTGAATCACAGGCATCCCAGCAGTGCGAGCCGCTGCGATTAACCTTGCGGTAGCCGGAACAATTGATTGAAGCGGTGTCACATCATTGCCGAGTGCGGTTCCAAAACCGCCGTATTCGAGGAAATCACGTTGCATATCGATTACAATCAGTGCGGTGGTATTTACGTCAAAGGTGAATGGAAAGGGTTCGGCACGCTCAATTTTAACCATCAGCAATCTCCCAAGAAGTATTGATCACCATCTAATCGGAACCGGAAAGATCTGCTGCCAGAGCATTCGCAACCCAGGGCATTCCATCGCTCCGTACTGCAAACCAAAATGCCGATTCCGCCATCGTTCCATTTCCATGTCAGCTCCTTTGACGTTTACATAATGAATATACTTGGTTGCTAGTCACGGCTGCGGCGTACCAACGCCAAAGGTAATGGTGTTCGATGAAAAAATGCGAATACGCTCAACATCATCAGGAGCAGGATTGCTTCCACATCCAAGGCAGCCGACGCTGTGAGTACTCACAAACTCACGGCAATCCTGCAATCAGCGTCTCACTATCGGAAACAGCGCCAAACACGCCACCTTGCATCGTTATCATTTTGATTGCGGCATGATGGTTTCCTCTGTCAGTCGCGCCGCAACAATCTTCTAGTACCACGCACTCAAAGCCGCGATCATTTGCCTCGCGGAGAGTCGTAGAAACGCAGACATCGGTTGTAATTCCGCAAATCACCAAATTGTCGATGCAACGTGTGCGCAGGATCAATTCAAGGTCGGTGGCGCAGAAGCTGCCCTTGCCTGGTTTGTCGATAATGGTCTCACCGGGTTGCGGATATAACTCATCGATAATGTCCCAGCCTGCTTCGCCGCGGACGAGAATTTTGCCGCACGGCCCGCGATCTCCAATGCCAGCTCCAATTTGTTGCGATCGCCAGCGTTTATTGGCCGGTAAATCGCTTAAATCAGGGCGATGGCCTTCACGAGTGTGGATGATGTGGTAGCCACCGGCACGCATCGCGGTGAGTACCGCTTTAATAGGCTCAATCGGCGCGCGTGTTAGCGACAAATCATAGCCCATAGCATCGACATAGCCGCCTTTCCCGCAGAAATCAGTCTGCATATCGATGACGATAAGCGCCGTGTTTTCAGGGCGCAGATCTCCATTAAAAGGCCATTTATACGGCCGAGATGAAATGGTATTGCCAATGATTTCGGTTGTCACCTCGATGCTTCCTCTATCCCTTTTAACGTTCGCTGATTAGAGCAACCGGTCCGCCACCATCCGGTCCTTGATGCTCAGCACCGCCGGAAACAAATAAGTCAGTTCGACCAAGGAGGCCAGCAAGCGCACCACCTACTAGCGCCCGCGCATGTCGGGTGGATGAAATGTCACTGTCGTTAAGCATCGTATGGCGTTCCCCGCGAATGTAACCGTTGGTCGATGCTTCCGCTTTGGCGAAAACAGCCTTCAACTTGCTTTCACTGCCGATCTTTAGTCGCGCCATTGCAGAACGGACTGGCGCAATGTCGATGGCATCAGACATAACTGCATGATCAACGATAAGCGGCCCACACCAGGCTTCGCTCATCCCAATGACGAGAATTTCGTGGCCAAGAAGTTCCAAGCCAGCAGATGTGCTGGCACGGTCCGACCAAACAGAGCGATCATCGTTGGCCAATGCGCGTTCAGCAGTAACCGTATCGATCTCTCCCAGCCCCACAGCAACACCCAGTGCCGCTGCACCTCGGGAAAGCCCCATCGACTTTAGGGTGTCGCTCGTCGCTGTTTTAAAATCCGACATCGCGATGCGTTCACTTGTGAGAAGTGGACATTTAATTTGAACGAAGTGCACCTGGTCGGCGTCTTTGATGGATGCGGCCCGAATAGCAGCCTTGACAGCTTCTGCAACACAGGCGACCTGCTCAACGGTTCCAATTTCTGACGCAGCTAGATCACGTGTAATCTTTGCACCAATGGCCATAGCTGGGCCATCGCTGGATTCATCAAGCGCTTCAAATGTCACGAGATGTGGCGATAAGCCACCTTCCGTTCCACCTGACATAACCATCGTCACGCCTTCACCTGCCCGCCCCAGAAAGCTTTTCAGTTCTGAAACAGCGAAGGCACGCGTAAAGTCGTTGACACACCCGTTACCTTCAGTTTTTCCAAGGATCGCGATAAGCTTGTTTGGAACAAGTTCACCCGTGTCAATCAAGCTCCTAAGACCATCTAAATCATCAGGAGCAGAAGTTGGAATCACATGAACGCGAGCGCGTGGCATGTTTTTAATCCCTGCTCGGGCGGTAGAGGTGCGAAGGCCCGTGGCATCTGACAATGTCTGGAGCACTAGTAATTTTAGTTGAAACTGCCATCGCGTCGCGACGCAGATCCTCGGTATCCCAACCGATTGGCTCACCACGCGACATGCAAAGACGTCCGTTGATCACGACAGCGTCTATCTGGTCGCGATTGTAGTAGCGCACCAGCTCCCATTCGAAGTCATGGCTCGGGAGGCATTCGGGGGCCATCATGTCGAGGATTATAAAGTCCGCAGCCTGCCCTATTGCTAGCGCGCCATGATCTCCTGCGGCACCGGTCGCTTCAGCGCCTTGTGAGGTAGACGCATTGACCCATGTCCAGGCTGCACCACAAGAAAAATCTGCCACTGGCAAACCATGCTCTATCCGCTGGCAGGCCTCTGCCGCCATAAGGTTCTTAAACCCGTCAGCCGAGGTGGTGTCGGATCCGATGCCAAACCGCACACCACGCTGCGCAAACCGTAAGGCCGGAGCGACCGCATTGCCCTTCCATACGCTTGCCAACGGGTTGTACGTAGTTGCTGTGTCTGTCTCGACAATCATTTCTATTTCGACTTCGGAGACAAGGCTGGTGTGATGCAGTAGAACGTGCGAGCCAAGGACACTGTGTTTGTACAGCAATTCTGTTGGGCGCATGCTATACTGTAGAATGCACTCATGGACTTCTGGAAAATGTTCGTTGGAATGAATCTGCAGCAAAATGCCCTTTTCTGCGCAAAGCGAGGACAATCTTGTGAGGGTTTCCGGTGTGTTACCCATGAAAGAGCTACAGCAAACCGATGGCTTGATAATCTCCTGCTCATCGCATTGGTCGATATGAGCAAGGATTACATCCTTTATTTCTGACCAGCTTTTATTGCCGTGGCCAGTGCCTATTTCACCTGAAAATTCATCCAAACCGCAGGCTGAAACGAGGCGAATACCAGTTTCTAGCGCCGCGCGATGAACACCCGAATTCTTGGTTAGATCGTTCAAGCCATAATTTACCACCTTGGTAAAACCACCGCGCAACGCCTCCCAAAAAGCCCATTTCGCCGATAAATAGGACTGTTCTTCATCCATATCGCGCTCCATTGGGTGCCAAATGCGGCGCCAGATTTGCGCGGGCTCACCGCCGATCAAGGCTTTGCCAAAAATCTGCCCAACATGAGTGTGCGCATCAACCATTCCGGGCAAAATTGCACGTCCAGGCAACCGCGTAGCTTCTGGGAAATCTGCCAAAGGGCCGAGTCCAACGATTCGGCTGCCATCGAATTTGACAGCCATCCCACGCTTGACACCGTTTGGGGTCAAAAGTACTTCTGGAGCCAAAGTGGCGCCTTTTGAAAGTAAGGTTTTAAAATCCATTGTGAGTTCTGGGCGGCCAAATGGCCGCCCATCCTTTTTCTGGGTTAGTCCAATGAAATCCGAGATGGATCTACAGCTTCCATCGGGCCTGTCGCCAAATAGGTCTTGATCAGGCTGCGTGACGGATCGGCGTCGACCATTCCTTTGCCAACAACCCATTTGGCTTGCACCTCGAGAATATCTAAAAGACCCGTGGGAAGCCCAATTTCATACTCAGCTTCTGCAAACTTTTCTTTGATAATCTCCATAGACAATACGCCCTCGGTTGCTACGGCCAAAGCTTTCATCGCGCCGTCTGGATTGCTCTTGATAAATGCTTCGGCTTTCAACAGAGCGCGCAGGAAACCCGCCAGCTCGTCCGGTCGATCGTTCAGCATCTCGGGCGTGGCCGACAGAACGAAATAGGCAATGTAAGCATCACTACGGTGTTCCCGATAGTCGTCGCCAAGCGCCTTCTCTGCGGCTGGATAGAAGTCGGGGAACATTACACCGGCGTCTATGTCGCCGCGCGCAAGCGCAGGCACGATGTCCGGCGGCGACACGTTAATCACTTCGGCATCAACGCCAAACTTTTCGATAAGGGCTTCAGTAAAGAATTCTGTGTTGGAGCCTTTGGTGGTGCCAATCTTTTTGCCAGACAGGCTGCTCGGATCCGTAAAGCCGATCGATGCCTTGGATATCATGCGATTTGCCGTGTAGCGGGAGAGCATGGTGAAGGTGCCGAAAGGTTGCTCGCGCAAAGAGGCGATGGAGACGGGGTATTCAGCCATAAAGGCGACGTCCAATTGCCCGCCAATAAGTGCCTCAAGGGCGCGGCGACCGGATGTGAACCTGACGGTCTCTAGATCGATATTCTCCTCAGCAAAGTAGCCTTCCGACATGGCCACAACGACTGGCAGAGTTTGCAGATTTGGTGCCATGCCGATAGTTATCTCGCCGGCAACCGACGCGCCGGTGTTAAGGAATAGCGCGGTGGTTGCGCTCAGAATGAGTTTCTTAATCATATTCTTTCTCCAGTTGCTGATGATAGTTGTTAATCTTGATCATGGCGCAGCAATCCAAGGAGCTTGCTGCGAAGATTTAAAAAATCGTCGCCCATTCGGTCGATGGGCCGGGGTCTCTCGAGTCCGACAGTGACTTTTTCGATGATCCGGCCGGGGCCGGCTGACATTACGTAGACGACATCCGCCAAGCGCAGTGCCTCATCGACGTCGTGAGTAACGAAAAGCACAGTTTTTTTGCGCTTCATCCAAATATTGGTGAGCATTTCGTGCATCCGCAGTCGAGTCTGGGCATCCAACGCGCCGAAAGGCTCGTCCATAAGCAACACGTCCGGATCGGCTGATAATGTTCGGGCAATCGCAACACGCTGCTTCATGCCACCGGACAACTGCCCAGGAAATTTGCGTGCATGTTCCGCAAGACCAACTTCTTCAAGAGCGGCTATGGCGCGGTCTAGCCTCTGGTGCCTCTTCAAGCCAAACCGTTTGAGTGCAAATTCGACGTTTCCTCGGGCTGTGAACCAAGGGAACAGCGCGAAACTCTGAAAGATCACTCCTACGCTCGGGTGTGGCCCCTCGACCCGTCGCCCATCGACATGAATGGCCCCATCCGTTGGCTCTGTGAAGCCAGCAACGGCATTCAGAAGGGTTGATTTGCCACAACCAGAAGGGCCTATGAGCGCAGTGAATGTTCCAGGTTGGAGAACTAAATCTGTTGGAGCTAGTGCCACCGTTTGTTGGTCGCCATCTCCAAATACCACAGACACAGAACCCAGAATCACCTGTCCTCGGTTGGACGAAGGCGTAGGTTTTTCCGGCTGGTTTACATTAGAGGGAGACATGCAGCCTCAGGCGTTAGAGTTGAGATTCGATACAATGGGCGTAACAGCAGTTTTGCGGCCTGCTGTAGTGCTATCTTTGCAACGGACCGTTGCAATACACGCCGCACTGTCCAGTTTTTTGAGAAAACTATATAAATTTTTCAGTTAGTTAATGTTCTACTGGCTCGGCTTGTGGGATTGATGGCCAATTTGCAAGTCATCCAAAGAAATTGACAGCTGCTAATGTTGTATCCACCTTTTGGAGGCTTGGTCCGTTGAATTCCTGAGGAGAAACCAATGCTGAGAATCGGCTTCGATTTTGCAAAACCGCTACTTTCTATCTTGTTTGTTGTTGCTGTGTGGCAATTTGCACACGCGGCTGGCTTCACAAACAGGAACCTATTCCCCGGGCCGTGGGAAGTGGCGGTTGCATCCGTAAAGCTTTTCACTGATGGAGTGATGATGAAGGATCTCAGGACTTCCGTCTCGCGAGCCGCCGTCGGTTTCTCACTCGGAGCCTCGCTGGGTATACTTGGGGGCATATTGACGTCCCGAGTCAATATTGTTCGTCTGGCAATCTATCCGTTTTTCAATATTCTCAGGCCAATTCCGGCAATCGCCCTGGTACCAATTGCGATCGTATGGTTTGGAATCGGCGAGGAGTCAAAATATTTCGTGATCGCTTACACAGTATTTTTGGCCGTATGGTTAGCAACTCATCACGGAATGGAACATGTGCCTGAGACTTATATCCGCGCGGCGCGTTCGCTTGGGGCACCATTGTGGAGGGAATTTTTTGAAGTCGTCGTTCCGGCTGCGGCACCGCACATCTTCGCCGGCTTACGTTTTGGTGCTGCTCTTGCCTTCCTCAGCCTCGTTGCGGCTGAACTCACGGGGTCGTCTGCTGGGATAGGCTATCGCCTTGAAGAGGCGAGGCAATATTTTCAGGTCGATCGCATGTTTGTTGGATTGATTCAGCTAGGATTGCTGGGCGCAATGCTTGACGGGTTCTTTGTTTATACTGGTAAACGAATTGTGCATTGGGAAGCAGTTTAAAAGATCCCGTCGGCGTTCTCCTCACTCATTGCCATGAAGACTGCGCCTATCTGTTCCGCGAACTTGGCGGCCGCCACTGAAAGGGTGCGCCCGCGGAGTTGTATTAGTTGCACCGAGATCTTGTTGAGCTTTTTCAGGGCGAGCGGCCTCTTGACGAGACCGTTCAGGTCACTTTTGCTAAGTCCAATTTCAATTTCAAAGCCCACTGCATTACTGTCCATTATGTAGTTCTGCAACAGGATAAAGCTGTTGGATTTGATGGCAGGCTTAAGTGAGAGACGGGAACTATGAGCTTGCGCTTCAAGGAGCTGACCAACTGAAAAGCTACTATCGTGCAATGCGAGTGGAAATTCGACGCACTGATTGAGGCTAAGCTTTTCACTATCTGCCAGTGGGTGTCCAGGTGCCATGATGGCGAAAACCGACTGCTCAACCCTTGCAATGGTTTTAAAACTCTCAGTAGGAAGCGCAGAAAACAGGATAGCCAGATCAACATCATAGTCTAACAATGCTTGCTCCGCCTCAATAAGGTCGGCAACAGCAATACTGAAATCCACACCCGGAAACTGTTTTTGGTATTTTAGCACCTGTTTTGGCAAAAAATGAGGCAACAGTGCCTGTGAGGCCTTTATGGCAACCCTGCCACGTCGGTTACCCTTCAGATCTTCAATTCTAGCCTTGAGTTCTTCAAAGTCAGCAAGGTGTTTTTTGAAGGCGTGAACAGCGAGCTCGCCGGCTGGGTTCAGACGCAGACCGCGTGCATTTCTTTCAAAGATCTGGCTGCCAATTTCATATTCAAATGACTGAATTCTTCTGTTAAGCGATGAAGGTGTGATGGCAAGTTTTTCGGCGGCCTTGCGGACCGAGCCCAACTTGGCTACCTCCACAATGTATCGATAAATCTGTAGGTTACGCATGCGTGTTGCTTTTTTCGCTCTATGTTGACGCGAAATTAGCACATTTTTGCACCATAGGGAATGAAACAGTCGTTCTTAAGAGAGCTTTAGTTGCAAAAAAGAGACTTCGACAGCTTCCACATGCATTACGTGACAAGCCCAATGACCAACCAACGATCTTCTGCCCTAGATGAGTCACGTTTCTGTCTCTTATGGGTGAATGTAAGAATTAAAGCTAGACCGGCATGATCCCTAGGACACGCAATAGCCTTTCATCATATAAATTAAAATCTGTTGGACCGTTCAGCGGCCAGCATGTTGCGAGAGATCCCTCCACTTTTCCAGTATCCAAATTACATGTTGGTTGCTGTGGATATTGACGGCACGCTGATCGGCTATGCGATTGCAGGTGGAACAATTGGTGGCCTGGTACGCGGCTACTCAGGTTTTGGTTTCGCCATGTCGGCTGTGCCGATTATGTCTATGGGAATCAGCCCCGCAATTGTTGTGCCAAGCGTACTGATACACGAATTAGCGATTGGAATGTTTTCACTAAAATCGGAAAGGGGTAGCGCCGACCCTTCATTACTCATTTGGCTTTGCCTTGGTTCGCTCATTGGCACACCCTTGGGCTTACTTGCCTTATCGCATGTTTCCGATGACTCAATGCGATTGGTAATCGCCTTGGTCTTACTCTTATCCGTCATCGCCTTATGGACATCTCGACGTAACTTTTTAACTCTAAAACCATCGGTACTTTCGGCAGCAGGTTTCGCCTCCGGGATTTTAAAAGGTGCAAGCGCGATGAGTGGCCCACCAGTGATCATCACACTTTTAGGCAGCAACCTTTCAGCTTCAAAAATGCGCGGACTATTGATTTGTTTCATTGCTTTCAGTGCTGCTATTGGAGTTGGACTGTCGTTGGTTATCGGCACGCAAACCGTTACATGACTTTTTATAGCTTTTTTCATGCTACCCGGAGTCTTGTTGGGAGTCCTTGCAGGTGTTTTTGCTTTCCAAAAATTGCCCCACAAACACTACCGTTCCATCGCCTTGGCTGGACTCTTCACCCTATCCGTTGTGTCTCTAGTGGATACAATCATAGGAAGCTGAACCGTCCCTTAAGGCTTAAGCCCTAAAATCAATCGCATTTGCGATTGAAGAAAAACTGGAGCGGCTAGCCGCGCTGGATTGCGCTGCAGAAATGCCTCCGCAACTGCCGTTACGTCTATAAGGTGATAAAGTAGAGGTTTGCTATCTCCAATTGTAACACTCTGGGCAGTTTCGTTTGATGATGTGTGATAGGTTTTTCCCCAAAACGCCAATGACTGTCGCAGCGGCGCGCCGACTTAGAGATCAGTACTGTGCTCATGGATAAGCTGCATGACTTAGCTTGGTCGAATTCTATCGAAAAATCGAGAGTTCTCTGGTAAATGCCGTCAGCACCAATCTTACAAGGTCTTTGATTGTTAGATAGACCCTATGGGTTCAGGCGGCTAGCTACTGGCACTCACCCAAAGCGGTAGACCGGGGCTGATTGAGGACGCATCGTCAGACGATATGACGCTAGACGTAGAAGGTATTCTGGACAGTCGCATGGCCTCAGGTGAATTTCTGAAGAGTTTCGAGCTCCCAGAATGTGGCCACAACGCCTCCGTGGGTAATGATACGTTAACTGCAGCTGGGCCTTTAGCAGGCCGATGCGGAAGGCGAGTTTCGATCAATCGGCCTCGGCTCCCGGGCTGCTGATGATGACGAGACAGGCCAATACGCCTTTGACCTCATGGATCAAGATAATGGTAAGTATTCCACTGGTCTGAACGATAAGCACGGGGCGATTCTGGAGCTTGTCGCTTGTTTTGGCGTTCCGGATCCAAAGAGGGTACCCCACGATCAGTCCACCCTGGGTGCCTTAATATAGCTTCATCGACATTGCTGAATTCCAGCCTGAAAGTCGATGCACTTATCGGTTCACACGACACTCACTTCGTCAACGGGCTGTTAGGCCACCTCAAATCTCGCAGGTCGGCCCAGGAACGCTGCGTTGCTTGAGCATCAGCACACCGCCAAAATCGGAT
>CBFIAF010000007.1:0-147406 GCA_965660545.1 Alphaproteobacteria bacterium | reverse complement strand
GATTGAGGCTTTCCGTGCTGGCTCTGGTCCAAATGTCGGAATTCATCTCGACCTGAATTTTAATTTCAAGACAGAGGGTTATCTACAGATGGCCCGTGCACTGGATAACCTCGGCCTCACGTGGTTTGAAATTGATATGTATGATCCGAACGCGCTCCGGCGTATCCGTGACTCAGTTAATACACCTGTTGCGTCATGCGAATCCTTGTTTGGCCTGCGCGGATTCAGGCCCTTCTTTGAGGCCGAGAGCATGGATGTCGCTATCATCGACACGCCCTGGAATGGCACATGGCTCGGCATGAAAATTGCCGCAATGGCTGAGGCATTCGAGGTGAACGTGGCACCCCATAATTTCTACGGCAATCTATCTACGCTGATGAGTGCGCATCTATGTGCCGCCGTGCCGAATTTCCGCACAATGGAGATTGATGTTGATGATGTGCCATGGAAAAACGACATAATCACTTGGGTTCCAGAGATTATTGACGGATATCTGACAGTCCCGCATGCCCCCGGTTGGGGGGCTGAACTGAATGATGACGTTATTGCCGCCCACCCACCGGCACGGCCGGTCGGGTAAGCGGCGGAAAGCCCATTATGTCTTTTGCAGACGGGATTCGATGAACCACAGTTATTTGTCGAGATCAGCTGTGACTGCATCGCGTACGGCATTCGTTACCGCTGCAAGGCGGTCTTCAACTGCTGAGGCGTGAGCTGAGCCTTTCGCAAGATCTGCAGAGTATTAAATGAGCGTTGAAGCGCCCGCGACATCCGGGGTTCTGCCGGCTGTCATGCAGCCAAGTGCAACTTCCCGTCCTTCAATCTCGTCCGCAAGGCTCATGAAGTGCGGGCCTTTGACGTTTCAGTGCACTTGTTTGGCAATAGCTGCCAGATCCAGTGTATCAGCGAGGCGGGCATTCAATACTTCTATGACGGTCTTGCGCATGGTTTCGGATAATCCGTTGCAGTTCTGGTTCATCTGACGCGTGCTTTCTTTAGAACAATTCTAATAAAGTAAATGAATTTATGAGTTTAAAATGCATCGCACATTATTTCTATACTGCCTGCTCTGCGGCAAAAGGAGAGATATCCCGGGCATCAAGCACAAGATGAATAAGCGTCGGTCCATCATGGGCAAGGGCCTCCGCGAAGGCAGTATTGAACTGGTCTGTTGCATCTACGCGCCATGCTGGCATGCCGTAAGCACGGGCAAGGGCGGCGAAATCTGGGGCGGCAAGACGGGTCCCATATACACCTTCCTCACCATATCGGCGTTGCTGCGACACCAGAATTGAGCCCCATGCTTGATTGTCCGCGACGACAACTTTGATCGGCAGGTCCTGGGCGACTGCCGTCATCAACTCCTGGCCCGTCATTTGAAATCCACCATCGCCAACAAATGCAATCACTTGGCTGTTCGGGCGTGCGGCCATCGCGCCAAGTGCGCCGGGCACTGCGTATCCCATGGCACCACACATTGGACCGGCCTGGGTGCGGCCAGGACCGAACACGTAATAACGATGCACCCAGCGTGCGAATGTGCCGCTGTCTGTTAGTATGATGGCGTCATCGGCGAGCTGGCGCTGTGCTTCGACAACGCACTCAGCCATATCCACCGGGCCTTTGACGTTGACTTCGCCTGGTTTTACGAAGTCCATATAGTTGGCGTGGATTGCGTCCCGCCACTTTAAGCGCGCGTCTGCCGGTTTTGATACCGCGCCAGCCAGTGCAGCGAGGGCTGGGCCTGAATCCGCGACAAAGGCCTGGGTCGGCTTTAAGCGTGTCAGAACGTCTGGCTCAGGGAAAATATGGATGAAGGCCTGGTCGGGGCGGACTAGTGCAAATTCCAGACTTGTTATGCCATCCATTCGTGCGCCCACTGCGATAATCAGGTCGGCATCTTTGAAAGCCTGCTCCTGCCAACCAACACGGTTAATTTCGAGGTGTCCGGCATAGGCTGGATGTCTGTTTGGCAAGGTATCTTGGCGTCGGTATGCAGAAGACACGGCACAGCCTGACGCTTCGGCAAATCTTACAAGGGCGGATTGCGCGCCTTCGTTGGTCACCATTTCGCCCGCAATCACCATTGGATGCTTCGCCTGGTCGATCAGGCGTGCTGCCGCCTCGACGGCTTGTGGGGCAGGGGCACCGACGGCCCGTGGAATGGGGCCCGGGATTTCGCACTCACCTGCGTCGCCTTCAGTAATGTCCTTCGGCATAACAATGATGGCCGGTCCAGGCCGTCCGCTTGTGGTGAGCGCCAATGCTCTCGCAGTCACCTCCGCGACTTGAGCTGAGGATTCAGGCTCGAATACACCTTTGGCAACGTTGCCAAACATCTGGTGGTAGTCAATTTCCTGGAAGGCTTCCCGGCCTTTGGTCGCGGTCGGGACATGGCCGATGACAAGCAGTAGCGGCGTCGAGTCTTGTTTGGCGACATGAACGCCGATGGAAGCATTGGTAGCGCCTGGACCGCGGCTGACGAACCCGACAGCAGGTCTACCTGTCACTTTGCCGTAGGCTTCTGCCGCAAAAGTGACGCCAGATTCGTGGCGGGGCGTGATTAATTGGATTCGATTAGCGTTCCGCTGAGCGGCGCGTAGAATAGGCAAGTAACTCTCTCCGGGTACGGAGAATGCTGTATCCATGCCCCAAGCTAGTAGTGTTTCCATCAGCGCATCGCCGCCATTCATTGCAAATCTCTCCAGGAATATTGGTAAGGAAGGAGCGTAGCAGACGGCGGCGCGACGTAAAGCGTGATTGATGGATACCCTCATTCGCTTACTATCATTACGTAACAATTGTGGACAGAATGATGAAATGGCTTTTGCTGGGCCTTGCAGCGGTTTGTGTCATCGGTTTTGCCGGTTGGAAACTCGTTGCAGGCGGTGGGGATGAAACCGCCAGTATTCCATACGTTGATCGTGCTGTCGTTGCCCGAGGTGCCGTGGTCTACGCGGAAGTCTGCGCTGTCTGCCATGGCAAGAAGTTAGAGGGACAGCCGAATTGGCGCGAGCGTTTACCCAGTGGACGCTTGCCCGCCCCGCCGCATGATGATTCTGGCCACACCTGGCATCACAATGACGATCATCTTTTCAAGGTCACGAAGTATGGCGTCGCCGCATTCGCACCTGCCGGATATGAAAGTGATATGCCCGGTTTTGAGAATCAGCTTTCTGACACAGACATCCGAGCCTCACTCGCTTATATCAAAGCCCAATGGTCTGACGCGATTCAGCGTCGCCACGACTTGATGAATGAAACCACGCAATGAGGATCAACGCATTGACGGCGTTGGCGCTTTTGGCCAGCACGCCAGTGTTCGCAGTCGGCTTATCTGCCCATTCTCCATATGGGGGTGAAGAAAATTGGTAGATCAAAGCGCTGGCTCCGCACTTCATCAAAGGCCTCAAGGCTGGCGCTTTGCGTTCGGTACATCTGGGCGCGCACATCCAAGCGACAGCGCTGTTGATGCCTCAGCAGATTCACCGCTATCAGGTTCTGCGAGGGTATGCAGATAATAGCGCTGGTGGCCACAAGGGTAGAGGTCACGCGCACTAGGCCGAATGACCTGACACACGGCGGTCAAGAGTCGCAGGCGAATAGGGGTGCTTGGCGGCGGGAATCGGCAGGCGTATAGTCCGTGACCATGACCTTCCCAGCTCCATATAGCGAGTTCTCCTCGCGCGTCCGGCCCGAGTGGATCGACTACAACGGCCACATGAACGTCGCCTATTACGTCGCAGCCTTCGACGAGGCGACCGATGCCTTCTACGAAGCGCTCGGCATAGGCCTTTCCTACAAGAACGCGTCCGATTGCTCGACGTTCACGCTTGAGGGCCACATCACCTACGACCAGGAAGTGATGGAGGGCGACAAGCTTAAATTCACGACCTACCTGCTGGACTGTGACTCTAAGCGCATCCATTACATTCATGAGATGTATCATGCCGAAAAAGGTTATCTAGCTGCAACGAATGAGCTGATAGGTATTCATATCGACATGAATGAGCGGCGTTCGCAGGCGATGTCGGATGAGATGCAGGCGCGGCTGCAGGCCGTGCTGGACTTGCACAAACCCTTGAAAAAACCCCATCAGGTCGGTCGCGTCATCGGCATTCGCGGTAAAGGCTGATCCAGAACCATGCTCCGCTCGATCAAACGCATAAGGGTTTGGACGAGGGAGTTCCGCAAGATTAGGCGGCGCGGCATCAACTATGATGGTGTCATTCTAATAGGTGCGGCGATTGCTATTGGCCTTGCGGCTGGGGTTCTCTCCATTGGCTTTCGTGAGGGCGTCGGTAGCGTTCAATACCTAGTTTATGGGTTTTTTGATGAAGATAACTGGCGGTTATTCGCCAATCTGCCCTGGTACATGATCCTATTTGGCCCCGCTGTTGGTGGGTTAATTGTTGGCTTTTACCTGAAGCGCTTTTTGCCTAGCGGGAGACCCGTTGGCGTTGCACAAGTAATGGAGGCGAGTGCTTTAAACGGTGGGCGCATGTCCCTTCGCGATGGCATCCACGGCGCCGTCGCAAACGTGACGTCCCTGAGTTTTGGCGCTTCGGCCGGTCGAGAAGGGCCTGTTGTGCATTTGGGCGCTACGGTAGGCGCTTGGGTCAGTAGCAAGCTTGGATTGCAGCCGGGTGGGTCGCGCGTGTTGCTTGCATGTGGTGTGGCGGCGTCTGTCGCGGCAGCCTTTAATGCGCCCTTAGCGGGCGTCTTTTTCGCACTCGAGGTTGTCATTGGCCATTATGCCGTGGGCGCGTTGGCGCCGATTGTGGCTGCATCGGTTGTTGCAACAGCAGTGACGCGCAGTGTTTACGGCGCTTATCCGGCCTTCCAGCTTTCGCCTTATGCGCTTGGTTCGCATTGGGAATTTCCGGCATTTGCGCTTCTGGGCTTCGTTGCAGCACTTGCTGCGATCGCATTCATGCGCTCTATTCCGGTTGTCGAGCAGACCCATAGTAAGCTTGGCATTCCCCAGCATTGGCGACCTGCAGTGGGCGGCCTGCTTGTCGGCGCCATCGCGCTGGCGTTCCCGCAAGTGCTGGGCGTTGGGTATGGGGCGACATCCAGCGCGCTCCGGATCGAGTTTGGGTTTCCGTTCTTAATCGGCCTGGCCTTCGCTAAGACGGCAGCGACGGCAATTACGCTTGGCAGTGGATTTGGCGGAGGCGTGTTTTCGCCTGCATTATTTTTAGGCGCTGTCATTGGCGGTGCATTCGGCCATGTCGCAGGCGAAATCGCTCCGGGCGTATTGGCACCGGCGGAGGATATTTTCGCGGGCGAGGGGGCCTATGCGTTGGTCGGCATGGGCGCGTTTGCTGCTTCGATACTTGGTGCGCCGATCTCAACAATTCTGATGGTCTTTGAAATCACCACCGATTATGCGCTTACCACTGCTGTAATGCTGGCTGTTGTTGCTGCGGTTGCGACGGTTGGTAGTCTGCATGGTGCTGCCTACTTTAAGGGCCAGTTAGAGCGCCGCGGCATTGACATGACGCTCGCGCGGATTGAGGCAGATTTGCTTCGAGATATTGCGGTCGGTGGTATCGTTAGTGAAGAGTTTGCCCGTACGACCCCAGGTACATGCCTGCGCGAAGTTCGTATTCAGCTTCAGACGGCACCCTTTGGTGAGCTCTTCGTTATTGATGGTGAGGATGCGCTCATCGGTACAATTACGCTGGCGGATCTTTCTTCAGAAGCGTTTGATCCTAACCTAGATGATCTCATCGTCGCGCGCGATGTGGCACGGCTGCATCCGCCGATGTTGGAAGGTACGGATAATCTGCAGGATGCACTTGGCCTTATGCAGAGTGGGAATGAAGAGCATTTGCCCGTCGTGGATGATCGGGACGGCAGCCGCCAGATCATTGGCGTACTGCACGAGCGTGATGTCATGCTGGCATACAATCAAGAGCTTGTTCGCCTACACCGGGACGAAAGCGCCTCATTTTAAACGCAGCCTATTCGGATGCGGCGATACGCCAAGCAATCTAGCGTTTACAGCCAGAGCAAGCCGCTGTAGTAAAGCGCCACCAGCTGGGCAGGAACGTAGTTTCTCGGCTGTTTGCTTTTTACGATTGACACTCTTGGAGCGCAGTCATGCAGGTTCTAGCGGGCAACAGCAATCGCCCACTCGCGGCTGCGATCAGCGCCTACCTCCGTATACCCCTGACTGCGGCGACCATTCGGCGATTTTCGGACATGGAAGTGTTTGTTGAGGTTGAGGAAAACGTGCGTGGGGAAGATGTCTTCCTGGTCCAGAGCACATCCTACCCGGCCAATGATAATTTGATGGAATTGCTGGTTTGCCTAGACGCGCTTAAGCGCGGTTCCGCTAGGCGGATTACAGCGGTCGTGCCGTATTTCGGTTATGCCCGCCAGGACCGCAAGACAGGCCCGCGCACACCGATCTCGGCAAAGCTTGTCGCCAATCTGGTCACATCCGCCGGCGCTGACCGCGTGCTTACAATGGATTTGCATGCAGGCCAAATCCAAGGGTTTTTTGATATTCCAACGGATAATCTTTTTGCCCGTCCGGTTTTTGTCCAGGACATGCGTGAGCGGTTTGCAGGCCAAGAATTGGTCATCGTATCGCCGGATGTTGGCGGCGTTGTCCGCGCTCGTGCAATTGCAAGTCGATTGGATGCGGATCTGGCGATTATCGATAAGCGCCGTCCCCGTGCCGGCGTATCAGAAGTGATGAACATCATCGGCGATGTTGTAGATCGGCACTGCATTCTAGTTGATGATATCGTCGATAGTGCCGGGACCTTGTGCAACGCAGCTGTCGCTTTGAAAGAACGCGGTGCCAGCGGTGTATCCGCATATGTTTCCCACGGTGTGCTTTCGGGCGGTGCAGTTGCTCGAGTCGCTGCTTCGCCGCTGGAAGAACTCGTGATAACAGACAGTATTCAGGCGACAGAGGCCGTACGTGTCGCTAAAAACATCCGTCAAATCCCCATTGCTAAGTTACTTGGGGAAGCGGTTCGTCGAATTAATGCTGAGGAATCAGTTTCGAACCTATTCGACTGATCTAAGGTGCATTTTCCCCTGCATACCGCCCCCGACGATCACCCCCGGGCGGGACTAGGGATTAACGCGTGCGCCAAGCGCCCAGGCTTCGTCGGAAAGTTTGCGGGTCGGTTTGGCGGAGGCAAAGGAGCGAAAGATAATGAGCGATAACGATACAATTACAGCCGAAGTTCGCGAAGAACTTGGCAAAGGTGCCGCGCGCGCCGCACGTCGCGCTGGCATGGTGCCGGGCGTAGTTTACGGCTTGGACGCTGATCCACTTTCGATTGCGATCAACATTCGCCAGGTTAATCGCCTGATCAATAGCGGTAGCTTCTTCTCGACGCTATTCACGCTAAATGCTGGCAAGGAAACCATGAAGGTCCTGGCTCGTGATCTGCAGCAGCACCCGGTTACCGATGTCGCCATGCATATGGATTTCCTGCGCGTCTCCGCTGATACAGCCATTGCTGTCGAAGTCCAGGTTACGTTCTTGAATGAAGAAACCTGCCGTGGCTTGCTCGATGGCGGTATCTTGAACGTCGTGCGGTACGCCGTTGAAGTTATGTGCCGCCCGGACGCGATTCCGGAAGAAATCGTTGTTGATCTTGAAGGCTTTGAGCTTGGCGAGTCGGTACACATCAGCGATGTGAAACTGCCAGACGGTGTTGAGCCGACGATTACGGACCGCGACTTCACCATCGCGACCATCGTTGCTCCAGCGAAGCTGGAAGAGGTCCAAACTACCGACGAAGAGCGTCAAGATAGCGAAGGCGAACAGGGTGAAGACGGTGAAGACGAGAAGAAGGACGACTAGGGTCCGCGTCGTCCTGCAAACTGATCTACCGGAAGAAAGCCAATGCGCACCATACTTGGCCTCGGCAATCCTGGCGGACAGTATGCAGGGCATCGCCACAACGTCGGCTTCATGGCGTTGGAACGGATTGCGGAACGGGCTAGGATTGGCCCGTTCCGTCGCCGTTTTCAAGGTGTGGCAGCGGAAGGCCGCTTAGGCCAAGGGCGCGTGCTCTTGCTGAAACCCATGACGTTTATGAATGAGTCCGGTCGCGCCGCTCGTGCCGCGATGGATTTCTACAAGCTACAGCCGTCAGACATTGTCGTTGTTTATGATGAGCTTGACTTGGCACCGGGCAAATTGCGGATGCAGCAGGGCGGCAGTGCCGCGGGGCATAATGGCATCCGGTCAATGATCAAACATTGCGGGCCAGATTTCTGGCGGGTGCGGGTTGGCATTGGCCATCCTGGCATGCCGCAGAAAGTACACAGCCACGTGCTGCGCGATTTTGCCAAGGTAGATAAATCTTGGCTTGTGCCGATGTTGGACGCGATCGGCGATAATGGCGATATGCTGGCTGAACTGGACCACGCTAATTTCATGAATCGTGTGGCCATGGCCATGCAAGCCGCCGGGCAGGGGTAAAACTTCCCTATCACCTGTATCGTAGAGATTAACTTGGCTCTAATCCTGCGAAATCTCTGCTTGGGAAAAGATCGATTACGAGATTGATTGGAACGATTGGGGCTTCTGAACCCGATCCGCCTCGCGGCGATTTGGCGTTGAGGCAAATTCGGATTGGGCTTCAATCAGTGCTGCCG
Organism: Alphaproteobacteria bacterium; assembly: GCA_965660545.1. Classification (GTDB taxonomy): domain Bacteria; phylum Pseudomonadota; class Alphaproteobacteria; order Bin95; family Bin95; genus VMCJ01. The sequence goes on along the minus strand of CBFIAF010000007.1, from coordinate 138,769 downwards.
CACCTTTGGCGTCAATCCGATCACTTGAGCTTGTTCGTGAAGCGGTTTCCAATTGTTGTATCCGCACTGTTCAATGAGATTGTGCACTATTGTCTCGCGCTTGCTCGGCCGCCCTATTCCGCACCAGGGCATCGGATTGACTGCTTGGGCGGCTGTTCTGATCCATACTGGGCATTGCATTCACTGTTGAGCCAGAATTCGACGCGCTGCAATAACCACCACCGTGGACTAAAGTTGGTGATAATGTTTAAAAAATATATTCGTGCTGGTTTTACCGGGGGGGGGATGGCGGCGTTTTTTCTAAAATATTATGCAATATTTAGGCGTATTGCTTACTGATTTTCAGACTAGACTTTTCAAAACGCCATTCCATAGATTTGACTTAAGTTCAAAGCCAATTCCGGGGGCGTTATGCAGCTTCACCTGACTTTCAGCGAGTTCTGCATTGTCCGCGAAACCGCCGAAAGGCTGGAACACGCCTGGATAACTTTCATTGCCGCCAAGGCCCAATCCAGCCGCGATATTGAGCGCAAACTGGTGGCCGCCATGGGGAATGCAACGCCGCCGGGACCACCCCAGATCGCTCAACATGGTCAGGACGTCTAGATATTCCACCAACCCGTATGACAAAGGCGGGTCGATCTGCAGCCAGTCCTTTTCTGGTCGCATGCCTGCATAGCGGATCAGGTTGCGGGCGTCCTGAACGGAAAAGAGGTTCTCGCCAGTCGCCATCGCACCCGGATATACTTCGCCCAACACCGCTTGAAGCTGATAATCGAGCGGATCGCCTGCTTCTTCATACCAGAACAAGTCGTAAGGCTTTAGCATTTCGGCATAGGCGACTGCGGTTTGGAGATCGAAGCGGCCATTTGCATCAACGGCAATTCTACGTCCCTCGCCGACGACCTCGAGAACGGCTTCAACCCGGGCTTTGTCGTCATCAATGCCATCGCCACCAATCTTCATTTTAACGACATCATAACCAAGGTCGAGATAGCCTTGCATTTCATTTTTAAGGACATCCAATCCCTTGCCCGGGTAATAATACCCACCCGCGGCATAGACGAAGACGCTTTCATCCGCTTGGCCGCCATTGTAACGATCTGCCAACAACCGCCAGAGCGGCAAGCCGTGCGCTTTTGCAAGAGCATCCCAAAGCGCCATATCCAATGTACCGACAGCGACAGACCGCTCGCCGTGACCACCAGGCTTTTCATTGATCCGCATGGCACGATTGACGGCGGTCGGATCAATGAACCCATCTGCATCGACCAAAGTATCAGGATCGACGGCATGGATGCGCGGAATAAACCGCTCCCGCATGAGGGACCCCTGGCCATACCGTCCATTGGAATTGAAACCATAGCCGATGACGCGCTTTCCATCTTTAACAACATCCGTCACGACCGCCACGGCGCTGCACGTCATCTGGCTGAAATCAACATACGCATTTCGGATGTCGGACTTAAGGGACTGTGTTTTCTCAACAATATCGAGAATGCGCATATTAAGTCTCTTTGATTTGGAAGGAATCGAGACGGATATCTTACCAGCAAACTGCAAAAAAACGCGTGGACGCTCAAGCCTTCCTGGCGGGCATCCGCGGGACCGAGACGTATCAACGCAGCTAGGACTAAGGCGGTGTGAGTTAAATCATCTGCGATTTCAACGTTTTCAATTAGACGATCATCGCGTCATCATTCCGCCAAACTACGACGATGCAGAAGCGTGGAACAGCGGCGCCGCCTTCGGGGAAGCGACTGTCGCCTTTTTCGCCTTGGTGCTGAATGTCGACGAATATCGTGCGACGATCCGGCGACTAGGTTAGGCCTGTGATCTCACACTCCGTCGGGTCGACCATGAAGCGGCGGATATCGCCGGTTTTGGGGTTTGTGGCGAGCATTTGATTTTTGCACATGCCGGCGAAGTCCCATTTTTTGGAGTATTTGCCGTCCGTCTGGATCCAGAGTATACCTGCTTCGTCGAACTTGATGCCGTCCGGCGAGTTAAATATGTTCTGAGCTGTGATGTTCTGGGAGTCGGCATAGGCGTGATTATGCACAGTCGGGCTGCCTACAATCTCAAACATGTCCCAGGCGAACTTAGTTGCGCCGTGTCGCCGTCCATCTAGCGCTACCGGACGATCTGGCCATAGTTGTTGCCAGCGCATGGATATGGACCGCCACCAGGGGCTGCGGCATCGCCCTTGTTCGGCACCTTGCCGCGGTTCTTATTGTCGGTGAGCGCGCAGTAGGCCTCCGCCTTGTGGGGATTGGCCGCCACGATCCATCGTCGTCGCGCCGACAGCACTTACAGCCCGATGGGTGTGGATGCAGATGTCGGCTTTGCTGGCCATGCCAATAGTCGCCGATGTCAGATGCAGCCAATCGCCTTTGCCGCCATAAACGAATTTGGTCGCGTAAAGGTCGCGTTTTTCAATAAGTTCGAATTGTCGCCGCCTTCGGAATACTTGCCGGCGGAGGCGAACCGATAAAGGAATTCGCCGCGCTCATCGCCGCCTAGATAGACGACGACATGACCGTGAGCAGCGACGCCGACTTCACCATTCTCATGCTTGAAGCGACCAAGTTCAATACGCTTCTTCGGCGCGGCGCTTGTCTTGAATGAGTCTATCTCGACAACATAACTGGCGCGGTTAGACTTCTTCGGGTGCTTGGCGATGTCACAGCGGTCATCAGCGATGGCCCAGTTATCGCCCCAGTCTTTGTCGCTGATGCCGCAGCGTTTGAAGCCTTTCGTCCAACGCCATTTCGTTGTCGCTGGAGGAAAAGTAGCCGTTAAAATTTTCTTCGCACGCCAGATAGGTGACCCAGGGCGTGCGGCCAGCGACCCAGTTATTCCAAGTGCCGAGCAAGACTGCGCTATTGGGGCAGCTTGGGAGGCCTTGGTGCCTTAAGCAATTCTGCGATTGATGTATTCGTTGTTAAAGACCATTACGGAGCGGCCGTCGCGGGTGTAAAATTGCGCGCCGCCATTATTATCGCCGAATTGCATCTCCTGCGCGACCCCTGTGCTGCGGGTCTCATGGTCGAATTCAGACGCTGCGGACCAAAGAGGATTGCCCTTAACGAAGAGGGTTTTCCAGGAGAAGGCATCCGGCAATGTAACATTGTCCAGGCTGTCGGCGGCGACAGCCTTGAAGCCCATCCGCTCTGCGGCTTGGACTCTGAATGGCGTCAGCGACGGTGCGTCGGCAACGAGGCCGTCAGCGCCAAGTATGCCGAGGAACCCACGACGCGACAGGGCTCTGTCGGCCAGAAGGTCGAAATCTGTTTCATTCGGACTCGGATTACTAATGTTTTCAAATTCATTGAATGTCGGATGGCTATCTATGGCAAATGCTCCATTCAGCGTGCGTTTAAGATCGCGAGGCACATCCACGCCCTATACTGAGCGTTTCTGACAGAAAGGTCGCATTTTTGTTGCAAAGCGAGGGCTTGCCAATTGGAGTATATTACCCCAGATAAGAAACGTATCAGATAACTCCTATTTAAAATTTGAGGAGATCCGGAATGCTGCGGCTCAGCAAGATGACAGATTATGCGGTGGTGGTTATGGGCCGTTTGGCCTCTCGCCCGGACGAGCGCCAGTCGGCAGCTGACGTGGCCGCCAATACCGGCTTGCCGCAAGCAACTGTTGGCCAAGTCCTGAAGGTGTTGGCAGCCGGCGGCTTGGTTGCTGGCGCCCGCGGGGCTCACGGCGGCTATCTGTTGTCCCGGCGGCCTGAGACGATCTCGGTGGCGGAAATCGTTGTTGCCTTGGACGGGCCGGTTGCTATCACCGCCTGCGTCGAGGGCGCGGACGATCCCTGTTCCGTTGAATCCATTTGCCTGCTTAAAGGCAGTTGGGACGCAGTCAATATTGCCATTGAAGATGCGCTGAAGCAGGTAACGCTTGCCGACATGTTGGCGCCGCTTTTCCAATTTAATCCGTCGTCGGCTGAATTAAGGGAGGCCACATCATGAGCGCCACCGCCGTAACTGTCGCTGATGTCGAGCGATTAAACGAGAAATATAAATACGGCTTCGTCACGGATATTGAAGCGGAGAATTCGCCTAAGGGTCTCAGCGAAGACACTGTGCGCTTCATCTCGGCAAAAAAGAACGAGCCTGAATGGCTACTTGAATGGCGCCTTGAAGCCTATCGCCGCTGGCTTGAGATGAAAGAGCCGGACTGGGGCAAACTTGGCTATCCGCCAATCGATTACCAAGACGCGTACTATTATTCCGCTCCAAAATCGAACGAGAACGCGCCTGAAACTCTGGACGACGTTGACCCGGAATTGCTGCGTACTTATGACAAGCTCGGCATTCCGTTGCGCGAGCAAGAGATGCTGGCTGGCGTTAAGAACATAGCGATAGATGTTGTTTTTGATAGTGTTTCTGTTGCGACAACCTTCAAGAAAAAGCTGGCTGAAGCAGGCGTTATCTTCTCCTCAATTTCTGAAGCGATCCAGGAGCATCCGGAACTGGTCCGGAAGTATATGGGTGCTGTCGTGCCACGTGATGATAACTACTTTGCTGCTCTGAATTCTGCGGTCTTCACAGACGGGTCGTTTGTTTATATCCCGAAAGGTGTGGAATGCCCGATGGAACTGTCCACTTATTTTCGGATCAATGCTGAGAATACGGGACAGTTTGAACGCACTTTGATTATTGCCGAAGAAGGGTCCTATGTGAGCTACCTTGAAGGCTGCACGGCTCCAATGCGGGATGAAAACCAGCTTCATGCCGCAGTGGTCGAACTGGTTACTCATAAGGACGCTGAGATCAAATATTCCACCGTGCAAAACTGGTATCCAGGCGATGAGAATGGCGTTGGAGGGATTTATAATTTCGTGACCAAGCGCGCATTATGTGCTGGCGATCGCTCAAAAGTGAGCTGGACGCAGGTTGAAACAGGTTCTGCAATCACCTGGAAGTATCCGAGCTGCATTTTACAGGGTGATGACAGCCAGGGCGAATTCTATTCCGTCGCTATCGCCAATAACATGCAGCAGGCTGATACCGGCACGAAGATGATCCATATGGGCAAGCGCACGCGCTCCCGGATCATTTCCAAGGGTATTTCTGCGGGGAAGGCGCAGAATAGTTACCGCGGCTTGGTCAAAATGCTGCCAACGGCTGAGAAAGCGCGGAATTACACACAGTGTGACTCGCTCCTGATCGGCGATCAATGCGGTGCGCACACATTCCCCTACATCGAAAGCCAGAACCGCTCAGCCCGTGTTGAGCATGAGGCGACGACGTCCAAGATTAGTGAGGATCAGCTCTTCTATTGTCGCCAGCGCGGTATAGGTGAGGAGGAAGCTGTGGCGCTTGTCGTCAATGGTTTCTGCCGCGAAGTCTTGCAACAACTCCCCATGGAATTTGCCGTTGAGGCGCAAAAACTGGTCAGCATCAGCCTGGAAGGCAGTGTTGGGTAAGGAACTGAAATATGCTTGAAATCAATAACCTGAACGTAGATATTGACGGCAAACAGATCATTAGGGGCCTGACGCTGACCGTTCCAACCGGCGAAGTGCACGCTATCATGGGGCCAAATGGCTCTGGCAAGAGCACGCTTTCCTACACACTCGCTGGCCGCGATGGTTATGAAGCGACGGATGGAACGGCAACGCTTAGCGGGGCAGACTTGCTGGGCTTGGATCCCGAAGAGCGCGCGGCGCTTGGCTTGTTTCTGGCATTCCAGTATCCGGTCGAAATTCCGGGCGTTGCTGGCATGACCTTCGTGAAGACAGCGCTTAACGCCGTCCGGACCGCGCGTGGTGAAGGTGAGCTTTCCGCGCTTGAGTTTCTAAAGCTTATAAGAGCGCGGCTGAAAGACCTTGGCATCGACGAAGCCATGTTGAAGCGGCCCGTCAACGCAGGGTTTTCTGGTGGTGAGAAGAAGCGCAATGAAGTGCTGCAGATGGCTTTGCTGGAGCCGAAATTCTGCATCCTCGATGAAACCGACAGTGGCCTTGATATCGACGCCCTAAAGATCGTGGCAGACGGTGTTAATCGTATGCGGGGGTCTGAACGTGGCATGCTCGTGATTACCCATTACCAACGGCTGCTCGACTACATTAAGCCTGATAAAGTGCACGTGCTGGCCAAGGGCCGCATCGTTAAAACAGGCGGGCCGGAATTAGCGCTTGAGCTGGAAAAAAAAGGCTATGGCGATGTCCTGGCCGGGTTGGCCGCATAATGGCTGCCAAAGAACCTCTTGGGGTCGCCGCTTTCGCGCCGTCGTTCCGGGAACGAAGCGGAGAGCCTGAATGGCTTAGAGGCCTGCGCCGAGATGGATTTGCACGCTTCAGTGAAGGCGGCCTGCCCAGTAACCGCGACGAAGCCTGGAAATACACAAGCCTCCGCCCCTTCGCTCGTGCAAAATACGAGGCCGCACCTGCAAATGACGATGTTGCACTTCGTGACCTGCCAACGTTGATGATGGAAGGGTCCGCGCGCGCCGTATTCATCAACGGTCGATTAGCACCCGCACTGTCTGACCTAGGCGGCCTGGCGAATTATGTATCGCCGCTGGCTGATGCTCTGGGCGCTGAATGGGTGCAAGCATTGCTCTGTCGCAAGGTAGGTGATGCTCAGGTGATGTATGCGCTTAATGCAGCGCTATTTGATGATGGCCTCGCGATCCGTGTGCCGGATGGCGATACCATGCCACGCCCGCTGGAAATCCTATTCGTTGCGGCGCCTGGTGAGCGGGCGCTGATGTGGCATCCGCGAACGGCCATTGATATTGGCCAGAATGCGCGCGCCACGATCATTGAGCGACACATTGGTCCCGCCAAAGGCGCATATCTCGCAAATCACGGCGCAGATATCCGTCTAGCTGACAGTGCAGTGCTGACCCATGCCAAAGCCCAGCTTGAAGGTGGGGAGGGCCGACATCTCGCTATGGCTCGTGTCTCCATTGGCGAAGGCTCAATCTACGACAATTTCGTGCTGACATTGGGTGCCGCGCTATCTCGCAACGAAGTGGCGACGAGTTTGGACGGCTCAGACAGCGAAGTTCGCTTGAACGGCGCATATATGCTGGGCGATCGCCAACACGCCGATCATTCAAGCCGCATTGACCACCTGGCACCAAATACGCGATCCCGTCAGGTCTATTCCGGTGCCATTGGCGACAATGCGCGCGGAGTGTTTCAGGGTCATATTGTCGTTGACCAGACCGCACAAAAAACTAACGGGCATCAGCTAAACCGTGCATTGTTGCTCTCTGACCATGCGGAGATCGATGCTAAGCCCGTGCTAGAAATCTATGCGGACGACGTAAAATGTAGCCATGGTGCCACTGCGGGCGACATTGATGATGACCAGCTGTTTTATCTCCGTGCGCGCGGCATTCCTGCTGAACAGGCGCGGTTGCTGGTCGTGCGTGGCTTCTTGGCTGCAGCTGCAGAAGGTCTTGGCGACGAAGCTGTCCGCAACGTCATGCTGGCGCACCTGGACAAAGCTCTTGGATTGGAGGCGATAGTATGACTGCCCTCGCATCGGCCGCGCGCCTAAACTTTGACGTAGAGGCGATCCGAGCAGATTTCCCAATTCTGCATCAGCAAATCAACGGCCATGATCTGGTTTTCTTGGATACGGCCGCAAGTGCCCAAAAACCTCGTCAGGTCATACAGGCGATGGTTGATGTGATGGAGAATGACTACGCTAATGTCCATCGCGGCGTCTATGCGCTCTCCCAGCGCGCGACGGATAAGTTTGAAGCAGCGCGGGGCAAAGCGGCAAAATTCATCAACGCGCCCCGTGAAGATTCGATCATTTTTTCCCGTGGTGCCACCGAAGGCATCAACCTTGTTGCAGCTTCTTATGGCGAACGGCTTGGTTCTGGTGACGAGATCATCACGACTGAATTGGAGCATCATTCCAACATCGTGCCGTGGCAGATCATAGCCGAAAAGAAGGGTGCCAAGGTTCTGTTCGCACCGATGGATGACGATGGCTCTCTCGATATGGAGGCGCTCCGCTCACTCATCAATAACCGAACGAAAATTGTGGCCGTGACCCATGTTGCCAATACTATGGGGACTGTGCTGCCAGTGCAGGAGATCGCTCGGCTTGCCCATGCAGTCGGTGCGGTCATTCTCGTGGATGGCTGCCAGGCTGCTCCGCATATGCCGGTTGATGTGCAGGCATTGGATGTCGATTTTTACGCATTATCGGGCCATAAAATCTACGGTCCAACAGGCATCGGCGCTCTGTATGGCCGCCCGGAGATTCTAGCCGACATGCCGCCATATCAAGGCGGTGGTGAGATGATTGAGACAGTGGAGAAAACCGGCTCGACTTATAAGGAACCACCGCATCGCTTCGAAGCGGGTACGCCGGCAATTGTCGAAACCGTAGGTTTTGGTGCTGCCATCGACTATATCCAAAGCATCGGGCTTGAGGGCATCAGCTCCCATGAAACCGATGTGGCCGCGCACGCAGAAGCCTTGCTTCGTGCAATGCCTGAAGTCGAAATTATGGGCAAGCCGGGTGCGAAAACATCAGTGTTATCGTTCAACGTGAAGGGCGCGCATGCCCATGACGTTGGCACAATTCTGGATCAGATGGGCGTTGCAGTGCGAGCTGGCCAACATTGTGCACAGCCAGTGATGGACCGTTTCGGTGTTCACGCAACGGCGCGGGCGAGCTTCGGGATGTATAACACCAAGGCAGAAGCGGAGGTGCTTGTCGCTGCTGTCGCTAAAACGATTGAGATATTTGGGTAAGGAGCCAGACGATGTCAGATATAGAAAACGGCAAATCTAGACCTTTCCCGACATTCCTTGATGAGGATATGCCCGCTGGACTAAATCCAGGCGGCATGGGTATGGGAATGGGTTTCGGCATGAATACGGGCATGGACGCTAGTGAGAGCGACTTCCGCGCGCGCCGGGGTGCAAAATTGCCAGAAGGCCAGGCGGTCGGCACGCAGGAAGATGCGATCGCAGCGCTCAAGACAGTCTACGATCCTGAAATCCCAGTGGATATCTGGGAGCTTGGGCTTATTTATGAAGTTGACATTAATGATGAAGGCTCAGTCTTCGCTGAGATGACGCTGACAGCTCCCGGCTGTCCTGTCGCTGGGGAAATGCCCGGTATGGCGGCTGATGCGCTGGTCGCTGTCCCAGGGTTTGGTGAGATTGAAGTCGTGCTAGTGTTCGACCCGCCTTGGACGCCAGAGCGCATGTCAGATGAAGCGCGCGTCGCACTTGACTGGTTTTAGGAGAGATATGATGGCTGAACGTCCCCCAATGGTGACCTTAACTGAAGGCGCTATCGCCCGCGTCAAAGAACTAATTTCCAACAGCGATGGACCCGTTATGGGCCTCCGCATCGGCGTCAGCGCGCGCGGGTGTTCTGGGCTGTCCTATTCGGTGGAATACGCCCAAGAGCAGAAACGCTTTGAGGAAATCATTGAGCAGAACGGCGTTAAAATTTTAATCGACCCAGCCGCCGTGATGTTCCTGATCGGCTCTGTAGTTGATTATAAGGAAGACCGCTTTTCATCCGGATTCACGTTCACAAATCCCAACGCCGTCGGCGCATGCGGTTGTGGTGAAAGCTTCTTCGTGGACCAGGACGCTGCGAAGGCTGAAGGCGCTTCGGCCTAGGCGGGATTATCTTCCAAGATCATTGCTGCTCCTTTTTCGCCTATCATAATGGCTGTTGAGTTGGTGTTGGCAGTTGTCACGGCAGGCATGATTGATGCATCAATCACGCGCAAGGCCTCAAGACCGCGTACTTTCAGCCTTGGGTCGACAACAGCCAGTGGGTCACCGTCCGGGCCCATCTTGCATACGCCGACGGGGTGATAAATCGAAGCACCTTTTTCCCTCGCGAATTGGGCCAGCTTGTCATCACTCTGGATATTTACGCCCGGAACGGTCTCGCCCTCAGAATGTGCATTGAGGGCCGGTTGCGCGAAGACCGCGCGGGCTTGGCGCATGCCTTCCACGATTACCCGCACATCATCTTCGGTCGACATATAGTTCGGTTTAATCAGCGGTGCCTGCCTTGGATCGCCAGACTGCGCCATGATTGTGCCGCGGCTCTCCGGACGGGCGATGGAGCAGGCAACCGTCATGCCCGGTTTTCGTTCCAACGCGCCGAATTTGGATGCGTCATAGCTGGCTGGTGAAAACAGCAGTTGGATATCAGGGCTCTCCAAGCCTTCGCGGCTTTTTGTGAAAACCTGGGCGGAAGATACGCCGAACGTCAGCGCGCCGCGTCCTGCCAACACGAAGCGCAAGCCCTGCCACATTAACCGAAGCCCACGGGACATTTCGTTGATGGATACGGCATTCTTGGCGCGGTGGGAAATGCGGCAGCAGTAGTGGTCCGAAAGGTTGGCTCCAACTCCCGGCAAATCGTGCAGCACTTCAACGCCGATGGACTTCAGGTGCTCGGCTGGGCCAACCCCAGAAATTTGCAGAAGGTGCGGGGAGTTAACCGAGCCGCCCGACAAAATAACTTCCTTAGTCGCGCTCACTTCCTTCATGTCGCCGCCCTGATCATACGCGACGCCAACACACCGTTTGCCCTCGAAAACCAGCTTCGTCGCCAGCGCTTCCGTGATGATTTCGATATTGTCCTTGTTTTCAATGTTGGCAAGATAAGTTTGGGCGGTGGAGCCACGCCGTCGACCGATCCTGGACATCTGACTATAGCCAACGCCTTCACGGTCGTAGTCATTCAGGTCTTCTTTGTAGGTGTGGCCTGCCTGCTTTGCAGCTTCAACAAAGTGGTGGGTGAGGGGAAGGATCGTGCGGTAATCTTCTACTTGCAGTGGCCCCGTGGCACCGCGGGTATCGCCAGTTCCGGAGACGTAGCTTTCGGATTTTCTGAAATAAGGCAGCACATCATCATAGGCCCAGTCCCGGCATCCGGATTGTGCCCAGGAATCATAGTCTTGTTGGGTGCCGCGAATATACAGCATCCCGTTGATTGAGGATGATCCGCCCAGTGTCTTGCCGCGCGGCCAGTGAATTTGTCGTCCGGCCGTGCCTTCCTCACCCTCTGAATGGTAGTTCCAGTTCAGCTTAGGGTGTTCCAGTAGCTTCAATATGCCTGCGGGGATGTGGATATAGGGATGCGTGTCCGTAGGGCCAGCCTCTAGCAAGACTACCTTCTGCCCAGCGTCCGCCAACCGCCTAGCGACAACGCAACCAGCAGAGCCAGCGCCGACAATCACGTAATCCACATTCATCAATCGGGTATCCTACTGGAGGTAGATTCTAGCTAAAGCAAACCACGGCTGCAACGGTTCTGCAATTCAGCTTGCGCGACAAGCCAGTGCGCTGGATCATGCTGACCTCACATAGGAAAGCGATACAGCATGAACCGGAATGAATTCGCCGCCAAAGGTTCCACATTGGCTAAGAAGATTGGCGTGACCGCGCCCTCCGATGCACCTGGCCTAAAGGAATTTGCGGCAGAAGCCGGTTTTGCAAGCATTTGGGCGCGGGAGGCACTGCCGCCAGAAGACCGGGTTATTGTGGTGCTGGCGACACTAATCTCACTGCAGCGGCTGCCGCAACTCCGTGCGTATGTTGGACCTGCGCTTGATCTTGGCATTAGTGCACGCGGTGTGCAGGAGATCATTGTGCAATGTGGCCTCTATGGTGGCCTGCCGGTGGCGGAGGAAGCGCTGAAGGTTGCGGCCTCTGTTTTTGCTGAACGACGGCTTGAAGCACCAACGCTATCAGCGGTAGAGCAAGCCATGCGCAGGCAGTCCATGGAAGACCTAAACAGTGAAGGTCACCGTATCATGGCAGAGATCCATGGCGATCGAAGCCAGTCCGGCTATGCAGCACCTGAGGATCCATCGACTTCTGCGCTGTACAAGGTCGCGATTGAGTATGGCTATGGGGTGATCTGGACTCGGGAAGGGCTGACGTGGCGTCAACGGATGTTTGTCGCACTTGCGGCATTCACGGCACTTCGCCTTGAAGCGACCCTGACGAAATTTGCGCAGTCCGCAATTGTCCAGGGTATTACAAGGGAACAGGTGATTGAGGCGATCATGCAAACAGCACCTTATGGCGGCTTTCCACCAGCACTCATCGCGCTCTCTCAGGTCAAACCGGTCCTATTTCGGGATTCTTGACGCAAGTCCGCCAGCACCAATAAGCGAAGTGCGCTGGAAAGATTGCCGGTGCGCGCCTTATCAACTTCCGTCACCAACGCATTGATTGAGAGGCTACGTGTCGTCGCGATTCGCTGAAGTTCAGCCCAGAATCCATCCTCCAAGCTGATGGACGTCCTGTGCCCACTCAGTGTGACGGAATGGCGGCGCATTTCAGCTGGATCGTTCATGCCTTCTTTCTGCCGGACTTTTAGGTGGTTTGGTAGCAGCAGCGCGACGGACGGCTCCCAGGCCGAGGCCCGCCCAGGGTTCGAATTCCTCCGGATCATCCATAGCGACGTCAGGGGCGATCCAATAGCTCATTTGGATCATCTTGCCTTTGCCCTCATACACGAATGGCTCTGAGCCTGCTTCTGCAAAGCAGGGCTCTGTTTCTTTGTCGACTTTAAAGTAGAGCTGCTCATACGCGACTAGACCAAACATGATGCCATCGCGGAAAACATCTAAGCCACCGGACATACCTTTGAAAATAACGCTAGGCATGAGCTCAAAAAGTTCTTCCAGGTAAGATTTATAGTTCGGGCTGATGGCCATTGGTCATTCAACTCCCATGAAGTTGGCGACGGCAGTGGCGACAGCATCAAGATTATCGGCATGGGTGAATCCGCTCGCCTTGCAGGGCTTCTGGTCATGATCGCCATCGGGCGTCCAGAAAATCGTGGTGGAGGGGCTGAGTTTATAGCCGCTGACTTCTTCGCGCTTGCCGAATGGGTCCCGCTCGCCCTGCACTATTAGCGCTGGGGCTTGGATACCTGGCAAATGCTCTGTACGAAGCTTTTTCGGGCGTCCTGGCGGATGAAACGGATAGCCGAGGCAGATGAGGCCAGCAGCACCCAGATCATCCACAATATGCGACGCGACGCGACCGCCCATGGACTTACCGCCGATGAACAAGGACTGGCCTGCCGCGAGAATCTGCGCTTCTGCAAAAGCCTCGTCAAAAGCCAATTCCAGCTTCGGCATGCGGTCTGGTGGGCGTTTGGATCCTTCGGCCCGCCGTGTCGCCATATAGGCGAACTCAAAGCGGAGAGTACGCACGCCACGTTCTGCCAGCAGGCGCGCAATCTCCTCCATGAAGTCTGAATCCATGGGGGCACCGGCACCGTGGGCGAGCAGTAGGGTTGGGGCTGCCTCTGGACCGGCGCTTAGCATCAGGGGTTCAGGAAGAAGTCATTGCCCTTATCGTCGGTCACGATGAACGCTGGGAAATCAATAACTTCGATCCGCCAAATGGCTTCCATGCCGAGTTCAGGATATTCAACAACCTCGACCTTTTTGATGTGCTCCTGGGCCAATCGTGCAGCACTACCGCCAATGGAGCCTAGGTAGAAACCTCCATGCTCTTTGCAGGCGTTGACGACTGCGGAAGAACGATTGCCCTTCGCCAGCATTACGAAGCTACCGCCTGCCGCCTGGAACTGGTCAACATATGAGTCCATTCGCCCAGCCGTTGTCGGGCCGAAAGAGCCAGATGCCATGCCCTCTGGTGTTTTCGCAGGGCCTGCATAGTAGATGGGGTGATTGCGGAAATATTCCGGCATTTCCTCACCAGCATCCAAACGCTGTTTGATCTTCGCATGCGCAATGTCGCGGGCGACAATGATCGAGCCGGTGAGCTTCAAGCGCGTTTTGATTGGGTGCTGAGAAAGCGTTTTACGGATATCGTCCATCGGCTGATTCAGGTTGATCTGAACAACTGCGCCGCCAAGTTCTTCCTGGTCCACATCTGGCAGGTATTGACTGGGGTTGGTTTCAAGCTCCTCCAGGAACACGCCATCTTTGGTGATTTTACCAAGGCACTGGCGATCTGCAGAGCAGGAAACGCCAAGGCCGATTGGCAGCGATGCACCGTGGCGGGGTAGGCGGACGACGCGGACGTCGTGGCAATAATATTTGCCGCCAAACTGTGCGCCGATTCCCATGTTCTGGGTCAGCTCAAGTACCTGCTTTTCCATGTCGAGGTCACGAATAGCCTGGCCATGCACACCGCCTTCAGTTGGTAGATGATCCAGGTATTTGGTGGACGCAAGCTTGACTGTTTTCAGATTGACCTCTGCCGAAGTCCCACCGATCACAATGCTCAAGTGATAAGGCGGGCAGGCTGCTGTGCCGAGTGTGCGGATCTTCTCATCGAGGTACTTAACGAGGCTTTCCGGGTTCAGCGTCGCTGGCGTTGCTTGATAGAGGAAGCTTTTGTTTGCGGACCCACCGCCTTTAGCGATGAACAAGAATTCGTATGAATCGCCATCTGTCGCGTAAAGGTCCATCTGCACTGGCAAATTAGAGCCTGTGTTCTTTTCTTCAAACATACTGATTGGCGAAAGCTGGCTATAGCGGAGGTTATCGTCCGCATATGTTCGGAATACGCCTTGTGACAGCGCTTCTTCATCACCGCCACCAGTCCAAACGTTCTGGCCCTTTTTGCCCATGATGATCGCTGTGCCGGTATCCTGGCACATGGGAAGGACGCCGCCCGCAGAGATGTTGGCATTCTTCAACAGATCAACGGCGACAAACCGGTCGTTATTGGAAGCCCCTGGATCATCCAGGATCGAGGCAAGTTGCTTCAGATGCCCCGGACGCAGCAAATGCGAAATATCGTGGAAGGCTTCCTTAGCAAGGAGTGCGAGCGCTTCGGGCTCTACGACCAGAACATCTTTGCCGTTGAACTTTTCCATGTGCACATGGTCGCTCGTCAGCTTACGGAACGGCGTGTCCTTATGCGGTGCATCAAACATCGGACGGTATGCAAAGTCAGCCATTGCGGCTCCCCCAGAGTGCGCCGCGCAGCGTGCCGGCTTTGACTATTTTTTGTTTCGGAATGCGTCCAGCGACACGACCGTGCCTTTTTCGGCTGGCGCGTCGCCATTTTCGCCTTCAGTTTGGCCATCGCTTTCAGCAGCAGTTGGTGCCAATGCCCCTTCAGGCTGAGACATAGTCTCGCCATCTTCCTCATCCCCATGGGGTTGGAAGTGCAGGGCAAAGTTGACAGCCGGATCAACGAACGCGGTCACAGCGTCAAATGGGATAATCAATCGTTCAGGCTTCCGATTGAAGCGGAGGGTGATCGCGAACCCGTCCTTATCGACCGTTAGGCCTTCGAACTGATGCTGCATCACCACCGTCATCTCATCGGCATATTGCGCCTTAAGATGGCTTGCTACTTCAACGCCCGGATGCTCGGTCTTGAAGGTGATGTAATAATGATGATTGCCGGGAAGGCCCTCGTTCATTGCGATTTCGAGGGCTGACTGCATGACGCCACGAAGGGCCATCTGCATCAACTCGCCATAATCTATGCCGCCAGCGGACATGGCGTCTTCCATTCTCTTCTAAGCGCGGTCCTGGTATCGCCGCGCGGATGATAGCGGGGGAGTTTCTGTTGCCCGGTACTCCCCCAAACCGCGCTTACCATAACCTAGCCTAAGCTAGATTACGCAGCGAGTGCGACTTCATTGTCATTCGCACCTAGGTTTTTGATCCGATAACGGCGGAGTCACACCGAGCAAAAACTACGTCTTTACCACGCACGTCGAGCCTGGTTCGCCCCCGAAACGCCCAGGATTCATGCAGTTAGCATGCCTGGACGTGGAATTGGTGGAGGCGCCGGGTACTGCCCCCGGGTCCGTAACGATTATTCCACGCAGCGTTTATCACCATAGACAGGATATCTCCTGACACCGTTTTTATAGGCGCAATGCCGATGGATTTAAAGTGTTCCCGCACAGCGTTTCCAGGATACTATCCGCTATATCGATTCCTTTATGTGGGAGCATCGCCGCCGTGGCGAGAATGACTGATAACGAGGCTAGCCAGATCGCCAATGAACGCGCCGTGCAAAATCAAACCCGGCGCGCGACTGCGCCTGCGCTTGAGGAGGTTCTGTTTGAGCCAATTCCGGTGCTCGACCACGGCTTTGTCCGTTGCGTTGACTATATGGGGGATGACGCCGCCATTGTGCAGGCGGCGCGCGTTTCCTATGGCAAAGGCACAAAGAAAATCAGTCAGGATGAGGGTCTTATTCGCTATTTAATGCGGCACAGGCATACCTCACCGTTTGAGATGTGTGAGATAAAGCTGCATGTCAAATTACCAATGTTCATTGCAAGACAATGGATTAGGCATAGAACTTCAAGTGTAAACGAATACTCTGCGCGCTACTCTGTTCTTGATAAAGAATTCTATGTGCCTGATGCGGCTAATTTGGCAGTTCAATCATCCGCGAACCATCAAGGACGTGGCAATACGCTAGACCCATCGCAGGCATCGGCTGTGCTCGATTTACTGCGGGATGACGCCGTCCGTGCGTTCGATTCCTATGATCATTTGCTGAATGCGGATGAGACTGGCGAGCCGCATGATCCAGAACGTCCAGGCCTGGCGCGGGAATTAGCGCGGATCGGGCTGCCACTTTCCTCTTACACACAGTGGTACTGGAAAACGAACCTTCATAATCTTTTCCACTTCCTCTCGCTGCGCGCAGACAGCCACGCTCAATACGAAATTCGCGTCTATGCGGACGCGATTCTCGACCTTGCCCGGCGCTGGACACCCTTGGCGACACAGGCGTTCGAAGATTATCGCTTGAATGGTGTTGAACTCTCAGCCCAGGCGCTGGATGTTGTCCGCCGCCGCGTTGCGGGCGAAACGGTTGACCAGAAGGCCAGTGGTCTTTCCGCCCGTGAATGGCGTGAGCTCGAGATGCTGCTCAATCCCTAAGGAGATGCCATTTGTCGCCTATCAGTGACCCGGTCGCGTTCGAGCTTTTCAAGAATGCGCTGATCGCCATCGCAGATGAAATGGCGTTGACGATTACCCGCACGACTTATTCTGGCGTTCTTAAAGACAACATGGATTTCTCGACGGCCTTTTGCGATGGCGAAGGCCGTTTAATCGCGCAGGGACTTACCTTGCCGGGGCATCTTGGATCTTTGCCAACCGCGCTGAAGTCCGCGCTCGACCGGTTCGGTGACTCGATTGTTGATGGTGATGTGCTTTGCCTGAATGATCCTTATGCGGGCGGCATGCATCTGCCAGATATCTTTGTTTTCAAGCCGATCTTTCATGAAAGCCGGCGCATGGCCTTTGCCGCCACAATTTGTCATCACACCGATGTTGGCGGACGTGTGGCTGGCTCCAACGCCGCTGATTCGACGGAGATCTATCAGGAGGGCCTGCGGATACCGCCCACAAAGCTGTACAGCGCCGGTCAACCGAACGAGACGATATTTGACCTACTGCGAACCAATGTTCGCCTGCCTGTGCAGGTTGAAGCCGATTTGCGCGCGCAGCTCGCCGCCTGCCATATCGCGGAACGCCAATTTCTGGAGATCGTAGAAGATCAGGGTGCAGATCAAGCCATCAATTTGATGGACGAGTTGATCAACTACTCCGAACGGCTTGCCCGCGCGGCTATCTCCAAACTGCCTGATGGCGAGTGGTCGTTTGAAGATTGGATCGATGATGACGGCGTCGATCTAGGCAAACCCATTCGCTTGTTCGTGACGTTCAGAAAATCCGGCGACCAAATCCAGGCGGATTGGACAGGGTCCAACCCGCAAGTTCGCGGAGCGATCAACAATACATTCTCGTATACGCAGGCGGCATCTTATTGCGCGATCCGTTGCGTGCTTGATGGCGAAATCCCGACGAACGAAGGCTTTTTCCGCGCAATTGACGTGGTGGCACCCCTTGGAACGATCGCTAACATGCAACTCCCCGGTGCTTGCGCCGCTCGCGGTTTAACGGGCTTTCGCATGCTTGACTGTGCACTCGGCGCTTTGGCAATGATGGCACCGGATAAAGTGATGGCGGCGTCCGATGGCGGGAATACTGGCATATCTATCGGCGGATGGGATGCGGACCGCAAACCCTTCGTCTATGTCGATTTCACATGCGGCGCATGGGGTGCCAGGCCCTGGGCTGACGGGCTGGAAGGCAACGCCAATATCTTCTCCAATATGGCGTCTCAATCGGTAGAAATTACTGAGGCAGAGCATCCAGTTGAAATACTCCGCTATGAATTCCTTGCGGACAGGGCTGGGGCTGGCCTGCACAGAGGTGGCGCACCATTCGCGCGTGAATACCGGATCACCGCAGATATTGCGAGCTTGCAGGTCCGCGCCGACCGAGCAAATTTCCGCCCCTATGGGCTGTATGGCGGTGGGGCCGGCCGTCATGCGCGGAATGCACTGAACCCTGGTACCTCTAGCGAACAAGAATTGGCGCCTAAATTCACGATGGATGTCAAAGCCGGGGACGTGTTGCTGCACGAACTGGCAGGCCCTGGAGGATGGGGCGACCCGTTAGACAGAGCGCCTGCCGATGTACTAGATGATCTGTTGGATGAGTTGGTTTCAGAGGTAGGTGCCAGGCGCGACTACGGCGTCGTGATCTTTGGCCATGCAATTGACGAAGCCGCGACCAAAGCCTTGCGCGCTAAACTGAGAGCGAAACGCGGACCAGCGCCAACACCCTTCACTCGCGATGATGCTGTGCCAGCTCTGGAGGATGGGGCATGAGCGGCGAATGGCGCGTTGGCGTTGATATTGGCGGCACGTTCACAGACATCGTGCTGCTTGGCCCCGAAGGCCGTCTTTGCGTCCGCAAAGTCTCCAGCAGCGTGGATGACTATGCCCGGGCAATCGTAGAAGGCCTTGCTGTCGCATTGGATGAGGCAGGGCTGACTGCGGCAGATGTTGCAGATATCCGCCACGGTGCCACAGTCGCATCGAACGCCATTCTGGAGCGGAAAGGCGCTCGTGTCGGGCTGATTGGCACGGCTGGGTTCCGCGATGTTTTAGAAATTCGCACACTTCGGATGCCGCGCCTATACGATCTGGCCTGGGAAAAACCGAAGCCCTTGGTACCGCGCCGCCTGCGGGTGACAGTGCCGGAACGGATTGATGCAAATGGCGCTGTCGTAACGCCGCTAGATATGGACGCTACGGCAGAGGCGATTGATGCATTGCTCACCAAAGGCGTTGACGCCATCGCCGTCGCCTTGATCAACGCCTACGCCAACCCGGCCCATGAACAGGCGCTGAAAGCTCTGTTGGCTGAGCGCGCGCCGGGCGTCGCCGTGTGTGTTTCAACAGATGTCTTGCCTGAGATTCGGGAGTATGAGCGCACTTCTACAACGGTGGTAAATTGCTATGTGCTTCCCGTAGTCGGCGCATATTTGAAGTCTTTGCAGGCTGGGTTGAGCGCTGCCAAGTTGGATGCGCCGCTTTCGCTCATGCAGTCCTCTGGCGGTCTAACGCCCGCAGACGCGGCCTCGCGGCTGCCTGTGCATATTATTGAATCTGGTCCTGCTGGTGGCGTTGTCGGTGCCCAGGCGCTAGCAGAGCCGCTTGGTGAGAGCAGTATTGTTTCCTTCGACATGGGTGGTACGACAGCCAAGGCGGCACTTGTCATTGATGGCCGTGCGGAGCGGGCTGAGGAATTGCAGGTTGGCGGGGAGGCTATCCAAGCATCGCGTCTGCTGACAGGACAAGGCTATTCAGTCAAAACCCGTGCGATTGATCTGGCAGAAGTTGGCGCTGGTGGGGGATCGATCGTGTGGATCGATGCGGGTGGCACCATGCAGATAGGCCCGCAAAGTGCAGGCGCTTCGCCTGGCCCTGTTGCCTATGGCATGGAAGGCGATCGGCCAACGGTAACGGATGCAAATCTCATCCTTGGATATCTGAACCCTGCTGGACTTGCAGGCGGCGACCGTCCTTTGGATTTGGAAGCCGCCCGGGCGGTATTCCAGGCCAAAGTCGCTGATCCACTTGGCCTCAGCCTTGAAGACGCAGCATTCGGTGCCCGCCGGATCGCGGTCGCTAACATGATGCGTGCGATCCGAGCTGTGACCGTAGAGCGAGGGCGAGATCCACGCTCGGCCGCTCTATTCGCATTTGGCGGCAATGGCCCGCTGTTCGGATGGGACATGGCAATGGCCCTCGGCATGAACCGTGTTATCGCCCCGCCGGCACCAGGCCTGTTCTCTGCCTTCGGCCTAATCTATGCGGAAGTAGAGCATCATTACGGACGCACGCTTCGACGCGTGTTGGCGAATGCTGATGCGCGCGAGATTGAAGCGGCATGGTCGGCGCTTGAAACAGAGGCCATAGATCAATTGGAAGCAGAGGGGTTTAGCGGCCCAACGCAGTCCGTTCAGCGCACAGCCAGCCTTCGCTACAAAGGCCAAACCCATGAGCTTGAAGTGGATTGGACCAGCCCAATATCGGCTGACAAGTTGGATGCGCTCGCAGAAGCGTTCGGCGAAGAACATGCCCGTGTCTACGGCCATCGGGCAGGTGCAGCCGAACCTGTGGAACTCATTACGCTGCGTGTTTCAGGGCGCGGCCTCGGTGATCGCCCGGCGCTAGCGCGTGCATCTGATCGGAGTACCGGCACCCATGGCGCGCGGCAGGCCTACTTTGGTCCGAAGCTTGGATGGCTTGAGACGACAATCCTCAGCCGAAAAGATCTGGTAGATGGCCGCAAAGGCCCATTCATAATAGAGGAATATGATGCCACCTGCCTGGCCCCACCGGGCGTGACAGGTGAAATCAACGACGCGACGGGCGCTATTATTCTGCGCTAAGTATGGGCTTAGGTTTCTGGCGTCTGTCCCGATGGTAGGTCAGTGCAGAGCCTGGACACAGGCTAAGCACCGCGTCTAGTGATGGGTCTTCAAGCGGGACCAAGATTGCGCGACTGCCCTGTAATGTCAGTTTATCACTGAACGTGGCGCGGAAATCACCAATGAACGTTGTTTGGAAATTTAGAGAGATTGCGGCGTGGTCAGGCTGTTTGCGCTTCCATCGAAGCCTGATCGTGCTGCCGATGCGTGGTACCGTTAAATAAGCTGACTCACACCATTTCAGGGATTCCGTGAGTTCGACAACATTCTACGATTCGGCCGCGTCAAAAACCAGCCCACGCAGATGCATCAGGCATTTGCGGGCTGTTACTGGGAATGCGTCGTAAGCGTTAGAAACGTCTGGTGGGAACGGTGGCAAAGTTATGCGACCATTGGGCTGGCATCCAGAGTGCTGATGAACTCTGCCATCGCGGCGGCAGCGAAGCGGACCATATTGTCCGCACGGTCATCATCGTCAGTTTCTAATGTCCGAACCGACCGGGCAGGGCCATCGACCGCGATGCAGGTATGGCCAGCGGCGTCGCCATAGCGATTGCCGGTTGGACCAGCAGCCCCCGTTTCGGCTAGGCCCCAGTCCGCGCCGTGCTGATCGCGAATTCGTTCTGCGAGCAAGGCGGCATAAGGTTCAGAGGATGAGCGGATGCCCGCCGCATCCATCTGTTCCTGCGTGACGCCGACAAGCGATTGGCGCGCCTGCAAAGTGTATACAATGGCACCACCCAAGAAGTAGCGCGACGCCCCTGGCACCGCCAGCAATGCAGAGGAAATCAGCCCGCCTGCAGAGGATTCAGCAATGGCGACGCGTTCGCCACGGCTGCGTAAACGCTC
Organism: Alphaproteobacteria bacterium; assembly: GCA_965660545.1. Taxonomy (GTDB): domain Bacteria; phylum Pseudomonadota; class Alphaproteobacteria; order Bin95; family Bin95; genus VMCJ01. Next base: position 117,123 of record CBFIAF010000007.1, on the reverse strand, counting down.
AGCAATTTCTTCGGCGAGGCGCATAAGTTCTGGGTTCATTGGATTGGCTCCTAGTGCGGCGTGATGACATTGCAAACAGCATGGCGGGCGGAGGCGGTTGCTGTCAAAGTACCTTGAACTCCGACCTGCATGAAAGAACCCCGATGATTGATGACCCACCCATTTTGACAGTTCGCCGCGCCGTTCCGAAGGTTCCTGCTGGCGTCATTGAAGCATTTTCTATGGCGCAAACTGGTCATCTGGTTGATTGCATGTCTGGCCGGGGCGCGCTGGATTGGCGCGTCAAACCGCTCGATCCTAAAGGGCCCGCGATCATTGGTCGGGTAATTACGGCGCAATGTTATCCAGCGGATAATCTGGCCGTGTTCGCAGCGATGGATATTGCGGAGTCGGGTGATGTGATCGTTGTGCAGGCGGATGCCTATACGGGAACGGCCGTTGTTGGCGATCTTGTGATTGGGATGATGAAGAACAAGGGCATCGCTGCATTTGTCACCGATGGTCTTGTTCGGGATCTCATTGGAATTGAGGAAATGGACCTGCCGACCTATGCGATGGGCGCAACACCGAATTCTCCTGCAAAAACGGGTCCTGGTACCGCTGGCCTGCCGATCATCTGTGGCGGTATTCCGGTGCAATCTGGTGATATCGCATCTTTGGACCGTGATGGTGTCGTTATCGTCCCGCGGGCTGAGGCAGAGCGGGTTGCCAAGCTGCTGGAAGGCGTGCTTGAAGCTGAAGCCGGGGCGCTTGCTGCAGTGAAGGGCGGTCGCACGATGATGCCTGCAGCTGCAGAAATTCTAAGCGGCCCACAAACAAAATATTTTGATTAGAAGGAAAATCCCATGACACCTGAACTTTTTTATTTGGTACTGGCATCCTTGCTGAGCTTGTTGATGTGGGTTCCTTATATCCTTGGCCGGATCGCGGCTTGGGGCCTCTGGGATGCGCTGAGTTACCCCCAGAGAGAGTTGCCGCAGCCTGCATGGGCGCTCCGGATGCGGAGTGCGCATAGCAATTTGACTGAGAACTTGGTTCCGTTCGCCGCCTTGGTGCTGGTGGTTCATGTAGCTGGCCTAGCGAATGAGATGACGGCCATGGGTGCGATGACCTTTTTCTGGGCTCGCGTCGCACATGCGATTGTTTACACACTCGGCATTCCAGTTGCGCGCACGCTGACATTTGCCGCCGGCCTCGTTGGTTGCCTGATGATCGCCAGCGTTTTCCTCTAAAATGTCAGTAGCTGTTCTTCCTAGCAGCGCCTCCGCCGTCGTTATTGGCGGGGGCGTGATGGGGTGCTCGACGCTCTATCACCTAGCGAAGCTGGGAATCACTGGTGCGGTTCTATTGGAGCGGAACCAACTGACATCTGGAACTACGTGGCACTCGGCGGCTCAGGTTCGGGCGCTGCGATCGACGCGAAACTTGACGGACCTTATCCGCTACTCAATATCGCTATATGGCTTGCTGGAGGAGGAGACTGGACAGTCGACGGGTTGGATTAACAAAGGCTCCCTCTCAATCGCGACGACGCCGGATCGGATGATCCATATCCGCCGCCAAGAGGCACTAGCTCACAGCTTCGGGCTGACGGCGACTGCCATTTCCACAGGCGAAGCCAAAGAACGTTGGCCCCTTATGAACGCCGACGATGTACTGGGGGCGGTGTGGTCGCCAGATGATGGGCGGGTTGGGCCGACGGACCTTTGCGCTGCGCTCGCCAAAGGTGCGAGGGCGCGGGGCGCGCGCATTTTTGAGAACACCTCGGTCCTTGGGGTGACCACAGAGGGCGGCAAGGTAAAGGGCGTTGAGACGGCTGGTAGTTTCATCCAGACGGATACAGTCGTCATTTGTGCTGGACTTTGGAGCCGCGAAGTTGCTGCGATGGGCGGGGCGCACGCGCCGATATTCCCGTGTGAGCATTTTTACCTGCTGACCAAGCCCGTCCCAGGCATCGAAGGCAATCTACCGACGCTCTCAGACCATGATGCAGGCCTATATATCCGTGACGATTCAGGCGGCCTATTGGTTGGTTGTTTTGAGCCGCTAGGCAAACCGATTGCGCCAGAAACACTGGGTGAGGACTTCGCGTTTCAGCTATTGCCTGAGGACTGGGACCATTTTGAGCCGATGATGGCGGGCGCTCTCAACCGGCTGCCAGCGTTAGAGACGGCAGAGGTCAAAATGCTGTTGAACGGTCCGGAAAGTTTCACGCCGGACGGCGCATTCATGCTGGGTGAAACGGCAGAAACCCAAGGGCTTTATCTCGGTTGCGGAATGAATTCCGTCGGCGTGGCGTCTGGCGGCGGTGCTGGCATGGCGCTTGCCACGATGATTGTTGAGGGCGCTCCACCGGCTGACCTTAGCGGGGTCGATCCTAAGCGCTTTTCGGACGCGTTCAATTCGGCTGAGGCGCTGGCTGCTCGGGCACCCGAAGTGCTCGGCAAGCACTATGAGATCACATATCCTGGTCGTCAGTGGACAAGCCAGCGCAATCTGAAACCAACGCCGTGCCACGAGATGTGGGCACAACACGGTGCGCATTTTGGCCAAGTGGATGGCTGGGAGAGCCCGCTGTATTTCAACAAGCAGTCCGATCCAGTCCTGACCTTTGCTCGCCCTGATTGGCATGATGCTATTGCCGCAGAAGTATTGGCAGCGCACACGAGTGCCGCTGTGTTCGAGCAATCCACCTTCGGCAAGATATTGGTGTCAGGTGATGATGCTGAAAGCTTCCTGAACCGCGTTTGTGCCAATGACATGGCGCGGGTGCCCGGTCGGATGATCTACACGCTGATGCTGAACGACCGTGGCGGAATTGAAAGTGACCTGACCGCGATGCGGCTAAAGGTTGACCAGTACCGGCTCTTCGTCGGAACAACGGCGCTGAAGCGGGCTATGGCCTGGCTCAAACGTAGCCTCAATCCCGGCGAACGCGTGACGTTTCAAGATGAAACCCACGATCTGGCAGTTCTGGGGCTGATGGGGCCAAATGCGCCTGACATCGCACGTGCAATAGGTGCTGATGCTTTGCTGGATTTGAAATACTTTGGGCATGGGGAAGCTATAATCGCGGGCCGCGCCGTCCGCGGCGCACGGTTGTCCTATGTTGGCGAAACAGGGTGGGAAATCACCTGTGCGTCTTCCGATGCGCCGTTTGTTTTAAAAGTATTGGTGGATGCAGGCACCAAATCCGCAGGCGGTTTCACACAAACATCCATGCGGATCGAAAAAGGCTTTCTAGCCTACGGACACGATATGGATACGGACCTTGATCCATTACAGCTCGGTCTCTCATTTTCTGTTGCATGGGATACAGCGTTCATTGGACGGGAGGCGCTGGAAGCGCTTCGCGAGAAGCCTGGCAAGCGGCAAATGTCTACGATTGTTCTGTCCGATCAGGATGTTTGGCCTTACGGTAACGAGCCAGTCTATTGCGGCAACAAGATTGTCGGCATGACGACTTCCGCTGCTTATGGTTTCCGTGTTGGCGCGCCAGTTGCTCTAGCTCTTTTGGATGAAGATGCGTGTGTCGGATCTGTCGAGATTGATATCGCTGGCGAACGAGCTCTAGGAATCGCGCAGATCGGTCCAGCCTTTGACCCTAAAGGTGTGCGGATGCGTTAACTGGAAACGTCAGTCGCCTGCCGCCAGTGCGATAACGGCTTCTACACAGTTTGTCGTCGGCAGCATCCTCGCGACGCCCTCAATATCCAGCACTGAACGCACTTCCGTAGTTGGGGCGGCCAGGATCATTTTGCCACCGCGACTATGCTACGCTTTGGCGCTCATGATGAACGTGCGGAAACCGATTGATGGCAGATAGGCCACGCTGCCCAAATCTGCGACGACCGGCATATCCTTGTTAGCAAGGGCTGCTGTAAATGGCAGATCATTGACAGAGAACCTGCCATGTCCATCCGCCCGGTCAGGCGAATGAGCATGGCACCGCCTGCCAGCGTTTAGGTTGCGATATTCATAGCCATACCCTTAGGCTGGTTTGAATTTTGGAATTGTCAGATCGTCTGTGACAGCGTCAAAGAAAATCTGGACTGGCATGCCGATTTTTACAGCGTCCACATCATCTGTCACCAGATTAGACATAATGCGCGCGCCCTCAGCCAGCGTCACAGATACTACGACATAAGGGCAGTCGCCCAGGAATGCAGCGCCGGCAGGACGGCGCGCTACGGTGAAACTGTAGACCTCACCCTGGCCGCTGGCTTCAATCCATTCAACTTCGCTGTCGTCCACGCCTGGGACGAGTTGGCGGCTGTAAAGGAAGGTCTGGCCGGTGTTGCGGCAGCGCTGGATCATCAACTTGCCGTCTTTCGCACCTTCCCAATAGGGAGCCGAGTCTGAGTCAATTGCGGGGACGGGTTTTTCATAAGTCATAGGATATCCCCTTAGCCTGATTTCTGGTTGGAAAGCACAACAGTCGCACCGGATGACAGAACGCCGCCAGTGCCATGACATACGGCAGTGTTCACATTGGGTGCTTGCCGCTGCCCAAGACCACCGCGCAGTTGCCGCGTCGCTTCTATCAGCAGGAAAATGCCGTACATGCCGGGGTGACAGTAGGATAGCCCGCCGCCATTAGTGTTCATCGGGAATTCACCGCCGGGTGCAGTGCGTTGGTTCTTAACGAAGTCCTTGCCCTCGCCACGACCGCACAGTCCGAGCGCTTCCATGGTTAGCAACACGGTGATCGTGAAGCTGTCATAGATCATTGCCATGTCCATATCGGACGCTTTCAGCCCTGCCATTTCATAGGCGCGAGCGGATGAATGCTCAGCGATTTCGAGGCGGGACATATCTGGCATGTAATTGATGTTAATATGACTGGCGCTTTCGCCGTGCCCCAGAACATAAATCGGCTTGGCGCTTATGTCTTTTGCGCGCTCTTCCGTGGTCATCACGACTGCACCACCACCATCTGTAACGAGGCAGCAATCTTGGCGGCCAAGTGGGTCGACTATGGGGGCAGCGTGCAGCACTTCATCCATCGACAATGGGTCACGGAAGGCTGCGGCTGGATTTAGCCCGGCCCAAGCGCGCGTGGCGACAGCAATCTCGGCGAGCGTCTCGCGGGACGAGCCGTAGTCATGGAAATGCCGGTTCGCGGCCATGGCATATGCGCCAGCCGGAGAGGGCAAGCCCGCGACCATATCGAACTGGTTGGAGAACATTGCCGGGCGACCGCCAAGGCTGCGCGCCGACTGACTTTTCTGCATGGAGCCATAGAGGATCAGCACGGTGTCACACACCCCAGACTTGATCATCTCGTAAGCATGGCCCGCATGGAGCACGAAGGCAGACCCGCCAACATTGGTGCCGTCAAGGTATTTCGGCATACGAATACCCAGATATTCCGCCAGCAGGTTCGGCTGCATAGCGCCTGGCCCCGGCATGCCCCACATACCGGCGACAGCAAGGCCGTCCACATCGGTCATCTTGAGGCCAGCTTCGGCTAGTGCTTCATTGGCGCAGTCCCGCTGCATGTTGAGAACATGCGTCCCAGGCAACGCCCGCCCACGATTCTCCGTCGGCGCATCAGAAACCCCCACGATTACCGGCTGTCTAGACATAATTTTCCTCTTAGGTTTCGCCAGGGCCTTGTTCCGCTCGGCGAGCGCTTGGCTGATTTTACCAACGTGAATAACCATGAATGCTGCTGCGAACTTCCTGATTATAACACAAACATAATAACCGCATGATTCCGCGCTGTCATTGACTTCGTGCGTTGCCTCTCGTCAAAGTCTTTCCTCCTTCTGCTCGCATCCTTGCCTATGTTAACCGTTAGACCCTTTTCCCAATGAGGCACGGTAGTGAAGTTATGAGGCTAGGCGCTGGGACGTGTTTACCGTTTTGGCGACGAACGATGGGCAGGCCGGTTTTGTACTGGATTGCTGGAACGGTACTTGTTTAGCTATTGCCGCTGGCCGATACACTTATCCTGAGAATCGAATTAGAATGGTATGCGCCGCATTCGATGTGCGATAGCCTTGGCATCGCAGTATTTGCAGCAATTGGATTCATCCTGCCACGGGCCATTGTTAGCGCGATTGTCGCTGCAATTTTGACATTCCCCGCAACGGGCGGAAGTCGCGGAGGAGGAGATGTTTTCCAAGTTCGGCTTGAATCCGCTAACGCTTGCTGGTGTCTGACTATATTGATCGGGGTTTGTTTCGCCTTTACGTCCGATAGCGTCATAAATCATCTGTGGGATGTTTTTATTCGGCGAACGATAGATCCAGATTGCGGTGGACCTGCTAACTTACGCACTTTCACGATGCGAAAATCTGCAGTGCAGTTCAGCGAGATTCGTTACTTTGCAATCGGGTACTGGCTCTTGCACTGCGTGCGATAGCTCTGACGGGCAGGCCTGATGAAGTCAATGATCTCAAGCAGGAGCTTGCATGGTGGGGCGACGGTGAGAGGTTTGATTTCTACTCCGCCGCTTCTGCCTGCCGCCCCAGCCCGATATCGTCCGTTTCAATCGTCAGGCGGTGCATGATGCGGGTGTCGGGCCAGTAGTCGGCGACGGCGTAGTGGAGGCTGGAGCGGTTGTCCCAGAAGGCGATGGTGCCAGGGCGCCAGTTCAGGCGATATTGGAATTCGGGCTTGGCGCAGTGGCGCGTCAGCATGGCGTGGAGGCCTTCGCTTTCGTATTTCGTCACACCCATAATCGCCGCCGTAAAGCTTTCTGAGAAATACAGCGCTTGCTCGCCCGTCACTGGATGCACGGGCACGAGCGGGTGCTGCACAGGCGGGTTCTCGTCGCGGGTCTTGATCATGCCGGCGCGGGCTTGGCCTTTCCAATTGCGGGCTTTTTCTGGCGCGGAGTGCAGGCGCATGAAGTCGTAGAGGCCCATTTTGTCGGCCAGGAGCCCGCGCATAGCGTCAGACAATCCACGCCAGGCTGCCGTCAGCGACACAAAAATCGTATCGCCGCCAATTTCTGGTGGATTTTCCGCTTTCAGGAGCGAGCCGAATTCTGGCTCGGCGCGGAACATGCCATCGGCGTGGAAATGGTCAATGTACGGTGGGCGCTCGCGATCATTGACGATCACGGAGACTTCTGGCGCGTCATCAGTTGTGTCGAACGCGGCCCGGCGGGCTTTACGCAGCCGGCCAAAAGGCTTTGCGAATGCAGCCTGTTCCGAGGGCGTCACATCCTGGTCCCGGAAGAACACAACCTGATGCGCCATCAGCGCAGAGTGGATTTCTGCATTCTCGGCATCGCTGAGCGGCTGCTTCAGGTCAACGCCGGAAATGAACGCTCCGCAGTTGCGGGAGGCGGGTGTTACGGTGATATGGGCATAGTTCGGCATGGATCGGCTCCAGGCATTGGTTAATTATTGGAATCAATCGCGCATTTAGCCTCTGGTCAATGGGGTAGTATCTGGCCCATCATTTTAAAAAGCATATTTGAGAGGGAGTGAGTCGATGCGGTGGGTACGGTACGGCGTAGGCGGAAAAGAGACCTTTGGCATCGTCGAAGGAGATCAGATCGTAGATGTGCAGGGCGATCCATTTGACGGCTATCAGCGGACGGCCACGTCGCGTGCGCTGGCCAATACCAAGTTGCTCGCCCCCGTCATGCCACGCACATTCTATGCGGCAGGTTTGAATTATGCGGACCATGTCATCGCCGCAGCCAACAAGCGCGGCGAGTTACCGAACCTGCCTGAAGCGGCGGATGTGGGCTACCGCGCCGTCAATTCCATCACCGGCCATGATGATCCAATCATCGTGCCGGCGGACGCCACCGAGCAGCTGCAATATGAAGGCGAAATCGTCGTCGTCATTGGTGAAGAGGTGAAGAACCTGACGGAAGAAACCGTTTGGGATTGTATCCTTGGTTACACCATCGGCAATGACGTGTCCGAGCGCACCTGGCAGCGCGGCGATCGCACCATGTGGCGGGGCAAGAACACGGATACATTCGCACCCATGGGCCCATGGATCGAAACGGACCTGGACCTGGAAGCCGCGATGACGACAGTGTACGTCAACGGCGAAGAGAAGATCACGTTCAAAACCACATCCATGATCTTCGGCATCGCAGAATTCCTTATCCGGATGTCCCAATACTGCACCCTCTACCCGCGAGACGTGGTGTGGATGGGCACGGAAGGCGTGACCGACAATATGGTGAATGGCGATATTTGTGAGATTGAGATTAAGGGTATTGGCGTATTGCGCAATCCCGTCGTCTGGGAAGGTAGATAGTCTCAAAACGAGCCAGACCAAACCTATCCATCGAATTTTGCCGCTTTTACAACTACTATTACGGGCCGAAGAGTCAAAATTGGCTGGGTTTCGAGATTCTGCCAAAAATGTGGTGAAGAAAGGCCGTGGTCTCGTCAATTTCAACGGATTTCATAAACCAGTAATTTAGGTTCAAGGTATCTGGCGCGCCGGCGGAATTTCTTGGCCATGAAGTCAAGTTGTTGGGCGATTTTGACGGCGACAGGTTTGCGGATTTAACAATAGGCGCCCCTGATTTCGATGGCGAGGTTGGCTTTAATAGCGTCCGCGCTTAAATTGTTTTTGGATGCGCTGGTGTTGATTTCTTCGATATCGGGTATGACATCGGGCAGCTGGATGCGTCCGAGGGCATTATTCTTGAATTTTTGGGGCCGGGGTCGCTGGCTGGACTGGACGTGGAGAGCCTCGGGGATGTGAGCGGCGATGGATCAGATGATTTTGAGGCCGCGGCACCGTTTCGGGCTTTTTCTGGAATTAGCAGAGTTATGGTCTTCGTCGATTTTGGTAGAAGCGGCGGGACTGGCAGGCCCATCGACTTGAATGCGCTTGACGCCTAGCAAGGTTTTCGGATTTGAGGGGACGCGGGCGGTGTCGCGCAGGCCATTGTTGGGCCTCGGATGATTGGCGATAGCAGAAATGATGGTTTCGACAACATTCTGGTGACAGGAGAATTAACCGGTTCGCTCTATGTCGTGTTCGGTGCCGGTAAACCGGGAGCCGTTGTAAGCGCGCTTGATGGCCTTGACGGGGCGGATGGTTTTAAAATTGAAACCCTTGCCCCGGCCAATGATGCGATCAGTTTAGCTCATGCGGGTGACTTTGACGACGATGGGATCAATGGCATTGCCTGCGACGAAAGCGGCGTTGGCGATAAGGCCGAAGGCGGCGTGGTCGGGGCGCAGCCTGGCGGCGTCAATAATGATGGGTTCGCCGATATTTTGGTTGGGTCGCAATTAGCCCATAACGGCACTGGCAACGAAATGCTGAGAGGCGGCGACGCCAATGACTGGCTGTCTGACAATTCCGGCTCTGATATTATGAATTGTTGCCATGAAACCGACGTCATCATAGGCTAAGAGGACGTCGATATCTAACAGTTTGCTATAGCACCTGGCCAGGATTCCACCACCGATTTCACGACGGGTGTGGATATTCGAGGCGGCAGCGGCTTGTTCGGAAACTTCGGCGATGTTCAGGCGGCCATAGATGATGTAAATGGCAACGCCCAAATTACATTTGGCCCAGGCGTCAATTTCCTCACACTGAACTGTGTTACTTAAGCTCAGCTTTCCAGCGCGACATCGATTTTGAGCCAACGAGAATGTAGCTCAGCGGGTTCGAATAGAGTCTATTTCAATGTCTCCAACAGCCGGATAATCAACTGCGTGCGCGGCTTGATCGAGGCGATGAGCAGGCGTTCTTCCTCGGTGTGGGCACCGTCACCGTCAACGCCGAGGCCGTCGAGCGTCGGAATGCCGAGTGCGGCAGTGAAGTTACCGTCGCTGAACCCACCGTTGGCGGTGTCCTCCAGGCTTTCCATGCCGATATCCAGCGCCAGTGCTTTGGCGCGCTCATGCAATGCGGCGATGGCGTCAGTCTTTGGGTAGGGCGGACGGTTCAGGCCACCTTTAATTTCTAATCGCACCTCTGGATCAACCGGGGACAGGCTGTCCATGACGGCGCAAGTTGCTTCGGCAGATGCATCGTCTGGAAGCCGAATATCAACTTCAATCTCAGCTAGGGCAGGGCGCACATTAGCACCGCTGCCGCCTGTCCAGAGGCCGACATTGGCCGTTACACCTGTTTGGTAATCCGTCAGCGCTTCAATCCTGGCGATTTGACGCGCCGTTTCCAACACGGCGCTGACACCGTCCTGGTGACGCATTCCGGCATGGCTTGGGCGGCCATGGGCGCGGATGACGTAGCGGGCACAGCCTTTCCTGGCAGTCACGACCTTATTGCCGTCTCGCCCAGGCTCCAGCACCAGCACGTAAGTATTGGCTTTGCCCAATTCCTCAATCAGATCGCGGCTGGTCGGGCTGCCGACTTCTTCATCCGGAGTGAAAAGGAACGTTACTGGCAATGGTGTTTCTCGCCCCGCTCGCACAAACTGCCGTAGCGCCGCGACACCAAGGCATGCACCGCCCTTCATGTCATAGACACCGGGGCCATAGAGATAGCCGTCGCGTTCCTCCAGCTTCAACGCTTCATCGACCGTGCCGTGGGGATGCACCGTATCCAGATGTGCCATTATAAGAATGCCAGGGCCATCGCCGCCCCAAGGGGACCGGGCAATCACGCAATCCCCAAAGCCATCGCGGCCTGGGCAACGGGTGATCTGCATCCCTAAGGATTCCATCGCCGTTTCTGCAAGGTCCACGACCCTGTTTACAGCGAAGCCATCCTTCGACGGCGATTCAATTCCGGCCCATTTTTTGATGTCCGCTAGAATTTCAGCCTCATCGACTTCTGGGATGTTGGCGTTTGGTTTGGTGCTGGGCACGCTCATTGGCCATCCTCCGCATTAACGTTATCTAGGTTCTGGACGGTCTCTGGCGTTATCGTCTCAATCATGCTGGCGAGGAGCGCGCAGCGGGGCGCGATTGATGACACAAGCAAATGCTCATCTAGCGTGTGGGCACCCGCGCCATCTACCCCAAGACCATCGAGGGTAGGAACCCCAAGCGCTGCGGTGAAATTGCCATCACTACCGCCACCGGTCTGCGCCACAGTTTCAAGGTCAATCCCGATTTCGCTGGCTAGCCCATAGGCATGATCAAACAGAGCAGAGACGCCTGCCGTGCGTTCCATCGGCGGGCGGTTCAAGCCACCCTTAATCTCTAGTGTGACGCCAGGGATTTCGGCCTTTAGGGCCTGCATTTGCGCATCAATCTCGGCAGCGAGTTCAAGCGTTGGTATGCGGATATCAATTTCAGCCGTTGCCCGTGAGGGGATAACATTAACCGCAGTCCCAGCTTCAATTACACCCACATTCACCGTGGTACCTTTGCTGTAATCTGTCATGGTTTCAAGGCGAACAGTCTTGGCAGCGATCTCCCGAATAGCGCTGGCACCGTCGTGATGACGGGAGCCTGAGTGGGCAGGTTTCCCCGTAGCCGTAAGGTAATAGCGAGCTGCACCTTTGCGGGCCGTAACAATCTTGCCACCTTCGCGCGCAGGTTCAACGACTAAAGTTACAGCAGCGCGGCGGGCTTCTGCTTCAATGGCACCTTTGCTCGTGGGGCTTCCGGCTTCCTCATCGGGCATCACCATAATCGTGACCGGCATGGCTGGGCCACTTCCCAGAGCCTTAAGCGTACTGAGGGCTTTAAGCGCTAAATATGCGCCGCCTTTCATGTCGTAGATGCCCGGGCCATATAGCTTATCACCATCACGCTTAAAGGGCAGGGTGTCCAGGGTGCCGATGGCATGCACTGTATCAGCGTGGGTGAGCATGAGCAGGCGCGGGCCATTGGCGGCGGGCTGCGTCTCCAGCTTCACAATATCCCCATAGCCATCACGCCCAGGGGTGCGACTGACAGTGAGACCGACGGCGTCCGCCTCCTGAATAACCAAATCCATCATTGCATTTACGGCATTTGCGTCTGGGCTTGGACTTTCTTGCTCCACCCAAACCTTCAGGTCTTCAATGATGGCGTCAGTATCCATAGCGGCTAACAGGCGGGCAGGGTCCGTCACATTGGTGCTCCAAGGCGAATGGTCATGATGATTCCTACAACGGACCCTGCGTTGCTGACCATCCCTTGTTTTGTGGTGCTCTTGTTGTTCAGCCCTTGAAGTTAACGCGATGAGGTACCACATAACTTGCACTGTGCTTGAAGGCCAGTAAGGGCAAGGTCGCCGATTTAAGGGATCAATGTTCTGTTGTTGTAGACGCGTTCGCTTGACGGAGGTGCGCGATGTCAAGATTGGCAGCTTTTAATAGCCCGCTCATGCTGGGTTTCGACCATCTAGAGCGTCTCGTAGAGAATGTCGCGAAAGCGTCGTCTGAAGGCTATCCGCCTTATAACATTGAGCAGACAGGGTCAGAAGGTTTGAGGATAACGTTGGCCGTTGCAGGCTTTCGTCGTGAGGATATGGATGTCCAGATTGAGAATAATCAGCTCATCGTCCGCGGCGTTCAGTCGGAAGACGGCGGCGATAAAGTATTCCTGTATCGAGGAATTGCCGGTCGCCAGTTTCAACGCCGGTTTGTTTTGGCTGAAGGTATGGAGGTTGGGGCTGCCTCAATAGAAAACGGATTACTGCACATCGACCTACAGCGGCCAAAGCCCGAAAGCCGGGTCGTCACAATTAATATTCAGGGCGGGTAGAATTCCCCCCTTAGTTCGGAGAGCGAGACTATGACTAAGCAAGAGATTGAAGTTGTGAAGACAGAAATGGCTGCAAACCCTGTAGACCTAGAATCTCTGGGTTTATCGGAAGTTGCTTATCTGAAGTCTGCTGTCGTTGATGAAATGCTCGGATTCGCGATTTATGCAGCAAACGGCGTTGCAATTGGGTTCGCACCAGAGCGAAACCAAGCAATTGCAGCAATCATGTCCAATGAAATGGCAATTGCTGCGGTTCACTAATAACCTGTCATGCAAACCGCACAGAATTGACGCTGACGTGAGGCATTGGTTCCGGTAGCATCAGCGAATGCAGAAATCTGCCGATTCTTTCCTGAGAGCATTGTTCAAATCAGCTGTTGATCGTGCTGATCCGCGCGGTGTGTTGGCTGATGCTCTGCCGCCTCAGCCAACGACCGGGCGCGTTATTGTGCTGGGCGCAGGCAAGGCCGCTGCTTCCATGGCGGCGGCCCTGGAGGAAGCGTGGTCGTGCCCGTTGGAAGGAGTGGTTGTAACGCGTTATGGCCATAGTTTGCCGCTGAAACAGATCGAGCTGATGGAGGCAAGCCACCCTGTCCCGGATACTGCAGGTGCGGAAGCATCAGCTAGGATTTTAGCTCTAGCTGAAAGCGCTGGTACAGAGGATACAGTTATATTCCTGGCATCTGGGGGCGCGTCTGCGCTATTGAGCGCGCCCGCCGACGGCATATCGCTTGACGAAAAGCGATCGCTCACCAGCGCTTTACTGAAGTCTGGCGCATCCATCCATGAGATGAATGCTGTTCGAAAACATCTGTCTGCAGTCAAAGGCGGACAAGTAGCCGTCGCTGCAGCACCTGCGAAGCTTACAACGTTTGCGATTTCGGACGTTCCAGGAGATGATCCGGATGTAATTGGCTCTGGGCCGACTTGGCCCGATGCATCCACATTGGCAGACGCCAAAGCCGTTCTGGCGCATTACGGCATCGTACCAGCACCAAGCATCCGGGCGCGATTGAATGCGCCGGACGCGGAAACATCCAAGCCAGGCGATCCTGTCTTTGAGAACGCAACATTCCAAATGATAGCGACACCGCAAGCATCGCTTGAGGCGGCGCGTGATATGGTGATCAAGGCAGGACTGAGTGCCCCAATCCTGTCGGACCGGATTGAAGGTGAGGCACGCGACGTTGCCAAAGTGCTGGGGGCACTGGCGCTTGCAACGTCCGCAAAAGGCGATCCATTTTCGTCGCCAGCGGTGCTTCTTTCTGGCGGGGAGACTACTGTGACAGTTCGTGGTTCTGGGCGTGGCGGTCGGAATGTTGAGTTTCTGCTGTCACTCGCGATCACATTGGATGGCGCCGAGGGCATTTCCGCCATTGCCTGTGATACAGATGGAATCGATGGTAGTGAGGATAATGCTGGGGCCATTATAACGCCGACGACGCTGGCGCGGGCAAAAGCGCTGGGCATCGATGTTCAGGCGCGTCTTGCGGACAATGACGCCTATAGCGTATTCGCGGCGTTAGGCGACCTCGTGGTGACAGGCCCGACGTTGACGAATGTAAACGATTTCCGCGCCATTTTGGTCGGTGGAGAATTTGGGTGACAGGATTGATATGAGTTTGATGCACATCCGTCGGCGCCGGAACGTCAAAATCGTCGCCACGCTCGGTCCGTCCACAACGAGCTATGAGGAAATCCGAGCGATCTTTGAAGTCGGCGCGGATGTTTTTCGCCTGAACTTTAGCCATGGTGAACATGCTGACCATGCAGCGCGCATGCAAATCATCCGCGAGATTGAAAAAGAAGCGCATCGGCCCATCGGCGTCATGGCTGATATGCAGGGGCCGAAACTCCGCATGGGGCGCTTCAAGGGCGGCAATGCGACGTTGAAGGCTGGCCAATCTTTCCACCTGGACCTGGATGAGGACAATGAAGGCGACGAGACGCGCGCTCCGCTTCCGCATAAAGAAATCTTCAAAGCGCTAGAGCCCGGTGCAGAAGTCCTGATGGATGATGGCCGCATTCGGATGGAAGTGGTTTCGCTGAAGTCCGACAGTGCTGAGATGATGGTGACAGCGGGTGGGGTCCTTTCAGATCGCAAAGGTGTGAACTTGCCGGGTGTTTTGCTGCCTGTTTCGCCATTGACGAAGAAAGACCGCACTGATCTTGAATATGCCATCAGCATCGGCGCTGATTGGATTGCGTTGTCGTTCGTACAGCGCCCGGATGATCTTGCAGAAGCGCGTGCGTTGATTAAAGGACGCGCTGGACTTCTAGCGAAATTTGAAAAACCCTCCGCAATCAAGCAGATGGATAAACTTGTTGAGCTTTCCGATGCAGTCATGGTTGCACGTGGTGACCTAGGTGTAGAGACGCCGCCAGAAGATGTTCCCTTAGCACAAAAGCAGCTAATCCGTGCATGCCGCCTCCAGGGCAAGCCTGTGATCGTCGCGACCCAGATGTTAGAAAGCATGGTTACAGCCCCGGCCCCAACGCGGGCCGAAGCGTCCGATGTGGCGACAGCTGTGTTTGATGGCGCAGATGCCGTCATGCTTTCTGCTGAAACGGCTGCGGGCCAATATGCCGTGGAAGCTGTATCGATGATGGACCGGATTGCTGTGCGTACCGAAAGCGATCCGGGCTATCGGGATGCACTGAACGCAACACGGCACGATCCTGACCCAACGGCGGCTGACGCTATTTCGCGCGCCGCGCGTCAAGTCGCTGAAACGATCTCTGCAGCTGCAATTGTGACTTACACTACATCGGGTTCAACAACGCTCCGCGCTAGCCGCGAGAGGGCTGAGGCACCTGTGCTCGGGCTTACATCCAAGGTCGAAACGGCGCGGCAGTTGGCGCTCGCCTGGGGTGTGCGGCCGGAACATACAGCAGATGTCGCTGATTTCTCTGAAATGGTGCGCAAAGCATGCGCTATTGCCTATGATCGTGACCTGGCCAAGCTGGGCGACCGGATTGTCGTTACTGCTGGTGTGCCTTTCGGGACGCCCGGGTCGACCAATGTTTTACGCATTGCCTGGATCACAGGCGACGAGGCGTAAGTTTGAAGGAATGTTGAATGTCTGATGCTGTTGAGGCGCGCTTGGCCGCGACCGTAATTTTGGCACGGAACGCTGGCAATGCCATGGAATTATTCATGGTTGTTCGCCACCACCAGATAGACTTTGCATCTGGCGCTTTGGTGTTCCCAGGCGGATCAGCCACCGCGAGTGACCGAGATCCCCGTGTGCGGGCGGTGTCAGATGGAGCCGATGGCCTGAATGACGATACGCTTGCTGCCAATGTCGCGGCTATCCGAGAGTCGTTCGAGGAATGCGGCGTTCTGTATGCGCGCCCAGTGGGATCAGACGCTTTGGTAGATGGCGAGCGCGCTGCCGAACTTGGCGACAAATATAGGGTCGACCTTGAAGCAGATAAGATTGGCATGGCGGATATTGCTGAGGCCGAAGGTTTGCGCATCGCCGTTGACCGGATGGTCCATTTTGCACATTGGATTACGCCGCCGCATATGCCAAAGCGCTTTGATACGCATTTTTTCATCGCAGAAGCGCCGATGGATCATGTTTTGGCCCATGACGGCCATGAGAACGTTGATTCCTTATGGATCACGCCTCTGCAAGCGTGTGAGGATGCTGACGCTGGTACGCGCACCGTGATTTTTCCAACGCGGCTGAACATTGAAAAAGTGGGTCAAAGCGCATCAGTGTCCGCAGCAATCGCCCGCGCGCGGAAAGAGCCCGTCGTGACCGTTCTGCCAGAGTCCGAAAAGGTCGAAGGTGGGCGGATCATGCGCATACCTGAGGCGGCGGGTTATGGCGCTGCAGAACTGTTCGTCGAAGGCGGTTCTGGTAAGGCCGCACGTATTCGTTACCCGGATGGTACAGAGCGGACGACGTCAATTGCTATGAAGCCAATCCACGACGTCGATTAGCTGACATCGAAGTCTAGTAAAGCCGCCAGTCCTTTGCCGCCGCCACCGGGCCGGGTTATTGGTGAAGCGCCAATAGATTCAGGGCGGAGGAAAACAGATACCGTCAGCGTTGTCGTGAACTTCCGAAGGAGCGGCGCGGTGAATGTTGCGAGCCTGATTGGTGGGGCGAGTAGCACAAGGCTGAAAACGCCAAGGATTGTGGCGATGTTCTCCAGGATTTCGGCACCAATGGCCCCAAATGCAGATACTGCGGCGAATATCGCATCGGAGAACACAGCCCAGGCTAGTACCATTGAAATTGCAAAAAGCGCGATAAGGGCGACGACCATTATTGTTTGCAGTTCTGATTTGAAGCTGAGATCAGCAATGCGGATGTGGGCAACCGTGCGCCGCGCCTTAACCGTTCGATCGGCGATATAGGATAAGCCAATGGTGAAGGGCAGCAACAGATAGGAACCGATCCAAAGCCAAGTGAGGCGGCCCGTAGGCAGGTCACACTGCATCGTCTGGTCACCCATCTAAACATAATATTTAGATATCTGATTTGGCGTCCGTGTAAAATTACCAAAGCTGAGCCTCGCCGTTAGCACAATTAAGACATAGCGAGAAAACGTGATCCAAAGGTAGCGTAACGCTGATTCGCCCTGAGCGCCGCGCAGGCCGCGCCATAGCGTTCTGGAAAGGCGCTATCGCTTGGCTTGGAAGGCACCAAGAAGTATCAGCACGGTCCAAACCAGGCCTAATAAGCCAACTTCCCAAAGTGAGCCGTCCTCATCAGAGAATATAAACGGTGCTATGCTGGCGATGAGAAACAGCGGTGCCAGGAGCGTCGCAAAAATCAGGAACCTGCGAAATAGCTCAAGACCGTTGCTGGTATTTTCCAGCGTCTCTATTGATCTCCAAGTGGCTCTATAGGAACTGGCGAACGGCGGCTTTTGCCTAAAAGCAGTAGACGCCGGCTGTTACCATGCTGATCAGCGTTAGCTAGCTGAACAGGCGGAGCGCATCAGTCTCAGACCCCGCGAATGGGAGACCAACACCTGGCGTTTCAGCTACGGCATCTCCAAAATTGTCGTGGGGCTTGGGGTCCGAGGGACGGCGGCTGGGTTTGGAAATTTCAAGATCCAGCATAGAACACTCGTTAGGCTATGGTTTTTCAGCAGGATAGCGGCAAATGCGTCGACGCGCTTTCATTTTCGGTCTCGGGTTTACTGGCAAACGATATGCCGCAGCGCTCCAAGCCGAAGGATTCCAATCCATCGGGACAACCCGAAGCGGTAAGCCTGTAGGCGAGATTGAATCTATCGCATACGGGCCTGACGCTCCGGTGTTACGTAATCTGGCGGTGCTTGATGATGCAACGCATGTGCTTCTTTCAGTGCCCCCCAACGCCGATGGTGACCCAGTGTTGCATGATTTTGGCGACAGGCTCGCGGCGAGTAAAAACCTCAAGTGGCTCGGCTATCTCGGCACAACTGGCGTTTATGGCGACCGTGATGGGGGCGAGGTGGATGAGTCAGCTGCGCTGACCCCAAGCGGAGAGCGCGGCGCTAGGCGTGTTGCGGCGGAGGCCGGGTGGCTCAAGCTTCATGAAGAGCATGGCTTGCCGCTCCACATATTCCGTCTTGCGGGTATTTATGGCCCTGGCAGGAATGCGCTAGCCCAGACGAAGGCGGGAACTGCGCGGCGTTTGGTTAAGCCAGGCCATAAGTTTAGCCGCATTCATGTTGATGATATTGTGCAGGTGCTGCTGGCCTCTATGGAACGACCAAACCCAGGTGCCGCCTACAATGTATGTGATGACTTGCCAACTGAATCCGCAGACGTCGCGTTATATGCGGCAGACCTTCTCAACATTGAGCCGCCGCCCCTTATTCAGTTTGCGGATGCTGAGCTCTCGCCGATGGCGCGCAGCTTCTACCAGGACAATAAAACTGTTAGTAATGCGCGGATCAAGCAGGAGCTTGGTGTTCAGCTCCGCTACCCAACCTACCGCGAAGGGCTCCACGCATTGCTATCGGATTACTCAGCCGGTTGAGGTTTTGGTACCAGATTCTGCTCGCCAGCTGCCTGCCTTGGCAAAATCAGCGCCGCTGAAACGATCAGACAAGCCGCTGCAGCCAGGATCAATAAGATGGTTTGGAAGCCATCGGAATCTGAGGGCGAGCGCGCCAGGACATAGGATGCAAATGGCAAGACAGAGGCGCCGATGGTCAGGTTCAGCATGAACTTGATCGACAGCACTTTCGCCCGCCATTTATCCGGCACGTAGCGCGAAAGGACGGCGTCCGTAATCGGAATTTGGCCGAAAACCGCAGCCATCGCCAGGAAAGTGACAAGGAATAACGTCCAGTCGGCCTGATAGGCCATAATGAAAATGATAACCGGCTGCATGGCAGCGATTGTCACTAGGACAGGCTTGATCGATCGATTATCGATGATCCTACCTACAGCGATCTGAGCAAATGCGGCTGTCGCGTATACGGCACCGGCTAGAAGCCCCGTTGTTGCAACGTCGGTTGAGATGCCATTCAATTTGACCTCAAAAAGGCGGGGAATCAGGAAGATCAGCGCGCCAAACACGAACCCGCCACCCATGGTCACTAGACCCAGGCTGACGAGCGCGCGTTTCCATCCGGGCGCCATTCTGACCATCGCTTTATCACGTGCGCTTAAAGGCGGCGCAACAGCTTTCCCAGAACGCACAAAATACCAGAATGCAAGCCCGATCCCTATAGAAAGGATGCCGGGAACAACAAACGCGAGCCGCCAGTCATAGGACGCGAGGATGAAGCCGGTAATAAGCGGTGCTGCTGCAACGCCCATATTCCCCCACACGCCGTTGACACCCAACCGCCAGCCCACTCGACCACCGCCTTGGATGACCATGGTGATGCCAACGGGATGATAGATCGACGCAAAAATTCCGATCAGCGCCAAGCCCAATCCCAGCTGCAAAGGCGTCTCGGCAAAACTCGCGAGGATTGAGGCAACGCCAATCCCGATGAAGAAGACAATTATGAGAGGGTTACGGCCCCACTTGTCTGCTGCTTGTGCTGACAGTGGCGCAGCAGCTCCGAACAGCACAGCAGCAGGGGTACCATAGACGATCATATCGTCATACCCAAGACCCCAAGCCTTGCCGGCGTCGAAGGCAGCCTTGGCGAAGATCAGCATGAAGAGATGATCTATAAAATGACCAAGGTTCAGGAATAGAAAACGAAGGCGTTGTGCGCTCATGAAGGAAAGCTCCTTAGAGCCGCTTGCGGAGAATGCAGTATGCAGCCAATTTCAAACAGTAACCTATGCCAGGAATATCAGCATGTCGAACGATTGGTCACCGGATACCCTTATCGCCCAGGCCATGGGTGAAATTGAGCCAGTCTACAAAGGTGTCGTCCCGTCAATTCATCCAGCGACGACATATATCAGAGACCCAGATAATTCCTATCCGACGGGGGTGGCGTATAGCCGGGATGATAATCCAACGACGCGGGCGCCGGAACGTCTGTTGGCTGCACTTGAGCAGGGGCAGGAGGCGCTGCTGTTTGCTTCTGGTATGGCATCTGCCGTTGCTGTATTCGAGACTTTACCAATTGGTGCCCATGTGGTCGCGCAGAACGTGATGTACTGGGGCCTCAGGGAGTGGCTGCGTTCCAAGCATGAAGCGGGGCGTCTATCCGTAACATTTGCAGCGCTGGAGGAACCTGGCGCAGCAGCAGCAGCTGTGCGCCCTGGCGAAACCAAGCTTGTTTGGGCCGAGTCGCCCTCGAATCCGTTATGGCGGGTTGTGGATATCCGGGCCGTTGCCGAGGTCGCGCAGGGGGCAGGGGCGGCGTTTGCCGTTGATTCGACCGCTGCTACGCCAATCCTCACGCGCCCGCTGACTCTGGGGGCGGATATCGTCATGCACTCTGCGACCAAGTATTTAAACGGCCATTCTGATGTCATCGCAGGCACTTTGGCGTTTAAAGATAAAAGCTCGCTTTGGCAGTTGCTGAAGACTTATCGACATGACACAGGTGCTGTACTCGCACCATTCGAGGCTTGGCTTTTGCTGCGCGGCATGCGGACGCTGCACATTCGTGTGCGCGCGGCATCTGCTGGCGCATTGACGCTGGCGCGGCAGTTGCAAAGCCATCCGATGATTGAGCAAGTCCGTTACCCTGGGCTGCAGGACGCGCCGGACCATAGCTTGGCCAAGCGCCAAATGAACGGCGGGTTTGGGGGCATGCTTTCCATCCAAATTAAGGGCGGTGAGCAGGCGGCGATTGGGGCAGCGGCTAGGGTCAAAATTTGGAAGCGCGCAACATCTCTTGGCGGCGTCGAAAGCCTGATCGAACACCGATCATCCATCGAAGGGCCACGCACCCCGGTGCCAACCAACCTGCTGCGTCTCTCTGTTGGCATTGAAGACCCGGCAGACCTCTATGCGGACCTTGATCAAGCGCTCAGCTAGGCGTTGCTTGCGAGACCTTAGGGAATCGCCCAAGCTTTCGGCTCACTTTATGAGCCAAGGAAGCTGATTGATGCCGGATTTTGACGTTATTGTTGTTGGAGCAGGCAATGCTGCCCACGCCGCGGGCTTTTCGGCCCACGAAAATGGTGCCGAACGCGTTCTGATTTTGGAGAAAGCGCCCAAGGAAGATCGTGGCGGCAACACTCATTATTCCGGTGGTCTCCTACGTATTGCATTCGAGGCAACAGAAGAGCTGCGACCTCTCGTACCGGATGCTGAGGAAGAGATATCTGGCTTCTTTGAGGACGTTGAGCCTTACAAGAAAACAGATTTTATGGCCGATCTCATGCGCGTCACTGACGGCAAGACAGATCAGACTTTGGCTAACATCTTGATCGATAACTCATACGAGACGATCAAGTGGATGAAGGAGAAGGCTGGTATTCCCATGGAACCAGCGACATCCCTTGCAGCGATCAAAGTCGGCAATCGGATTAAATGGCAGAAGGGGGCGATCATTCGAGCAGAGCATGAGGGTGTGGGCCTATCTGCGCATTGGTTTAAGAATGCGCAAGAATGTGGGATAGAAGTTCGATATGGGGCTGCTGTGGTTGGTTTCGTTGAGGATAGCCGGGGGGGCGTTGGCGGCGTCAAGGTACGTGGGCCGGAAGGCTTGTACGAGGTGTCCGCGGGCGCTGTTGTGTTGGGCTGTGGCGGGTTTGAAGCCAATCCAATGATGCGCGGCCAATATCTCGGTGCGCCTTGGGATCATGCCAAGGTCCGTGGCACTGCCTATAACCAGGGCGACGGTCTACGACTGGCGCTAGAACTTGGCGCACAGCCCTGGGGTCAATGGACTGGCCGTCACTCAACGCCGATTTCGAATGAATGGCCGGATTTTGCGGACCGTGAGCGCACAGATAAATCCAACCGATTATCGTACCCTTACGGCGTCATGCTGAACCGAAAAGGCAAGCGTTTCTTGGATGAAGGTGAGGATCTTGGGTTATATACCTATGCCAAGACCGGTGCTGCGATCCTCGAACAACCAGGTGCTATGGCGTGGCAGATATTTGATCAACAGACGATTGAGCACCTGGAAGGCCGCTATGTCACCAGTGTTCCGATCCAGGCGGATACGCTTTATGAACTCATTGACATTCTGGACTTTGATGACCGGGATGCAGCGAAGAAGTCGCTTAGGGACTACAACGCTGCAGCTCCGAACCTGGGCGGTTTTGATCCTTCCTGCAAAGATGGCCTTAAAACATCTGGCCTGAACCCTGAAAAGACAAATTGGGCGCTACCGCTGAACAAGCCGCCCTTCGTCGCGTATTCCGCAACCGGCGGCATCACATTCACCTTTGGCGGCGTCAAAGTATCTGAAGCGGCTGAAGTCATGGGAGTTGATTGGCGACCTATTCCGGGACTTTTTGCCTGCGGAGAAATGGTCGGGGGTCTGTTTCACGGAAATTATCCTGGCGGGTCCGGCCTCGTCTCAGGCGCAGTGTTTGGCAAGATCGCAGGGGAAAGTGCCGCCGCATCAGCAAAAGGTTGACAGATGTGACGGCATGCTGCGACAACCTCAATCAAATTAAAAATATCCGGAGCAAGACTGCATCCGGAAAACTGGAGGGAATGATCAATGGCATTAACACGTTTGCTCAAAGGGCTTGCGATTGGCGCAGCCGCCATCGGCTTGATGTCGTCGCCAGCTTCGGCGCAAGACAAGACAATCAAAATCGGCGTTATCTATGATTATTCCGGCCCGCTCGCTGGTGGCGGCTCAGAGCTGCAAGCGCTCGGCGCTAAAACCATCATTGATTATTACAATGAGCAGGGCGGCGTTGAAGGCTACAAGATCGAAGCGATCTACGCTGACGCGCAATCCAAGCCTGACATTGCGATTAATGAGGCTGTCCGGCTGATTGAGCAAGAAAAGGTGGACATGCTGCTTGGGTTTTATTCATCAGCCCAGTGCGTGCCGGTTTCAGCCAAGGTTGATAGCCTGAAGAAGTTTATGTGGATCACCACCTGCATATCTCCAGCTGTGTTGAAAGACCGTGGCTTGAAATACGTGTTCCGTCCGCAAGTCCATGGCGGCATGTTTGGTGAGCTTTCTGTTGAGTTCCTTCATGCCAATGCTAAGGAAAAGTTAGGCGTTGACCCCGCAGACCTGCGCATCGCCATCATCCACGAAGATGGCCCTTATGGCTCTGGCGTTGCCAGCGGCAATGAAGGCAAGGCCGACGCTCTCGGTATGAACGTTGTGTTGAGCGAAGGTTATGCAGCAACTGCATCCGATCTATCGGCGCTTGTGACCAAGCTGAAGCGTGCCCGGCCAGATGTAATCCTGCACACAGGCTACAATCCGGACATCACCCTGTTCTTCCGCCAAGCCAAAGAGCGTGGCTTGAAATTCAAGGCTTTGATTGGCCATGGTGCTGGTTATGGTGTGGTGGATCAGCTGTATGACGCATTGGGGAATGATGTTGATTATGTCTTCAACGTTGATCCTGTGTCCATTTGGTTGCTCGATCCGAAAACTCTGAAGCCTGGTCTGGCCGCGATGACAGATATGGTCGGTCAGAAGTATATGGTTGCTAAGCCTGATACGAAAACCAAGTCTGCCCACGTTGGTATGGCTGCATCCAATGCAAACGTATTCTTTGCAGACGTGTTGCCGCGAGCCATTAAGAAGTATGGTGGCATTGATGCGGATGCGCTGCGTCAGGCGGCTTTGGATACGGATATCCCGGTCGGCGGTACATTGCTTGGTTACGGCGTGAAGTTCCCCGCACCCGGCACAACCGACATGGATGGCCAGAACGCGATCGCTTCACCGGTTGTGATGCAGTACGTTCAACGCGAAGTGAAAATTGCTTGGCCAAAGGCGCTGCAGACCATTGATCCGGTCATGCCGCTGCCAAAATCTTCGCCGTACACCAAATAGTCCAGCTGAGAGAATAAGCGTGACTGATCTCGCATTAGGGGTGTTGACGCTGTGTTGACCGTCAAAGGGCTTACCAAGCGCTTCGGCGGCTTCACAGCCGTCAACAACGTCGATTTTGATGTCGAACGTGGGGAAATTTTGGGCCTGATTGGTCCGAATGGCTCTGGTAAGAGCACTATTTTTAATATGCTCTCCGGGAACCTCCCGCCCAATGCCGGGTCAGTTAATCTGAACGGTCTGGAGATTGCTGGCGTCCCATCGCATAAAATTTGCGGTATGGGCGTTGGCCGTACTTTCCAAATTCCGCGCCCGATCAGGCGGCTTACGATATTCGAAAACGCCATGCTCGCGGCCTATTACGGCAGTGCGATTGAGGTGACGCGAGCAGAGGCAGAAAAGAATGCTGAGCGCTCGCTGGAAATGGTCGGATTGCCGTCCGCCAAAAATGCAGACGTAGCGACTCTGGGTGCGGCGGGTTTGAAAAAACTCGAGTTGGCCAAAGCGCTCGCGACCGCTCCATCGCTGCTACTTTGTGATGAGAGCCTGGGCGGTCTCGATGAGACTGAAATGGATCAGGCAGCGGACATGTTGAAAGACATCCGCACGGAACTGAATATTACGATCATTTGGGTCGAGCACATTATGGGCGTGCTGATGCGAGTGGTGGACCGTGTGATGGTGCTGGATCATGGCGAGAAAATTGCTGAAGGCCTGCCAGCGGATGTCGCACGCAACCCAAAAGTAATCGAAGTCTACTTGGGCACGGATGAGTCCGCCGCCGAGGCGACTGCTGAGCGCGCTGGGTAGGATCAAAACATGCTTGTTATTGAAGATGTTACAGCCGGTTACGACGATTTCACTGCGCTTTTTAATGCCTCAATTGAGGTTAAGGCTGGCGAAGCGGTTGCTGTGATTGGCCCAAACGGGGCTGGAAAATCCACGCTGATGCGGGCGATTTCGGGCATGATCCCGCTTAAAGGCGGTTCGATCACGATGGAAGGCCAATCGATTAGCTCAATCTCCGCGCACAAGATTGTTGAGACGGGTATCGCCCATGTACCAGAAAACCGGCGTTTGTTCGCGCGTATGAGCGTCGAAGAGAACCTGCGTGTGGGTTGTTATGCCAAGCCGTTCCGTGCCGCCTTTGATACGCGGCTTGAAGTCGTTTACGAACTCTTTCCGCGTATGAAGGAACGCCGCAATCAGCTTGCTGGCACTATGTCAGGCGGGGAGCAGCAGATGTGCGCTATTGGTCGTGCGCTGATGTCTGACCCCAAAATCCTGCTAATGGACGAGCCGTCTGCTGGATTGGCACCGGTCATCGTGCAGCAGGTTTTTGATCTCATCCGGCGCATTCGTGCGGAAGGCCTGACGGTCTTGATCGTCGAACAGAATGTGCAGCAGGTGTTGAAGGTGGTCGACCGGGCTTATCTGCTGGAAGCCGGTACGATTAGGCACAGTGGGCCTTCGGCTGAGCTGTTGGGCAGTGAAGATATCCGCAAAGCCTATATTGGCGTTTAGGAAGCAAGCGGCATGATGGAAATTATCAACGAATATGTCTTCAGCGTCTTCTTCGTGGAAACTTTGCTGAATGGGCTGTTGTATGGTGGCGTGTTGGCGCTGCTATCGCTTGGCCTCAACTTGATCTTCGGTGTGATTGACGTTGTGTGGATCTGCTACGCTGAACTCGTGATGCTCGGCATGTATACGATTTACTTCATGCATGTCCAATATGGTATTCCGTTGATCCCATCTAGCGTCATTTGTGTGCTGATGGTGGCTTTGTTGGGCTACGTTTTGCATCGAATAATCATCGCCCATGTTCTTGGCAAAGCGCCGATTAATCAGCTGCTTGCGACTGGTGGCGTGCTGTTCTTCCTGCAAAGTATCGCGACATTGATGTTTGGGGTGGAATTCTTAAGCTTGGGCGTCAGCCTTGGCAGCTTCCAGCTGACTGAGGATATCTATGTTTCCAAATCCCAATTTGTTGCGTTCGTAGTCGCGGCAGCGGCCGTGGTTGGAATGTACTTCTTCCTCTCCCGTTCCTACATGGGGGCCGCGATCCGGGCGATCAGCCAGGACCGGGAGATTATGATCCTGATGGGGGTTGATGCGAACCGGCTCTACGGCATTACGTCTGCTATTGGTGGCGGGTTGGCAGGCCTTGCGGCCTGCTTGCTGGCGCTGCAGTTTGATGTGCATCCCTTTGTCGGTATCAGCTTTGGCCCGATCGTGTTCATGGTTTGCGTGATGGGGGGGCTTGGAAATCTTGTTGGCGGGTTTATTGCAGCCTTCGTCTTTGCGGAATTGATTGCTATCGGCGGCTATTTTGCAGACCTTGAATGGGGCACAGTGCTGGCATTCGCTGTCTTCGTGATCACGATGTTTATTAGGCCAGAAGGCCTGTTTGCGAGGAAGTCATGAGCCGCCTTGCTTTAATGCTGCTCGGCCTTGCTGGCCTAATTGCAATGCCTTTCATCGGCGTGCCGCCATACTGGTTGCACATCATGATCATCATTTTGATCTGGTCCTTTGCCTATACCGGTTGGTCCGTAATGGGCCGGTTCGGCTTAGTCTCATTAGGTCATGGCGCGTTCATGGGCATTGGTGCTTATGGAACTGCGCTACTTTGGAACCATGCAGGATTGACGCCTTGGATTGGTATACCGGTTTCCATGCTGCTTGCAGGTGGGTTCGCGCTGCTGATCGGGTACCCATGCTTCAAGTATAAGATCGTTGGCCACTATTTTGCGTTGGTTACGCTAGCACTCTCTGTAATTGTCGGTCAGGTCATTGTGGCCACCAGGAAGCATACAGGCGGATCGCTTGGCTATACTCCAGAGCCGCATGGCGGGGAGGGCTTTTCGATCTATGCGTTACAGTTCCCCGAAAAAGCGCATTTTTACCTGATTGCGCTGGCGGCTTGGGTGGTTGGGCTCATTATCTGGCGCGTGGTTGATAAATCCATGTCTCGCTATGCGCTAGAAGCAATCTCTGAGGATGAAGACGCGTCTGCTGCTGTCGGGGTTCAGGTTACGCGTGAGAAGTTGAAAATCACGATGTTGAGTGCGGTGATGACCGCATTCGCGGGTGCGATGTATTGCCAGTACCAGCTCTTCGTATCGCCAGACACTGTGGCAGGCGTTGGCATCTCCTTGCAGATCGTGTTCGCCGTTGTTGCTGGTGGAATCTATACCCAATTTGGTCCGACTGTTGGTGCGATCATCACGATCATTCTGGCAGAAGTGTTGCGCATCAACATTGGTGAGCTTGAAGGCTTGTTTGGCTTCCGTCCATTCGGTCTTGATAACACGATCTACGGCATCATGTTGGTGCTGTTCATTATCTTCCTGCCGCGTGGTGTGCTTGGTTCCATCCAAGCGTGGATGAAGGGTGGTGCGAAAGTCTAATCGCAATTGACTTGACGCTTACGTTTGGTGTCGCACATAGGGGCTATGGATAATTCAATTGGTAAACCAAAAGTAAAGAAATCTGCGCTGGCACTGGGTTCGGCAGATGCTGCTGCGTCCGACGACAGCAGGGATAGTTCCAGTCGGATTGAGGACGGGGTCCATGTCCTCCGTACGGCCATTAAGACATTGCCCAACGGCCCAGGGGTGTACCGCATGCTGGATGCGCGCGGCACAGCGCTTTACGTAGGCAAGGCGCGTTCTTTGAAAAAGCGCGTTCCATCGTATACGCGCCTCAATCAACTTCCGAACCGCTTGAAGCGCATGGTATCTGAGACATCGTCGCTAGAGATCGTCACAACCCATACAGAGGTCGAGGCTCTGCTGCTTGAGATCAATATGATCAAGCAGCTGCGTCCCCGATATAATGTGCTCTTGCGTGACGACAAAAGCTTCCCCCATATCCTGATAGCGCGCGATCATATGTACCCGCAGATCATCAAACATCGCGGCGCTCAGAAAAGAGAAGGTGATTATTTCGGGCCTTTTGCATCCGCGGGTGCGGTAAACCGAACGCTAACGGCATTGCAAAAAGCCTTCCTGCTGCGCTCCTGTAATGACGCTGTATTCCGTGCGCGCAGACGACCTTGCTTGTTGTTTCAAATCAAACGTTGCGCTGCACCTTGTGTCGACTATGTGTCGGCTGATGATTATGAACTGCTGGTGGCTGAAGCCAAGCGTTTCCTGACAGGCGATAGCCGCACTGTGCAGGAGACGTTCGCGACCCGTATGAACGATGCAGCGGAGGCTTTGGACTTCGAGACAGCCGCGACATACCGTGATCGTATCCGTGCGCTAGCGCATGTCTCCAGTCGCCAAGACATCAACGTGGAGGGTGTTGGTGATGCGGATATATTTGCACTGGCCGAGCAGGGGGGGCAAACCTGCGTCCAAGCGATTTTCTTTCGTGGTGGACAAAACTTTGGCGGCCGAGCCTATTTTCCAAGCCAAACCAGGGACCTCACGCCTAAAGCGGCGCTGGCGGCTTTCCTTGGTCAATTCTACGGAGACCGCCCGCCCCCCCCGCTCGTGCTCGTATCCGAATTGCCGGATGAATTGGATTTGCTGGAGGAGGCTTTAGCGCTAAAAGCGGGCAAGCGGGTTTACTTGCGTGCGCCGCAGCGAGGCGGGAAGCGCCGATTGCTTGATCATGCATTGACGAATGCACAGGACGCACTCGGTCGGCGCATGGCTGAAAGCGCGACCCACATAAAGCTTCTAGCTGGTGTGGCCGAGGCATTCGGGTTGGACGCCCCGCCGCAACGCATCGAGATTTACGATAACTCCCACCTTGGCGGTACGAAACCTGTGGGCGCAATGGTCGTCGCTGGGCCGGAAGGTTTTGAAAAGAACCATTATCGCAAGTTCAATATTCGCAGCGTTCAGGACGGGGATGACTACGCGATGATGCGTGAGGTTATGACCCGGCGGTTCAAGCGCGCCCAAGCGGCTGAAGCGAATGGCGAAGAGGTCGTTTGGCCTGATCTGTTATTGATTGACGGAGGTAAGGGCCAGCTCTCAGCAGTATCCGAAGTCTTGCAGGAACTCGGCATCGAGGACTTAACGGTCATCGGCGTTGCTAAGGGTCCAGATCGCGATGCCGGGCGGGAACGGTTCTTTAAGCCGGGGGAGGAAGGCTTTTTGCTGCCGGAGAACCATCCGGTATTGCATTATTTGCAAAGGCTTCGTGATGAATCACACCGCTACGTGATCGGCGCCCAGCGCCGGCGGCGAATAAAGGCGATCAGCGAGAACCCGTTGGATGATGTCGCAGGCGTTGGTACAACCAGAAAACGCGCGTTGCTGGCCCGCTTCGGTTCTGCCAAAGCGGTTGGCCGTGCCGGGTTAGAAGATTTAGAAACCACGCCGGGTATCAGCAAAGCTGTTGCCCAGCGGGTCTATGATCACTTCAACGTTTAGCGTAGCTTTATAACGCCTACCACGATCTGTTCCGCCGTCACCCGGACCTGATTTTCCAGATCTGGCGCGTAGGCGATCGGTATGCGGGGGGCGGTTAGCCGCAAAGGTGGGCGTTGCAGCTTATCGAAGTGCTTCTCCGCCATGGTCGCCACAATCTCACCGCCGAATCCTCCGACGCCGACGGCTTCATGGGTAACAATTAACCTGCCTGTTTTCGCGACAGACCGTGCAACAGCAGCTTCATCCCAAGGCCAGAGCGTGCGGAGATTGATGACCTCTACGTGTACGCCGTTAGCCGCGAGCATCTTTGCAGCTTCCATGGCGACATAAACTTGCGCAGACCAAGCGACGATCGTACATGCGTCGCCTGCCTGCATGACGAGGGCTTTGCCAAATTGCTCTGGGCCGTATTCAAAATCAGCCGCACCCTCATCAACTTCGCCTGCAAAGTCCCAAAGGTGCTTGTGCTCCATATAAACGACAGGATCGTCGATGCGGATGGAGGAGCGCAGTAGGGTGTAATTGTCCTGCGCTGTTGCAGGTGCGGCGACCACCAACCCAGGAATATGCGCGTACCAAGCTTCCAGTGATTGGGAATGCTGTGCTGCAGAGGACCGCCACATGCCCATCGGTTCTCTAACCGTTAGCGGTACTTTGCTCTGCCCGCCGAACATATAGCGAGCCTTCGCTGCCTGATTCACCAATTCGTCAACGGCGCAAAGTGCGAAGTCGGCGAAGCGCATCTCAACGACTGGGCGAGCGCCTGCCATAGCAGCGCCAACGGCGGCACCCATGATTGCGGCTTCAGAAATCGGCGCGGAGCAAATACGGTCCGTGCCAAATTCGGCTTCCAATTCGGCATATTGGCCAAACACGCCGCCACGACCTAAGTCCTCGCCAAGGCACCAGACCTTCTGGTCCAAGCGCATTTCGGCGATGACAGCCTGGCGGCCAGCTTCGCGATAGGTGAGTGCGGCCATAATTATAGACCCTGCGGGGCGGGAACCGCGCCGACATCTTGTACATCGTCATAAGCGGACCGAACGGACGGCCAAGGTGCAGATGCAGCGTCATCATAAGCTGCCTGCATTTCAATCTCGGCCGCACTGGCGTCTGATTTCAGGTCATCTTCGGAAACACCAGCGCCTGCCAGCAGATCTGCGGCGCGCTGGATGGGGTCATCGGCCCATTTGCCATCAGCTTCGCCAGCCGGTCGATATTTAGCTGGATCGACGCTTGTGTGGCCGAGCAGGCGGTATGTGCGGGCGTGCAAAAATCGCGGGCCGGCACCTTCACGGATGGCTGCGCCAAGGCGGAGCGCGGTTTCCTCGACAGCCATCACATCATTGCCGTCAACACTTTCCGTCGGTAGGCCAAGGGCTTCTGCCCGTGCGGAAAGATCGCCACCGCCGGTGACAACTAAAGATTTCGTGGTGGACGCATAGCTATTGTCTTCGCATACGAACAACACTGGGAGTTTGAACGCTGCCGCCCAGTTCAAGCCTTCAAGGAACGGCCCCCGGTTCACAGCACCGTCGCCAAAGATGCAGACTGTAATCTGATCCCCGCCACGCAGTTTGATCGCATGGGCAGCACCCGCAGCGATATTGATATTCGCACCGACAACGCCGTTGGCACCCAGCATGCCGACATCAAAGTCAGCGATATGCATAGACCCGCCTTTGCCGCCGCAGTTCCCACCTTCACGGCCAAACAGTTCTCGCATCATGGCACCGGCGTCCGCGCCTTTGGCGAGCGTGTGGCCATGCCCACGATGGGTGGAGAGTAGTAGATCATCTTTGCGGAGCGGCACACAAACACCAGCCGCGACTGCTTCTTGTCCAACAGAAGGATGAATAGCGCCTAAGACGAGTTTGTTGTCGGCTGCACGGATCGCGGCTTCTTCAAATGCTCTAATACGCAGCATGAGGCGGTGGCGCTCGCGCAGGCGGGCCATGTCAAGATTAGCTTGGTTCATGAGATCAGATTGCTTCTAAAGGCGCATTTAGGTCGACTGTCGAGGCGGTGATAACGCCGCCACGATCCCCAACTTCCGCGGAACCGAAACGCTGGGCGAATGCTTCTGGCAAGGGTCGTGAGTTTGGTGTGCAGAGCCATAGGCGCAGCAGGTGACGGCGATTATCCTGCTCGGGCCAATCTTCGAAGTCGAGCCTGTCATGCATCAGAGTATGGTTATGGGCCAGTTGAATGTCGCCAGGGCGGAATTCCATATCGAGCTTCAATTTCGGGTCATTTGCCAGCTTGTCGAACATATCTAGCGCCGCAATCCGTTTCTCGGAGAGCCTGTTGGCGTCCGCAAAGCGCATGGCGCTGTCGATGTATTGACGCTGGTAATGCACCGTCAGGCGTCCTTCATGCCAAGTCAGCGGTGGGAGTTCATAGTACTCCTTCATACCAACTGGCACCTCGCCACGCCGATCCACGGCATTTGATTGGAACAACTCAAGCGCAAGTTCGGGCGCTTCAGCGCGCATGACGTTATAGACAGACATCGCGCTGACCAGCATGGACTCGCCGCCGGATTTGGCTGTCTTCAAGCAAATAAGACCAACGATATCGGTGGAATCGGTATGGAATGTCTGGCGCGCCGTTGTCTGGTAAATACGGGCTGTCGGGTCTTTGGGATCGCGGCCAAGATCACGAACATGGCCAAGGATGTGGCCTTTCGCATTCTGGGAGCGCGCTATACCGATATGGGTACCGAGACCATAAAACGCGGCTGCTGAAAGCTTTGTCCCCCAATTTTCAACAGGAATGCCACGGAGCAAAGCAAATCCACGGCCATTTTGTATTTCGTCGCTAATCGCACTTATCCGAGCCTTGAGGGAAGGTAGCGGAAAAGCCTCCTCAGTGATTTTGGCTATATCACCGCCGACACTGTTGAGAGCGGCTTCTGCTGCGGATTTAATCTCAGCGTTATCCGCGTCAGAAAGTGGTTCAATCCAACTATCGTTAGCGAAGTCTGCGCTATGCCAAGCAGCGCGACCTTCTACAGCTGGCGGGAGGTCTGCTACTGATTTGATATTTGTGTTGATCGATAGATTAGTTTGCGCACCGTCCATGACGTTCGCTCCTTCGCTTAAGAAATTAGTCCCGAGCCCAGCCTTGGCCCCAAAGATTGACTGCCTTGCCATCCGCAGGCCACCATCGCGGGGCCATGTCG
The DNA here is from genome assembly GCA_965660545.1 of Alphaproteobacteria bacterium. Taxonomy (GTDB): domain Bacteria; phylum Pseudomonadota; class Alphaproteobacteria; order Bin95; family Bin95; genus VMCJ01. The sequence continues at coordinate 84,577 of CBFIAF010000007.1, read as the reverse complement.
CGGGGCATATGTTCGATTTCCGCGGAGATCTCCACTTTGTCGCCAAGCGGATCTTCAATCATGAAGAACAGATTGTTCCCGGCACCATGTCTACCAGGGCCCCACCAGATTGGCACTTCCATATTGCCCATATGGTCAGCCCAATCTCGTATATCCATCCAGCCATCCGTTTCATAGCAATGATGGTCGCCATGAATTGTTGAAGCACCGAAGCAGGCAAAACTGTGGTGTTCCGGATCTGTACGATAAAAGGCGACATGCTTGCTGGCACGGTTGGCACCGTCCTTCAAGACATAGTCTGACGCTGCCATTCCAAGAGTATTCTCATAGAAATCCATCATCTCTATCAGGTTGGGCGTCGCAACGACCACATGCTGAAGGCGGCCCTTCAGCGACATCGGCGCACGATTGTTAGCCGCGCGAACGGATGGAAGATCCACTCTGCTAAGGCCGAAAACACTAACCCATCCATCGGGGTCGCGGACTGCCACGGCTTCTCCGCCAAACACGGGAGAGGGATTCGGCAGGCACTCCACACCCTGCGCATCTAGGAAGACCTTTATATCCGCCAATTGCGCTGAGCTTTGGAGGCGATAGCTATGATAGGGGCGCGCGCTGGCTTCGCCTGGTCCAACAAGAATTCGACGACCATGGCCTTGCAGCAGTATTACGCCGTCAGCCAGATCAATCGCTTCATATCCGATTACATCACAATAGAAATCTGCCAGGGCCGCCGGGTCTGGTGCGTCCAAGCGGATGTGGTCTAGTTGTGCAGGCCAGATAGGGGAATCGAGCGCCATGGGGCTTTCCATCAATCAATGATAAATGCAGTTAAAGATTATCCAAACGACCGGCATGGTGCCAGGGCTCTACTTCTTGTCCGAATTCAGGACATTGTTGACTGCACCTTCGTCTTCATCAATCAGAATGTCAGCGCGTTCTTGCTGCAGGAGCATAAACGACCGGCTATCCCGGTGGCCCCAACCACGGTTGAGCGCGTCAGTCATCTCAGCCCGTGTAAGGTCAATCATGCGCGTTGGGACGCCAACATCACGTGCCATTTCTGCAGCTAGGCTAACATCCTTGTGGGCGAGCTTGAGGGCGAAATCAGCTGGATCATAGCTGTTGATCATGTAATGGTCTGCCAGACTGTCGAACGTGCGGGTTCTGCCGCGCGCGCCCATGCGGATAGCCTCAAAGAGCGCCAACGGATCAACGCCAGCTTTAACGCCGACTGCAAAAATTTCGCCGATTGCCGATTGGATCGCGTAGCCCGCACTATTATGAACAAGCTTTGCCACTGATCCAGCACCGATTGCCCCAATGTAGCGGACGGCGTCGCCTATGGCGTCGAGCGGTGCGCGGTTGGCATTAAATATGGCCTCATCGCCACCAATCCATATTGCTAGCTTTCCGGACGCGGCACCCTTTGGCCCGCCAGATACGGGTGCGTCGAGCATATGGACGCCCTTTGCAGCAAACTCTGCGTATATCTCACGAACCACAGCTGGGGAATTGGTGGACAGATCATAGAAGACTGAACCAGGCTTCATTCCAGCCAGCAGACCGGTTTCAGCATCAGTCGCAACTGCACGCACTTCTGGCGGCCCCGGTAGGGAGGTTAGGACAACATCGCATTGCTCAGCCAAGGTGCGGGGGCTATCGGCCCACTTTGCGCCTGCTTCGATGTGACTTTGGGCTGCTTGAGGCGCGATATCGTTCACGATCAGGCCATAGCCCGCTTTCTGAATATTCGTGGCGAAGCTGGCACCCATGGTGCCGAGGCCGATGAATCCGATCTGCATGTGCTTGGTCCTATGGTGTATTCTTCTGGATGCGTTGCAAGGTTATGAGCCAGACAGGCGCTTCCGCAAGCGAGTTTGTTCCGCTAGAATCAAGATTATGGATTCAGCAGATGTAATCGTTATCGGTGGCGGAATGGTGGGCGGTGCGATTGCCTATGGCCTTGCGCGCAACGGGGCCAACACGCTGATGCTTGATGAAGGCGACGATGCGCTTCGGACAGCACGTGGAAACTTTGGGCTGGTTTGGGTGCAAACCAAAGGACGCGGGATGCAACGGTATCAAGATTGGTCCCGGGAATCATCCGAAATATGGACAGATTTTTCAGATGAGTTGCAGGGCAATACTGGCGTAAATACCGGTTATGAGAAGCCTGGTGGATTGACGCTGTGTACTTCGGAGGAAGAAGTCCGAGCGGCAGAAGAGATTATCACCGCCATGAAGGCGCAAGCTGGCAACGGCCAATATGATGCCTGGATGATTGACCGACAGGAGATTGAAGCGCTTGTGCCGGACGTGCGGTTTGGACCAGACGTTCTTGCCGCTTCTTTCTGTCCCCATGATGGTCACGCTAATCCGTTGAAGTTGCTGTGGGCAATGCATTCTGGATTTCAAAAAGTAGGCGGTCGCTATTGGCCGAATGCCAGGGTCGTGGATATTGAACGCGCTGGTGAGGGCTACACTGTCGTCACGGCAGAGGGTGCGCGCTATGGTACTTCCAAAATCGTCATTGCCTGCGGCCACGGTATTCCTGAACTCGCTGCGAAGGTGGGTCTGCATTGCCCAACACGTCCACAGCGCGGGCAGATATTGGTGACAGAACGGCTACAGCCAATGCTGCCATTGCCAATGGGCAGCATCCGACAAACGGACGAAGGCTTAATCCTGCTTGGGGTTTCCCATGAAGAAGTTGGGTTTGATGATCGGAACACCGGCGATGTTTCGGGTGCGATTGCTGCACGTGCCGCGCGCATCCTGCCAGATTTGGCAAACGTCAACATCGTGCGGTCCTGGGGTGCACTTCGCATTATGCCGCCGGATGGCTGCCCAATTTATGATGAATCGGAAACGTGGCCGGGTATATTCATGACGACAAACCATTCCGGCGTGACGCTCGCTAGCGTACATGCCAATTATATCCCTAATTGGGTGCTGCGTGGTGAAACGCCGGTTGGCTTCCAGGATTTCTCTGTAAAACGCTTTGAGGGAACGCCATATGCTGCGCCGTCGCGTTGAACCAGAAGGCGATCAAGCTGTCTGGCTGATAATCGCAGGACAGTCGGTCCTTGCAACGCGCGGTGAAAGCGTCGCGACAGCAGCATTGGCTGCAGGTTTGAAATCCACCCGGAACGCTCCGGTATCCGGTGAGCCACGCGCGCCCTATTGCCTGATGGGTGTTTGCTTTGAATGTTTGATGACGATTGACGGCCTGCCAAACCGGCAAGCCTGCCTTGTTCCTGTACAAGAAGGCATGATCGTAGAACCGCAAATGCAGCACCCATCGCTGGGAGTGCGCGATAATGGCTGATGCTGTTGACCTTGCGGTGCTGGGTGCTGGTCCAGCAGGCATGGCCGCAGCTGTTGTTGCGGCCAAAGTGGGACTGAAAGTAGGGGTTCTGGATGATCAGGCAGTGCCTGGTGGCCAGATATGGCGCAATGTTGAAGCTGTGGCTGAACGCGGTGATCTCAGCCTGTTTGGCAATGACTATGTCGCTGGGGTAGATGCGGTTGGTGAATTTCGGGCTGCAGATGTGGATTATCGCCCACACACACGAGTCATCGGCGTTGAGAGCATTGGCAATGGCGGCGATATCCTTTTTGTACGTGATGGAAAGGCCAGTCGACTTCATGCCAAACGTCTAATCATCGCACTTGGCGCCTATGAACGCCCAATGCCGTTTCCTGGATGGACATTGCCTGGCGTGATGACAGCCGGTGCGGCGCAGATCGCATTGAAAACCGGCGGGCTTCTGCCAGAGCGGCCCTTCGTCCTGGCAGGGCAGGGACCGCTTTTGCTGGTGCTCGCAGCACAGTTTCGGGCTGCTGGTGCCGCGCCCGATGTTCTGTTGCGCCTGGATGATCCGGGTCGCAAATGGACTGCAGGTCGGCAGGGATTGCGCGCTCTCGCGGGCCTTTCGGACTTAGTAAAGGGCCTGAGATGGCAGCGATCTTTGTCCCATGACGTCGATCAAACTATCAAAAATGTCACTCAGCTTGAGGCATCTGGGAGCGACAGGCTTGAGGGCGTGCGCTGGCGGACTGCTGATGGAACCGCTGGTGAAGCGGAAGCCGCTGCATTACTGGTGCACGATGGCGTAATTCCAAATGCGCAGCTAACACGTGCGATGCGGGTTCCACACAGATACGATCCAGCTGCCGCAGCATGGCTCCCTAAGGCCAACGACGATGGGCGGCTTTTGGATGTAAACTGGGCGTATGTTGCGGGAGACAACGCAGGTATTCATGGCTGGGCGGCTGCGACCGCAACCGGTGCAAAGGCTGGCGCATCAGCTGCCCTTGCATGCGGGGTGAAAGCTGCGCCGCTAAATGAAAGCGACAATCGGCTGCGCAAGGCCCGCGCCGTTCGGCCGTTGCTGGACGCGCTCTACCCGCCCGCGCAGGCTTTCGCTGATATAGCGGACAATACGATCATCTGTCGGTGTGAAGCGATCACAGCAGGAGCTGTCCGTGAGGCATTAGAGATGGGCGCGCAAGGTCCTAACCAGATCAAAGCCTTTCTCCGCACGGGCATGGGTCCATGCCAAGGCCGGATGTGTGCCTATACCGTAGCGATGTTGGCCGCTGAAGCCGGAGGGAAAGCGATTGCTGAGACGGAACTTATGCGCCTTCGGATGCCGATTAGCCCTGTAACGGTAGCGGAAATGGCACATTTGAATGAGACTGATATGGATCTGCCAACTGCCTGATCTGTATTCCAGATCATAGTGATCTCAGTTCTCCGTTGTGACGGGGCTTCAGAAAGGTGTTAATACGAATAGTCAAATTATCATTCTAAGGAATGGAGGGTAAACAATGCTGGTCATAGCCCGCCGGTTTCTAATTGCGTTGCTCGCGCTTTTCATTGCTTTTACACTCCCGATGTCAACGAGTGCGGTCCCGTACAAAGTCGATAAGTCACACGCGTTTATCCATTTCGAAGTGACCCATCTTGGCATTTTCCCATACCCGGGGCGGTTCAAGAAATTTCAGATCAATTTAGATTATGACCCTTCAAACGTTGAAAATTCAAACGTCAAAGTGGTTGTCCCACTTAAAAGCCTCGAAACTGATGACGGCGTAATGAACGAAACGCTGCTTGGCGACCAGTTCTTCGATGTACGCAATTTTCCAAGGATGATGTTTGAGAGCACCAGCGTGCTCCGTACTGGTGACGATACAGGCATCATCGAAGGCGAACTGACGCTTCACGGACAGACCAAAACGGTAGCTTTTGACGCCAAGTTTAATGGGACAGCAAAAAGCCCGTTCAGTGGTAAGCCTATCATCGGTATTACCGCCGTTGCGGAGTTGGACCGATCGAAATGGTCACTAACCGCATGGCGCCCATTCGTTGGGAATACAGTTAAAATCCGTATCGCGTTTGAAGCGTCGCCCGAATGACGTACTGCCGTTCCGATGCCGATTAAGAGCACGCGTTTCAAGTTTGGTGCTGCAGCAAAGCTGTTTCACTGGACAATGGCTATTTTGATTATAGGCATGCTGGCGCTTGGGCTGTATATGCACGAGCTGCCATTCAGTCCGGATAAATTCAAGCTATATGCGTGGCATAAGTCGATTGGCATGCTGATCTTAGCGTTAGCTTTGTTGCGCCTTGGATGGAGGGCTGTTGATGCGCGGCCGGACCATGTGCCAGGCATGACCCCCAAACACGTGAAGCTCGCCGAAGCGGCACATTGGGCGTTGTATGGGTTGATGCTCTCACTCCCGCTGTCTGGTTGGTTGATGACATCTGCGACAGGCACGCCGATTGACCTGTTCAACACGGGGATCCTAGTCCCAAATCTGATAGGCGCCAGTGAGGATGCATTGAACTTGCTCAAAACCATCCATGACATCCTCGGTAAAGCACTGATGGCCGTCGCCGCAATCCATATAGGCGCGGCGCTGAAGCACCATTTCCTGGATAAGGATGCAACGCTGCGTCGGATGATGCCAGGTGGTCGCGTTTAGCCGAACTTTCCAGTCGCACCGTCCGATGCCTATGCTTTGGTTAGGCAGATTAGTAAGCATTGCGATGGTCACGGTTGTATGGAACATCACCCCATGCCGCCACGAGTAAGCGCACGGAATTGATATTGCATTTGATGCGAGCGGTATCCTATTCACTGGCAAATCTGACGAAGGACCCGTCATGCGCGAGGTTGATGGGTCCGAACGTTTAGCGCTACTGGGCACGGTCAATATCTACACACACCCAACAAGCGAACCGGTCCGGAAGGGTATGACGGATGATACTTCAGGCCCTGGCTTTTGGCATTTTTATTAAATAAATTTTTGACCACGATCGGCAACGGTCCTGAAGGTATGCGGGCTGCGTTTCAGGTGGCGATGGCAGAATTGATGCTTTCTGGCGTCACAACTGTCGTTGATCTTTTTTCTACCGTTCGAAGGCTGGCTGGATATTCTGGCCGATAGTGGGCTGCGTGCCTGTGTACCGCACATGTTCCGCTATGCACGCTGGCTGGCAAAAGACGGTCACAATTTGGAATACGAACGGGATCACCAGGTCGGTAGCCAAGCTTTTGATGCTGCATTGCGCTTGGTTGATAGTGCTCATCAACACCCATGTAGCCGATTGTTCGGCAGGGTCACGTCATAGCAAATTGATACTTGCAGTGCAGACCTCTTGCGCGGTGCCCACGACCACGCGAGCGAGCGAAACTTGCCTTTACAGATGCATTGCGCTCAGAACATGACTGAATTTCTGGAAATGTAGCGCCGCCATGGTCACGACACCGGTTCAATGCTTGGGTGAGGTGGGCGCACTTGATGAGCGCTCAATCATTTTTCATAGCATTTTCCTGGACCATCATCCTTGGGTGCAATGGCCGACCCGCAAAGATTTATGCTTCCTTGCGGACAAGGGTGCCACCGTTGCCCATTGCCTGACAGTCGTTGGCAAGCTTGGCATCAATCTTCAAAGTTTTGGAGACTACAAGCGGAACGGCATTAATCTAGGTATCGGGACTGACATACATTCCCATAACTTCATCGAAGAAATGCGGAACGCTGTCTATCTAGCCAGGGCGGCTGCAGGCCGTTTGGATGATACATTCGCTGTTGACGTATTCGAGGCGGCGACAATTGGTGGCTCTATGGCGCTCCGCCGTGATGATATTGGTTGTTTGAGCGTTGGCGTTAAAGCGGATGTCGTGCTGGTCGATGTTAGCGACCGGTCGATGAAGCCACTCTACGATCTGTTGCACCGCCTGGTGTTCGTTGCAAGAAAGCGACCTATCAAGATGTTTTCGTCGACGGTGAGCCATCGTCCGCAATGACGAATGCTTGACGATTGACCTCGAAGCCGCGCCACAGGCGTTTCAGTAAGGGCAGAAGCGTGCCGCGGCCCTGACGTCAGAGCGTGATTGTGCGGGTTGGATGATTAGCGAGCTGGCAAGGTTGAGTTTTCCAATGTCTGGCTCTTCATAAGTCCGTTACGGGGGCTAGGCCTTGGCTACTCATTCGGGCTACCTATAGGCATTCCGCCACAGTTGAGTCCATCATGCAGCCAAGCGCCCCCATAAAACGCGATATCGTCTTGATTGGCGGTGGCCATGCTCATGTCGCCGTCCTAAAGATGTTCGGTATGAAGCCGGAGCCTGGTGTGCGCATCACCCTAATCACGCGGGATCTTATGACGCCGTATTCAGGGATGCTGCCGGGGTTACTTAGAGACCTTTACAGCCACGAAGAATGCCATATCGATCTTGGCAAGCTCGCACGCTGGTCCGGCGCGCAGTTGATACGAGCTGCAGCATCGGGACTTGATCCTGTGGGGCAAGAGGTACTTTTCAAAGATCGCACGCGGCTTCCTTATGACTTCGTATCATTTGACATCGGCTCAACACCACCCGAGGCTGATATTGCTGGAGCGGCGGAATTTGGAATACCGATCAAACCCCTAGATTCGTTCCTTGCGAATCTTTATGAGCTAGAGCAGAAACTGACGTCTGGGAATTCGCTTGCGGTGATTGGTGGTGGAGCTGGGGGTGTTGAAACCGCGCTTGCAATGCGTCGACGCTTTCAGAAACAGGCTGTTGATCTGCGAGTGACGCTTGTCTGTAAGGATGATCGCGTGCTGGCGGGCCACAGTCCTGCAGTTGCAAAGCGGATGGCACGTGCGCTTGCTGATGCCGGGGTTGAGGTCACGCTTGGGTCCGGTGCAGTAGAAGTTGCCCGCACGGCTGTTCAATTGAATGACAATCGGAAAGTCCCCGCCGATGTCACGATACTGGCGACGGGGGCCGCAGCACCCGATTGGCCGGCTGCATCAGGTCTGCGCACGGACGATGGCGGCTTCATCACAATTAACCGATTCCTGCACAGCCCAAGCCATCCAGAGGTGTTCGCGACGGGCGACTGCGCCCATTTTCATCCGAAGCCACTGCCCAAGTCAGGGGTTTATGCGGTCCGGCAAGGGCCGCATCTTGCCGATAATTTACGCCTTGCCGCGCTAGGCAAACCGCTGAAAGCTTGGGAGCCGCAATCGAAAACATTGGCATTGATGTCGACAGGCGATGGCGGGGCTGTTGTCTCATATGGCGGCATTGCAGCGAGTGGAAAATGGGCTTGGACCTGCAAGGATTGGATCGACCAACGGTGGATGCGGCGGTATCAAGAATTGCCGCCAATGAAGCAACAGCAACTGGTACCGGCAAAATCTGAAGCGCCCGAAGTCATGCGTTGCGGTGGATGCGGCGCTAAGGTCGCGAGTCCTGTGCTGAAGCGTGTGCTGCAACGCCTGAATTTGAAATCTGCGGATGGTGTGGCTATGGGTGCTGGCGATGATGCGGCCGTGCTGACGCCGCCGCCCGGACAAGCCCTTGTACAAACCGTTGATCAATTTCGGGCGATTTTGGATGACCCATACCTCTTCGGTGAAATCGCAACAGTGCATGCATTGAGCGACCTCTATGCAATGGGTGCTGCCCCGCACAGTGCCTTGGTAACGGCAATTTTGCCTCATGCCGGGGAAGCTGCGACGGAGCGGGACCTGTTGCAACTCCTGTCAGGTGTCAAGAAGGCACTCGATGATGCCGGTGCCGTGCTGATCGGTGGACATACGGGTGAGGGCGCAGAATTATCACTTGGTCTATCCGTAAATGGTTTTGCCCCATTGGCTGACCTGAAGCGAAAAGGCGGCGCGCAGCCGGGCGACGTGCTGATCCTAACGAAGCCGCTTGGCGTAGGTGCCATCATGGCGGGAGATATGCGCGGCGCTGCTAAGGCATCGTTCGTTGAGGCGGCGATTTGGCAAATGCGACAATCGTCTGCTAAAGCGGGAACTGTGTTAGCAGGCGGGAATGCATCTGCGCTCACGGACGTGACCGGGTTCGGCCTGGCTGGTCACTTGATTGAAATGGCAGATGCAGGGAATATCGCGTTCTGCTTGGATATAGCCAGTATTCCGCTAATTCCCGGCGCTGAAGCTCTAGTGGCGAAGGGCATTGAAAGCACGATGGCAACAGCTAATGCCGCTTTTGCAGAACGTATTTGTGGGTCAACTGAAAGTGCGCGCGCCCGGCTTTTATTTGATCCGCAAACATCTGGTGGGCTAGCTGCGACTGTACCAGCTGGCGATGCAGCTAGTATTATTGAGCGCCTTCAAGCTGCTGGATTCCCAGATGCTGCGGTGATCGGTGCAGTTTGTGCGGAAACTGGGCGGGATCAGACGATCATTCTAAGCTAAACGGCTCAGCGCCAAGCTGTTTCTGTTCCATCCAAATTGAGCGCTACGCGGGCGATAGCCTTGAGTGCGTCCGCGACGGTTCGAAGTCTATCTACGCCGTCCATATCGGGTGCCGACTGCAATGCTATTACAGGGCGTTCAGATTGCTTGGCATAGGCCATGTTAGACATAGTCCCATAACCGCCGCCAATCGCGACAAGGCATAGTCCAGCCTCCGCGATCAGTGCATTGCGCGCCAAGCCGACATCGCTTGCAAGAGAGACGGTGATATAAGGATTTGCCGCGCGCCAATCGGCATCTGCAAGCAGCCCGATTACTATGCCGTCTGCTTCGTGAGCGCCTCTGGCTGCGGCTGTCATTACACCGTCCAATCCCCCGCACAGGACAGACATGCCGAGTTCAGCGATACCATGACCGAGTGCTTGAGCATCAGCTAACTCGGCAGCAGATGCTTCACGTGGGCCAACAATTGAGATAGGCGCACGGGCGGGTCTGCCGCTCTCGCGCTGTAGCCAACGGATAGCATCAAACAGCTCAATCTCTGATCCGCCTTCTGCACTTTCTGGGACGCGCCGCCAAACACGGCTAACCGTGTCGAACACGCGGGCATTTTCGTCATGGAGAATATGGGCGGTCCGGTTTAGAAACAGCATAAGGGAAGGCCTCCAAAGGCAACGATACTAAATTTGCGGCCTCGCCAGACTCCGCCCACTCGGCGTAGAGTGATCGCGTAAGAATGGAGGGTAACGAGCCTCACCTTCGCATTCTATCTTATACCTGTCAGCGCACCATATTGGATTTCCTGCCCTATGACTGATGCAGTACCCGGTCCCCGTCTTGCCGTAGATATCGGCGGCACCTTCACTGATGTGGTGCTGGAGCACGGGGGCAAACAAACTACCGCAAAAGTACTGACTACGCCGTCCGCACCTGAAATGGGTGTCATGGACGGGGTCAACAGAGCGCTGGAAGAGTCTGGCGTTGCGGCGTTTGAGATTGCGCTAATGATCCACGGCACGACACTAGCTACGAACGCGATTATTGAGCGTAAAGGTGCCAAGATCGCGCTCATCACGACTGAGGGCCATCGGGATGCCGTCGAAATGGCGCTGGAAAACCGCTTCGAGCAATATGACATCAATATTGACCGGCCATCACCGCTAGCACCCAGGCAATTGCGTTGGTCCGTCCGGGAGCGCTTAAACGCAGGAGGTGAGGCATTGTTGCCGCTGAACGATGCTTCGGTTGAGGCGATTCTGCCACTTATCGAAAAGCACAAGATTGAAGCGGTCGCAATTGGCCTTCTGCATGCTTATGCAAACCCAGTGCATGAGCTGCGCGTTCAGGAAATTATTCGCCAAGTCTATCCTGACTTGCCAATCTCCCTATCTAGCGATGTTTGCCCAGAAATTCGGGAATACGAGCGACAATCAACAACCTGCGCCAATGCCTATGTGCAGCCTAAAATGGCTGGATATCTTCAAGAGTTGGATAAACGCCTGAAATCGCAAGGCTTCAGCTGCCCATTCCTGTTGATAACGTCTGGCGGTGGTCTAACCACTCTAGAGAACGCGATGCGCTATCCAATCAGGCTGGTTGAATCTGGTCCAGCAGGCGGCGCCATTCTGGCGGCGGAAGTGGCGAAGGAGTTGGGGCTGAACAGTGTTGTTTCTTATGACATGGGCGGCACTACAGCCAAGCTTTGTCTGATCGATGATGGCTCGCCGCTTGCCACGCGCACGTTTGAGGTTGCCAGGGCTTATCGGGATATGAAAGGCAGTGGTCTGCCTGTGCGCATCCCAGCAATTGAGATGGTTGAGATTGGCGCAGGTGGCGGCTCAATAGCCTCAATCGACAGCATGGGACGGCTCGCTGTTGGACCGCAAAGCGCTGGTTCTGAGCCTGGCCCGGCCTGTTATAACCTCGGCGGTGCCGAGCCCACAGTAACGGACGCAGACGTGTTGCTTGGTAAGATTGACCCGGCATTGTTCGCTGGCGGCAATGTAAAGCTGATGCCAAAAAAGGCGGGCGATGTGATCAAAGCAAAGATCGGCGACGGGATAGGGCTCTCCGCACCGCTTGCTGCCTATGCCGTTGCTGAGATCGTGGACGAGAATATGGCCAATGCGGCCCGTGTTCACGCCATTGAGTGGGGTAAGGATATCTCTGAGCGCGCCATGATCGCCTTTGGCGGTGCCGCCCCGCTTCATGCCGCGCGTCTGGCGGAGAAGCTTGGATTGGACCAGGTTGTTGTGCCGAGCGAAGCGGGCGTTGGGTCCGCTGTCGGGTTCTTGCGCGCGCCTATTTCATATGAAGTAGTGCGCAGCCGCTATATGCGCCTCGATGGGTTTGACGCTGCTGGCGCGAATGAATTGCTCGATTCCATGAGCGAAGAGGCACGTACTGTTGTTGAATCAGGGGCATCTGGTTCGGAATTGGAGGAAACGCGCGTGGCGTATATGCGATATGTCGGGCAGGGGCATGAAATTACAGCACCGCTGCCGGACAGGCCATTGACCCCAGATGATGTTCCGAGGCTGCGTGAAGCTTTTGATAGCGCGTACCGCAAGCTTTACGGCCAGACGGTTCCAAACATGGAACCAGAGATTTTGAGCTGGACGGTGACTGTTTCGACAAAATCCACAGCCGCAACCGTTGCTGATAATCGACCTATCTGCGGAAATTTGCGTAAACCAACAGCCACCCGGCCCGTTTTTGATCCAGCAAAGCAAGACTTCATTGATGCTGGCCTTTATCAGCGACCAGATTTGGCAGTTGGTGATCGAATCAATGGCCCGGCACTGATTGTCGAACCGCAAACAACCACAGTTGTCACATCAACATTCGATGCAGCGATTGATGGGCGCGGATACATTATTTTGACCCGAAAGCAGGGAGTATCCTGATGGCTGAGTCTGCAAACGCGCTTGATCAAATCGGACTGCAAATCCAGTGGAACCGATTGCTCTCCGTCGTTGAAGAGCAGGCGCAGACGCTGGTTAGAACGGCGTTTTCTACCTCGGCCCGTGAAGCAGGGGATATATCGGCAGGCGTCTATGACACTCGTGGCCGGATGCTCGCCCAGGCTGTCACAGGAACGCCTGGCCATGTGAATGCAATGGCCGCCTCGGTCCAGCATTTCATCGCCAAATATCCGTTGGCGACCATGGGCGAGGGCGATGTTTTTCTCACCAACGATCCTTGGCTTGGCACAGGGCATCTAAATGATTTCACCGTTGTGACGCCAACTTGGCGGAATGGCGAAATCGTAGCGCTATTCGCTTGCACAACCCACGTGGTTGATGTTGGCGGGCGTGGGTTTGGGCCGGACGGGCGCCAAGTCTATGAGGAAGGCATCAATATTCCCATCATGCCGCTGGCACTTGGCGGTGAAATGAACCGAATGGTGCTAGATATCATCGCCCATAATGTCCGCAATCCGGTCGAGGTTGAGGGCGATTTGTATTCGTTGGTCGCCTGCAATGCCGTTGGCTCCAAGCGGTTGGTTTCGATGATGGATGAGTTTGGGTTGGCCAACATTGATGGCCTCGCCGATCATATCATTGATGCGTCCCGTAAAGGCATGGCGGCAGAGATCGCGAAGCTGCCAAACGGCGTTTATAAAAACGCCATGCGGGTGGATGGCTATGAAAGCGGGCTCGATCTCGTTGCTGAAATGACGATTTCGGACGACACGATTAGCGTCTGCTTTAAAGGCACGTCGCCGGTATCGTCCTACGGCATCAACGTGCCAGTCACCTATACGGAAGCTTATGCAAGCTTTGGGGTGCGCTGTATTGTCGGTAACGAGATTCCAAATAACGCGGGATCACTTGCTGCTGTTAAAATCACTGCACCCGAGGGCTGCATTCTAAATGCGCCGAGGCCCTGTGCCGTGACAGCGCGGCATGTGACGGGGCAGATGTTACCAGATGTCGTATTCGGCTGCCTCAACGAGATCATCCCTGATCGCGTGCCTGCGGAAGGCACGTCCTGCCTTTGGAACCCAGTGCTGATGGGTGGTCATGGCCTTGTGGACGGTGACTACGGAGATGCTACCCCTTTCGCCATGAACACATTTCACACAGGCGGGACAGGTGCGCGACCAATCAAAGATGGGCTGGATGCAACGGCATTCCCATCCGGCGTTCGCAACACGCCCGTAGAGATCAATGAAGTGTTGGCACCGTTAGTGTTCTGGCGCAAGGAATACCGTACGGATTCAGGCGGTGCTGGTGAACATCGCGGCGGCGTTGGGCAAATTATGGAAGTGGAGCATGCAACAGGTGCTCCCTTTGCGATTTCCAGCATGTTTGACCGTGTGACCCATCCAGCCCGCGGTCGCAATGGCGGCGCTCCAGGAATGACCGGGACTATTGGTATTTCAGAGAGTAGACCGTTTAAGGCAAAGGGGCGGCAAACGGTACCTGCAGGCGAGCGGCTACGGATGGAAATGCCTGGAGGGGGTGGCCTGGGTGGGGCTGATCTACGTGACCCAGCCCGTGTCGCCCGCGATGTCGCCAACGGCTATGTATCTGTTAAGGCGGCAAAAGCGCAATATCATGTGATCGTCGATGCAGATGGTGTCGTCGATTCAGCCGCCACTCAAGCGCTTCGTGCGTCACGCTGATCTGAGGAAGTTTAGATATGAACGTGTTTGTTGATCCGACCCTGTTTGTTGACGAAAAGTATGGCCTTGGCCAGCCCGTTTCTCGCAAGGAAGATCCAACGCTGGTGCAGGGTCTTGGCAATTATGCGGATGACAACGCACTGCCGGGCCAGGTTTATGCCGTCATGGTTCGGAGCCAGGTGGCCCATGGGCGGATCAAAGGCATTCAAACTAATGACGCCAAGGGCATGCCTGGCGTGTTTTCCATCCTGACAGGCCAAGATCTAATTAATGCAGGACTTGGGCTGATGCCAGCGGGCATGTCGATGAAGAACCGCGACGGGTCTGATATGCGAAAGCCAGAACAACCGCCGCTTCCAATCGATAAAGTCCGCTTTGTCGGGGACCCGGTCGCCTGTGTTATCGCCGAAACGCGCGCCCAGGCTGAAGATGCTGCGGAATCTGTGTTCGTTGAAATTGAATCCCTAGCTGCAGTCACCTCCGCTCGGGATGCAGTGGCTCCGTGCGCGCCACTGGTGCATGACGAGGTTGCAGGCAATGTCATCCTGGACTTCCAATTTGGCGAGAGTGAGAAGGTAGCAGAGGCGTTCGCAAACGCGGCCCATGTCACGTCAATGAGTATCTTTAATAGCCGCATCGCCGTTGCCCCGATGGAGCCCCGATCAGCGCTTGCGGACTATGACAGCGATGAGGACCATTGGACTCTGTGGCTAGGCTGCCAAGGCGCGTTTCCAATGCGGAATAACCTGATGAAGCCGCTAAACGCCCGGGCTGATCAGATCCGGGTACTTGTGGGCAGTGTTGGTGGCAGTTTCGGTATGAAATCTGCCTGCTATCCCGAATATATCTGCATCATGCATGCCGCGCGTATTCTAGGGCGACCCGTTAAATGGACGGATAAACGCTCTGAGAGCTTCCTTGCGGATAGCCACGGCCGTAATCATGACATGGATCAATCCATGGCGTTTGATGCGGAGGGTAACATCCTGGCTTTACGGGTGACCGGCTACGGCAATATCGGTGCAAATCTGAGCAATGGCGGCGTCAATCAGCCGACGGGGAATGTCGTTAAAAATACGATTAGCGTCTACAAAACGCCATTGCAGGAAATTCAATCGAAATGCGTGTTCACTAATACTACACCTGTTGGGCCCTATCGCGGTGCCGGGCGGCCAGAGAGCAATTACTACATTGAACGCATGTTGGATCAGGCCGCGCTTGAAATGGACATCGATAAGGTCGAAATCCGCAAGCGCAACCATATCCAGCCAGAAATGTTGCCGTATAAAACGCCAGCGAACACTGTGTATGATAGTGGTAACTTTCCCGCCATCCTCGATAAGGCGTTGGAGGCAGCCGATTGGGGAGGCTTTGATGCCCGGAAAGCCGCAAGCGCCGAAGCAGGCCTGCTACGCGGTATCGGTATCGGCCAATATCTGGAAGTGACGGGTCCTCCCGGCAAGGAAATGGGTGGTATTCGCTTTGAGGATGATGGGACTGTCACGATCGTCACTGGCACATTGGATTACGGCCAAGGCCATGCAACAGCCTATGCACAGGTTTTGGCAGCCCGGCTTGGCGTGCCGTTTGGTCAGATCAAACTGCTACAAGGCGATTCCGATGAACTGCTCCATGGCGGCGGCACCGGCGGATCGAAGTCTCTTATGAACAGTGGGGCAGCGATTTTTGAGGCGGCTGAAGCGGTGAAAGAAAAGGGTTGCGTTATCGCGTCCCACATTCTTGAAGCTGCGGAAGCGGATATCGAATTCACGATTAATGCCAAGGGCGGACAGTTCGGCATTGTTGGCACAGACCGGACGCTGGGTGTTATGGAACTGGCAGCGATGTTGCGGGAAGGCGTCGATCTGCCAGTTGATGTACCGAAGTCCCTCTCTGTCGCCCAAGTTGTTGATACACCGCCATTCACATTCCCGAACGGTTGCCATATTGCAGAGGTCGAGGTTGATCCCGAGACGGGCGTTGTGACTGTCGAAAGCTATGTAATGGTCAATGATTTCGGCGTTGTGGTGAACCCAATGCTCGTCGAAGGCCAAGCTCATGGTGGCGTCGCGCAGGGCATTGGTCAGGCGTTAATGGAAGACGTTGTTTATGATGGAGAAGGCCAGCCCTTGGCTGGGTCATTCATGGATTATGCCTTGCCGCGGGCAAGCGATATGCCTGGATTAAGCACGATCTCAATGGCGCATTTGCCATCACCGGCAACGACCAATCCACTGGGAGTTAAAGGCTGCGGTGAGGCCGGGTGCGCTGGTGCCATGCCCTCGGTCATGAATGCGCTGGTTGATGCGTTGTCAGTCTACGGCATCCAGCACATTGATATGCCAGCGACGCCGGAAAAAGTTTGGCGGGCTATTCAGGCCGCCCGCGGCTAAGCTTTAAGGGCCGCGGCCAAGTCTAACTTCGCCTCTGCCCCGGTTTCTGGTCGGTCGTCAGGATCATTCGCGAGCTTGGATGCTAGCCAGTCGGCCAGGCCGTCATTGTGATCATTTGGCAGTGCTTAGCGCGCCTTTGGAAGCGTGCCGGTATACATGCGATGGAACATTACGCCGAAGGCACAGATGTCAGTCTTATGATCGGCCCTTGCCGCGCTGCGCCGCGGAACCGCGGTCATCCCGGCGCGGAAAAACCACAAGAGCCAAGAACCTGTCCTTGGCCACATCTATGCCCTGCGAAACCTCGCCGCCCGATGCTTCAACAAGCTGAAAAACGCACGCCGCCGCGCTACACGGTACGATAAAACGACTGAGAGTTACCTTGGATTTGTCCAACTCGCCACTGCAAGGCTTTGGAATACGACATTTGTCAAAATAGCCTAGAAGATTCGACGCCATTTCCCATCGTTTCCATTTGCGACACTTGCAGCCGCATTTTTCTAGTTTGGGGGGTGTACTGCAATAGCTGGGCCGCTGATATGCAATGAACCAATTATATGAGCGTTGCGCCAAAGCCTTGTGCGGCATAGGTTGACGCCGCTCGCAATGCGGGTGTGTTCCCAAACTGAAAAAGAAAGTTATTGCCATGGGCATTGTCGCCGACAGGCTATCCGTGATCAAGCCCTCCGCCACTGTTGCGCTAAACTCCAAAGCGATGGAGATGAAAGCAGCTGGCGAAGACGTTATTGGCCTCGCAGCAGGCGAGCCGGACTTTCCGACACCGGGCAGTGCGGTTCAAGCTGGCGTAAATGCGATCATGAACGGCGATACGAAATATACGGCACCTGATGGACGACCGGAGCTGAAACAGGCAGTCGCACGAAAATTCAAACGTGAGAACGGCTTGGACTACGAGCCAAATCAAGTCACCATCGGCAATGGCGGCAAGCATGTGCTTTACAATGCGCTGATGGCGACGGTGAACCCCGACGAGGAAGTTATTATTCCGGCACCGTACTGGACGAGCTACCCCGATATGGTGCGCTTGGCCGAAGGCGAGCCGGTGATCGTGCCCTGCCTCCAGGAAAACCGGTTCAAGATGACCGCGAAGCAGTTGGAAGCCGCAATCACGCCAAAGACAAAATGGCTGATTTTTAACACGCCTTCCAACCCAACCGGTGCCGCTTACAGAGCTGATGAAGTCAAGCTGCTGACGGATGTGTTGCTAAAGCACCCGCATGTGCTGGTGATGACGGACGATATGTATGAGCACATCACCTATGATGGCTTCAAGCCTGTGACCATCGCGGAGGTGGAGCCGAAGCTCTATGATCGCACGCTTACAACGAATGGCGTTTCCAAGGCCTACGCAATGACGGGTTGGCGGATTGGCTATGCGGCAGGTCCTAAGGTGATCATTGACGCGATCCGTACGATCCAGTCCCAAAGTACGACTAATCCGTCATCGATCAGTCAAACGGCGGCGGTAGCGGCACTGGATGGCCCGCAAGAGTTCATTGCTGAAAGGGCATTGGCGTTCCAGGGGCGCCGGGACCTAATCGTATCCATGCTGAACCAAGCGCCAGGCCTGGATTGCCTTACGCCTGAAGGCGCGTTCTACGTCTACCCATCCTGCGAAGGGACACTTGGCAAAACGACACCTGAGGGCAAGCTTATCGAAAGCGATGAAGACTTTGCGGCTTATCTTTTGGAAACAGAAAAGGTGGTCGTTGTGCCAGGTTCCGCTTTTGGATTAAGCCCGCACTTCCGGATTTCCTACGCGACTTCTGATGAAGTCCTTGAAGAAGCTGGGCGGCGTATCCAACGCGCTGCGGCAGTGCTTCGATAAAGGCCCCCTTTACTTTAGATGCTTTGGCCAAGGATAAACGGCTATGGTGGCGGCAAGGCTAAGATTTGCCGGCGCAAGCTTTTCAGCCGTATTGCGTCAGGCCTAAAAAAAGGTGCGAGGCGATGGCTATGGTGACTGGCTCCAATGACAGCGCGTCCTCAGCCAAATGCTTGAGTGATTGTGGCGTCGGTGTTGTCTGTCGAGACAAGGCTTCCTGGATAATCTCATTGCATTATGCCCGTATCGCTGTGCGTGTCTTATCCGTCGGCGCCTGCCGACGTTTAAGGCCAAGAATGAGGTCCATAACAAAAGTCGGCGCTAACGGGCTTGGTGCATATGAGTTACCGGCGACCTGATGGGGCCGCGCTCTTGGGTCAACCTTTACGACCCAAGCGATACTGTGTTCAGCGCGCCGCTCATCGCCATTACATCAAGCGCCGCAGCGCTGGCGCTCCGGACTTGTGCGCCCGCTGCACGTAATATCTGCGCGCTCAAACCGGGGGAGACGATGCCGATCCGCATGGCTTTGGTTTCGTCGGGGGATTTAAGAGGTTCTTGCGTCCATGCAAATGCTTGACCATCTATGACGCCACACTGGGTCACAGCAAGGCCAATGGATTTATATGCGGCGAAATAAGCGTCGCTGGCGGGGCCTGTTAACCACTACATACGATAACCAGCGGGGAGGCCAAATGGTTGTCCACCAAAGATACCGAAGGCGGGATTTTTGTTGATCAACAGATTTGGGATGCTCTACCCGGTATGAATAGCACCAACAATGATGGGATCAAAGTACCGTCCTGGTGGTGCACATTTTCCAGGATCGTAAAGTGTGACGCTTAACTTACGCCCAAGCCGTTTATTGATAAGCCGCGTAACTTCAACGCCTCGGGACCCAAGTTCTTGTAGCCTTTTAGCAAATGCGTTGGCGATTGTGAGCTTATTCGGAGTGGCGTTGACCGAACCGCTAAATCCAATGATCAACGAGCAAGTTCCCGATAAGCCAAAGTTTTATAATGATAATTTCTTCGAAGATAGCAATTATATTTCATCGTTATATCAAAAATTCTATGGAATTGTCCCTGATACAAATTAATTTAAATGAGGGACTAGATTGCTAAAGTTCAGAATTATCGCGTTCTGAAGCATCATATGCTGCTGCACTTTATCACTGACTAACTAGGCCAGATTAGGCTTGAGAACCATGGGGTCGCGGCAATCGAGATCGGCATATGGCGAGCGTTATGGCGGTTGTGATCGTCACATTTATCTCGGATGTCGATGACCCCGAAGTCCTGCTTGGCCGCATGAAGCTCTCGATCGACGGTATATTCGCTTGAGCGTCTATTGTCTATGCTTAAGCCAAAGTTTCCCGATGCAGGCAGGGTTCCATGCAATTTGAACTTGATGAATTAACGAAAGCAGTCCGCGAGACTGCATGCCGATTTACCGAAGAAAAGCTGGCTCCCCACTATCAATCTCGTGAGGCCGATGGTCGGTTTGACCGGGATTTGTTGATTGAAATGGGCGCGCTTGGGCTTATCGCGCCTGACTTGCCAGAACAACTGGGCGGAATTGGCGCGTCGGGCGTTACCCAAGGCGTGGTGATTGAAGAAATTGGCCGAGGCGACCTAAACGTTGCCTATGTGCAATTGCTGGGCTCCTTGATTGGCGGTGTCATGGCTGAGCATGCGCCTGATGACCTGGCCGCTGAGGCAGTCAATGGCATTGCAGAGGGCCGTTTGCTGCCAGCGCTTGGCTTAACAGAACCGGGCGGTGGCACTGATGCCGCCAATCTACAACTCCGCGCGCGCAGCGATGGTAACGAGTGGGTGTTGGATGGCGAGAAGGCCTCTATCTCATGTGCCAATCAAGCTGATGCCATATTAGTCGCGACCAGAACGGGAGAGCCCGAAAGCGGGGCGCGCGGTGTCACCGCATTCTGGGTAGACATGAACACGCCCGGCGTCTCTCATTCTACCTACGATGATTTGGGCAGCCTTGCTGTTGGCCGTGGTTCTGTATGGTTTGACGGCGTCAGGGTTCCCGATAGCCAACGTGTTGGCGATGAGGGCATGGGCTTCGTGCGGGTCATGCAGGGGTTTGATTATTCCCGCGCACTGATCGCCTTGATGTGTCTTGGCTCTGCCCGCGCGTCGATCGACGAGACCTGGGCTTATACGATTGAACGCCAAGCATTCGACCGGCCTCTGGCGGAATTTCAGGGTGTTTCTTTCCCTCTGGCCGAGGCTGATGCGCAAGTACGTGCGGCGCGCCTATTAGCGTATGAGTGCCTTGCGCTTCGGGACGCAGGCAAGCCGCATACAAAAGAAGCTGCGATGGTAAAATGGATGGGCCCGAAAGTCTCCGCGGACGCAATCCATCAATGCCTATTAACCCATGGCCATTTGGGCTATAGCCGAGACCTGCCACACCAACAACGCTTACGAGACGTGATGGGGCTGGAGATTGGCGACGGCACGGCTCAGGTCTCAAAGCTTATCGTAGCTCGTGAGACGGTTGGCCGTGCCGCCGTGCAATACGCAAAGAAATAGCTGCCGCGTTAAACCTGCAAGAAACCGACGATATCTTTGGTCTTATGCAGGATAGGGCCGGCGACCGTTCGGGCGCGCTCAGCACTGCCGCTGATAATACGGTCCAATTCAGCTGGGTCATTCAGCAAGCGGCGCATATTTTCTGAGATTGGGCTCAATACGGAAACGGCCAGTTCAGACAGTGCGGGCTTAAATTGGCCAAACCCTTTTCCAGAAAATTCTGCCAAGACCTGCGTGGCCGTCTGGTCGCTTAGCGCAGCATAAATCCCGACAAGATTCGAAGCTTCCGGCCGGCTCTCCAACGCTGCCGGATCGTCTGGCAATAGTTCTGAGTCTGTTTTGGCGCGCTTAATCTTTTGCGCGATTGTATCTGCGTCATCAGTCAGATTAATTCGGGATTGGTCGGATGTGTCCGATTTGCTCATCTTTGAAGAGCCATCGCGCAAGCTCATAACCCGCGTCGCTTCACCCAGAATTTGAGGTTTTGGCAGGGGAAAGAACTCGATGTCGTAGTGGCGGTTGAATGCGCCTGCGATATCGCGGGCTAGCTCCAGATGCTGCTTCTGATCCTCACCAACTGGAACGTGGGTTGCGTGATAGAGCAAAATGTCCGCGGCCATTAGTACGGGGTAGCTATACAGCGCAAGACCCGCATTCTCCCGCCTTTTACCAGCCTTTTCTTTGAACTGGGTCATCCGGTTCAACCAGCCAAGCGGCGTCAGGGAGCTTAACATCCAAGTAAGTTCCGCGTGTTCACCGCCAAGCGCGCTTTGATGGAAAATTGAGCACAAGTCAGGGTTAATCCCGGACGCAATGTACGCGGCTGCGACTTCCCGGGTTGATTGGCGTAATTCAGCCGGGTCCTGCGGCATGGTGATCGCATGCATATCAACCATGCAGAAGAAGCACTCATAGTCATGCTGCATGGCGACCCAGTTGCGGACAGCGCCCAGATAATTGCCAAGATGCAAGTTTCCGGTCGGCTGCATGCCGGAGAAAATCCGGTTCATTGGATGCGTGTCCTTAAAGCTGGTTCCTATAGCGGAATTTCCACTGCAAGGGGTTATCATGCTGGGAGGGCGCTGACGTCAAGCTTAACCCCGCCCACGAAACTCCCGAAGTGCTGCATCAAGCCGCGCCGCACCAAGCATATGCGCCAGGATCAGGTACAAAAATCCTGCGATCAAGCACAGACCAAGCGTCGCCGACAAACGCGCCAAGTCGCTCGTCGCAAACTGCAAGATTGGCCCGCTACCGTAAATCAGCGCGGCCGCCATAGCGCCTGCGGCGACTATGAGTTTTGCCGTTCGGAGTGCCGAGGCCACTTCAAGCTTCCACCAGCCCCTTCGAATAAGGCTGGTAGTGAGCCAAGTGACTTGCATCGAAGCCGCAAGCGTTGTTGCAAGTGCTAGTCCCACATGGCCAAGGGACCACATCAGCGATAAACCAAGCACGATGTTTAGGATGACAGAGGCACCAGCCGCGCGGGCCGGTGTTTTTGTGTCAGCCCGGGCAAAGAAGGCGGGGGCTAATGTCTTTGTCAGCACAAAGGCTGGGAGACCCGCGGCATAGACCATCAGTGCGGCAGCAGTCGCGACACCGTCTGCCGGTGTAAAGGCCCCGCGTTCGAATAAGGCCGAGACCAGTATTCCGGGAATCGCCATTGCAGCGGCAGCAGCGGGTAAGGTTAGCCACAAACTAAGCTCGACGGCGCGGGCGAGGCTGGCATTTGCTGCTCTTTCATCCCCACTTTGCGCTTCCCTGGAAAGCTTCGGTAAAAGTGCCACACCAAGGCCAACGCCAATAATGCCAAGCGGCAACTGATAAACCCTGTCGGCATAATAGAGATGGCTAATGGCACCCGCTGCCAGTAAGGATGCAAGCTGCGACCCAACGACTATGTTGATCTGTGTTGCACCTGCCGCCAACACGCCAGGACCCATTAGCTTGCCAAGTCGTTTGACGCCTGGTGTGAGGCGTGGCCAGCGCAGGCGCAGGTCATACCCGGCGCGCTTTGCGAAAATGACAACCATTAGCAACTGCGCGACGCCAGCAATCGCGGCAGCAGCGGCAAGCGTATGACCTGGCGTATTGCCAATATCAATGAAAGCAAGCATTGCGGTGATCATGATGAGATTAAGCAAGATGGGTGCCGCAGCTGCAGCCCAAAACCGCCCAACGCCGTTCAGGACTGCGCCTCCCAGCGCTGTCAGTGTCATAAGTGCTAGATAGGGAAATGTGAGCCGCGCCATTTCAACGGTGCGCTGGAACTGTTCAGGATCGTCCAAAAATCCGGGTGCCAGTGCCATCACCAGAAGCGGCATCAAGAGCTCTGCGATGCCTGTGAAGGCCAATGCCGCCACGATTGCGAACGCCAAGGCGTCCTCAGCAACGCGTTTAGCTGCGGGCGCGCCGTCCTTCGTCAGCGCTTCAGCAAACAGGGGTGCAAAGGCGGCATTGAATGCACCTTCTGAAAAAAGTCGTCTGAAAAGGTTAGGCAGGCGGAAGGCGACAAAAAAGGCATCCGCAATGGGCCCCGCTCCCAGCGTCGCAGCGATCAGCAGATCGCGCACGAAACCAAGTATTCGGCTAAGCAGTGTATATACGCCGATGACGGCAGCGGAGCGGAGCAAGTTCATGGATGCCTCCATACCCGACAGGGCAGGGGAAGCAAGCGGCGGCAATGTGGCGACCTTCGGGCAGGAGGCGCTAGATGCAGCGCTGGCTGTCAGTGCTTGTCATGCTGCGCTGCCCTTGTTGAACGGCGTATCAGTCGCAGAGGCGCATGCGGCGACACGTGTGCTGCGCAGTGTCGATATCGCTGAAAACTAGCGGAAAGCCTAAGTGAGGGACGAATGGGGATCTTGGTACCGCACCTATGCGAGACAGGCGGAGCGGCAGATTTAGCTGCGCGCTTACCGGGCGCGCTCCCGGCTGCGACACAGGCGAAAGCGGCCATCGGGATCGCCGTCGCACCGGAAGACGGCAGTCATTAGGAAAGCCTTTTGGCGGCTGCGGTGAGTGTGGTGGGCCGGTCAGAAAATTATACTGAAGGCCGATTCGCCTTTGCTAATGATGCGCGTAATTGTCGTTGATATGTCGGTCTATTGCTGCCGGTTGCGATTACTGAAGCGCTTGCACATGACCACTGCGGTTCCAACCAATCACAGATCTGGTGACAGGCAGGGTAAGTGGTGCCGAAACGCTGCTACGGTGACGACGAACTAGCGGCGAAGACTGGCCGCCAGCTAATTTCATTCCGGGAGTTGAGCGGCGCGGATTTATTGAGCCAATTACGATCTGGACATTTGGCGTTGCCGCCCGTGCTGCTGTCAGACTATCGGCTATCGGACAAATCAGTATCAATCTCTCTGCGGCAAAGCTCGGCGAAGGTGCGGCAGATATCTTTTCGCTGGCACAAAAAAAGGTGCCTGTTGCGCCAGAGGCGTTCAATAGCGAGAGTACTGAAATAGCATTTTTTTAAACGAAGCGGGCGCAATTGCGGATGTTGAAGCGTTTGCACCGATTGGCTGCGGCATTGCAATTGAAGACTTCGCTGCTTGCCAGGCCTCATTGAGTTATGCCGGGAAACTCCCCGCAAAACGGATCAAGCTAGACGCTAACTTGGTTTATGCTGCTGACGATAATCTACGGACGCGGGCAGCAATTCGGGCTAAAGCGGTGCTAGCTGCGGAAGTCGTTGCTGATGTGGTGGCGGGAGGTGTTCTTGATCAAGCAATGGCGGATCAAAGTTGAGATTGGGCGTATAGAAGGGGCAGGGGCGGCATTTCGGCGCTCCACTGCGGTTCGATGCGTTCAAACAGCATGCTGGGCTTGACTAGGCGCGTTCAACTTCGTAACACCCGCGCACTCCTGACAACGCGGATTGCGCGCATGCGCTTTATCCCGGACGCGCTTCAATGCGGCCTAATCGGGACAACAAAAATAACATGACTTGAGGATACAAGATTATGGCGAAACGCGAGCAAGCGAAATACAAGATTGACCGGCGCTTAGGCGTCAACCTTTGGGGTCGCCCAAAAAGCCCGTTCAACAAGCGTGAATACGGTCCAGGCCAGCACGGCCAGCGCCGTAAGAAGCTGTCTGACTTCGGCATTCAGCTTCGTATGAAGCAGCAGCTCAAGGGCTACTATGGCAATATCAGCGAAAAGCAGTTCCGCCGTTATTATGCTGAGGCTGTGCGCCGCAAGGGCGACACCGGCGAAAACCTGATCGAAATTCTCGAGCGGCGACTGGACGCGGTGATCTATCGCATGAAATTCGTGCCGACCGTCTTTTCTGCGCGGCAGGTCGTGAACCACGGCCATGTCAAAGTGAATGGCCAGCGCGTCAACATCCCTTCATATCAAGTGAAGGATGGTGATGTGGTTGAGCTTGGTGAAAAAGCTAAGAACATGGCGCTCATTCTTGAAGCCATCCAATCCAGCGAACGCGATACGCCCGACTATATGGACGTTGACTACAATAGCCTCAAAGGCACGTTCACCCGGGGTCCTAAGCTTGCCGATGTGCCTTATGGCGCACAGATGCAACCGAACCTTGTCATCGAATTTTACTCGCGCTAACACGCGTTAATCTAAACGATAACAGCGGCCTGCCCCTCACAGAAGGGCAGGCCGCTGTCTTATGAAGGAGCCAACACAATGGCAAAAGAACGCACACTTTCCATCATCAAGCCGGACGCTACCCGCCGGAACCTTACGGGCCAAATCAACGCTCGCTTTGAAGAAAAAGGCCTGCGCATCGTAGGCCAGAAGCGCCTGCAGTTAACACAGGCCCAGGCTGAAGCGTTTTACGCTGTGCATAGCGAACGGCCATTTTTCAAAGATCTTTGTGGATTTATGATTTCTGGCCCGGTTGTGGTACAAGTACTTGAAGGTGAAAACGCCGTTCAAGCCAACCGCGATATTATGGGTGCAACCAACCCAGCCAATGCAGATGCTGGCACGATCCGTAAGGACTTTGGCGAGTCCATTGAAGCTAACTCGGCTCATGGCTCGGACAGCCAGGAAAATGCCGCGACTGAAATCGCATTCTTCTTCAGCGGACTTGAAGTTTTTGGCTAACTGCCAATGCACTTCATGGCTAAAAGAAACGGGGCGCATCCTGCAGTGGGTGCGCCCCATTTTTTATTCCATCAAATTTCTAGATACTTACAGCAGAAAAACCGCCATCAGTACCAGGACCCCGATGACCAAAATGGTGGACCATAGCATCAATTTAGAGAAATGCAGCCAGCCAGCGTGGCGGGTTTGAAATTCTTCTTCGAAGTCGACCATGGCGAACGCAATCCCCTAAATATCAAATTATTTGCAAATGTTTATACGGTTGAATTCACCGTTGGCAAATAGAAAGACGCATCATCACCGGCGTCGTCAATCATAACCCGGCCTTCGTGCAGCGTGATGCGGCCCTCCGCAACCCAGCGAATCGCCCTCTGGTAGATCTCATATTCCGCTTCAAGCACGCGCGATGCAAGACTATCTGGCGTATCGCTGGCGTTAATTGGGGTGGCGGCTTGGGCAATAATCGGCCCGGCATCCGTTTCGGCGCTGAGGAAGTGTACAGTGCAGCCAGCGAACCGCGCGCCATCATTGATCGCCCGGGCATGGGTGTTTAGGCCAGGGTAGGCTGGAAGGAGCGATGGATGGATGTTAATTGCCCTGCCGTTCCAATGATTGACAAATGTTGGCGTCAATAGCCGCATGAACCCAGCAAGGCAGATCAGCTGGACGCCTGCTTCGTCGAGCCGTGCATTCATCGCCTGCTCGAAGCTTGACCGGTCAGCGAAGTCCTTGTGATTGATGACGGATGAAGGAACGTTGGCTTTCTGGGCGCGGGCTAAACCTGGAGCATCGGGCTTATTAGAGAGTGCCAGAGCGACTTCCGCCGGGAAGGATGGATCCTGGCAAGCATCCAGAATGGCTTGCAGATTGGTTCCGCGCCCCGAAAATAGCACGCCAAGCTTCAGGCACCCCATCGACCGAGCCCCGTTAAACGCACAGGTTCATCATCAGCACGCACAACAAGTGTACCAGCGATAACCGCGTCGCTCGCCCCATTTGCCGCCAAATGTTTAAGTGCATCTTCAGCTTTATCTTTAGCTACGTAGATCAATATGCCAATGCCGCAGTTAAAGGTGAGCACCATTTCGTTCGCCGCAATATTGCCAACAGCCTGAAGCCAATCAAAAACTGGCAGGGCAGGAACAGCGCTAACATCCAAATCCAATGCCAATTCCTTGCTGAATGCGCGCTGTGGGTTTTCAAGCAGTCCACCACCTGTGATGTGCGCGAATCCTTTTGCCAGCCCAGCCTTTGCCAGAGCCATCATTGCAGGCACGTAAATCCGAGTCGGAGCGAGCAATGCTTGGCCTAGAGATTCGCCTTCTGCGAACGGGCAAGGCAAATCCCAACCGAGTCCCGCTTTCTGAACAACGCGACGCACGAGCGAAAAGCCGTTGGAGTGAACACCGGCAGATGGAATAGCAATGGCTACATCTCCTGCCTGGGCTTCCGTCCCATCAATGAAACCACCACGCTCTACTGCGCCGACTGCGAACCCAGCAACATCGTATCTACCAACGGGGTATACGCCGGGCATTTCCGCTGTTTCACCGCCCACAAGTGCACATCCTGCAAGACGGCATCCTTCTGCAATTCCGGTGATGACTTCTGCCGCTTGGTCTACATCCAGCTTGCCGGTCGCAAAATAATCCAAGAAGAACAATGGCTCAGCGCCCTGTGCTGCCAAGTCATTCACGCACATCGCGACAAGGTCGATGCCGATCTCGTTGTGCTTACCAATAGCTTCAGCGATGAGCAGTTTTGTGCCGACACCGTCTGTCGCCGCGACGAGAATCGGGTCTACAAAGCCTGCCGCCTTCAAATCAAAGGCCGCACCGAACCCGCCAAGACCGCCTAAAACACCAGCCCGCGCTGTCGCTTTGGCGATTGGCGCGATCTTGCTGACCAGCGTTTCGCCCGCGCTAATATCGACGCCAGCTGCTTTATATGATGCGCCGCCATTCTCACTCATGGGCGTTCCGTCTATATGTTAGTCGATGGGGGTTACATGCGAGATACCCGCTGGGCTGGCGACACGCAATGCCAGACTAGCAAGGAGAGGGCTAACAACGATGCTGATCAAACGTCTAGGCTTCGCGATTCGGGGCATTCTACGTGCACTGTCCATAACGATTCTGATTGCCATGCCAATCGGATATGCCTCTGCCAACCCTT
This sequence comes from Alphaproteobacteria bacterium, assembly GCA_965660545.1. GTDB lineage: Bacteria > Pseudomonadota > Alphaproteobacteria > Bin95 > Bin95 > VMCJ01. Next base: position 56,155 of record CBFIAF010000007.1, on the reverse strand, counting down.
ATACGGTTGCAGATATCAACGTCGATTTGACGCGGGAAACTTCAGCGATTGCCCGTCAAGATGGGCTTGAGCAAGCCCACGTTGTGGCGTTTCAGCACCTGCTGCAACGGCTGACGCCAGCCTCTGCCCATGGTCGTTTGCCGCTTGTTGATTATGCAACTGCCGCGGATCACGCTGGTGGGCTCAAGATTGAGGATGAGCAGACCACAGCCACCCGATATGCTGCAAAGATGAGGATCTCCTTTCGCCAGGACCTGGTAAGGAGTTATCTGAAAGAAAATGGTCTGGCTTTTGCTGAAACAGTAGCACCGTCTGTTGTCGTAGCGCCTTTGTACCTTTGGGCTGGTGCGCAGTCACTCTGGGAGCCTAATAATCCTTGGGCTGGGGCATGGAAATTCAGGGGGTCATCAGATGGCCTGGCACCTGTAACGTTACCACGTGGTGATCTGGCAGATCGTGGTGCGCTGTCTCCGGAGCAAGCTCTATCCCGCGATCGGTCACGCTTAGGCGCCTTCGCCGCCAGGTATGGGGCCGCTGGTGTGCTTGTCGCAGAGGCACGCTACGGCGTTGATCCAGTGAGTGGTCGTCCGCGGTTGGATGCAGTTGCCGAAGTCGTTGGCGATGGCCCGAATATCGGCCGGTTTCGACATACCGAGCTTGGCTCTAACGGCGACAAGCCAGAAACGCTGGGCGTGAGGGCTGCGAATGCTATCGTTGCGGCATTAGAAGCATCCTGGAAGCGTCAATCCTCTGCTCCAGATGCAGGCGGATTGAATAGCTTGATTGCTGACCTGCCAGTTGGGGGCGTTCTAGATTACGCCGATGCCCGCCGCCGCTTGGATGCGTCCCCTGGTGTGTCCCGCCATGAGTTGGTGATGCTGTCTCGGGATATTGTGCGGTTGCGCTTGTTCTATTCCGGCAGCCAAGACGAACTGCGGGCCGGTGTAGCCCGTCAAAGCATGGACCTGGCTCCAAACACAGCGGGCAGCGAGGCCGAATGGGTACTGATCGCACCGCCGCGTGTCAGCCGCCGGTAGCGGGGGATAGGTGCCTATAGCCATGACAGAAACTTCCACCAAACCCGCTAGCTCTAATCCGCCAACCGTTTTGGTGCCCTATCAGATGCCGCTATGGCGAAAGCTTATGGCGTGGCTGGCGATCGGCGCTGCTATCCTGGTTTTTCTAACGCTGTTCGATGAAGTCTTACTGCCTTTTGTTGTGGGATTGGCAGTCGCTTATTTTCTTGATCCTGTTGCAGATTGGTTGGAAAGCCACAGATCACCGCGGTGGCTCGCTGCTACATTGGCGCTTGGGTTGTTTGCGCTTCTGGTATTGGTGATCGTTATTTTGGCGTTCCCGCTAATTCAGTCGCAAGTGATAGCGGCGGGTGATACGCTGCCGAAGTACACCGCGAAGGTGCAAATGCTTTTTGCGGACATGCTGAGCTACGCGTCTAACACGCTGGAGCCCGAAGACATCGCCCGCATGCGGGAAGCTATTGGGGCTCAAGTTGGGCGCGCCATGATGCTTGCAGGCACGGTGCTGAAGCGTTTGTTCGATGGAGGCATGGCATTGGTCAATGTCACGACCTTCGTTCTGGTGACGCCGATCGTCGCTTTTTACCTTTTACGCGATTGGGATCGATTGATTGGCTGGGTGGATGCATTGATCCCGCGGCCTCACGTCGAGATTGTTCGGGATCAGGCGCGGCAAGTGGATTACACGCTCGCAGGCTTCGTGCGGGGGCAGGCGACCGTATGCGTTGTGCTGGGGCTTGGTTATGGTTTGGCGCTATCGCTGGCGGGGCTGGAGTTTGGATTCGTCATTGGCATTCTTTCGGGAATCTTGGCCTTTATTCCTTATGTTGGGTCCATTTTTGGTCTTTTCGCCAGCGTCGGGCTTGCACTGCTGCAATTTGATGATCCGATACGGATCGGTATCATCGCGGCCATCTTCATTGTGGGCCAGGTACTTGAGGGTAATGTGCTCACGCCGAAGCTTGTTGGTGAACGGGTTGGGCTACATCCAGTTTGGGTCATCTTTTCGTTATTCGCTGGCGGTGCCGTTCTTGGCTTTATGGGTATGCTTTTAGCATTGCCTGTAGCCGCTTCTGTTGGTGTGTTGACGCGGTTTGCAGTCGCGCAATACCGGCAAAGCCCGATCTATTTGGGTGATGATAATGACAACGATGATCCGGGGGATGATGACCCGGGCATCGGCTCAGGCAAACCATCGTCGGAGGCCGAAGGCGCGTCTCCCGCGTGACCCGGCAAATCCCACTCAAGCTCGAACCGCACCCGGATTATGCCGCTGCGGATCTCCTGCAATCAGAAGCCAACCGTGCTGCACTCGCGCTGGTGCGCTCATGGCCGGAATGGGCATTGCCTGCTGCTGTGATTTGGGGGCCTGCTGGATCCGGCAAGACGCATCTGGCTCATATCTGGGCTGAGCGAGCAGGGGCGTTGCTGATTGACGCTGGTGACTTGGCCAAACTTGACTTGGAGACCCTGCCTCAGAATCCGCATATCGCGCTGGATTTCGAAGCTGTGGATATCCCCAGGCCAGATGAGCGCTTAATGTTTCATCTGCTCAATATGATCCGAGAGAAGAGGGGCGCGTTTTTAATCGTTGCGCGTACCGCGCCAAGTCGGTGGGGGATAGATCTGCCAGACTTAGAATCACGGTTAAAGGCACTGCCTTCAGCGGAAGTCTCTCCGCCAGATGACGGACTGTTTGCGGCAGTATTGGCGAAGCAGTTCGCCGACCGACAGTTGGTGGTAGACCGGGAGACGGTTGAGTATATAGCCGCCCGGTCAGAGCGTTCATTTGCGGCCGCCCGCCGATTGGTCGCACGGATTGATCAGGCCGCGCTCGCAAGCAGGCGAGTCATTGGCAAGCGTCTCGCTGGCGAAGTGATAGAAGCGCTGGAGCGGGAGAGCGGGAACGCCGGTTCTGGGCAACCTAGCTGAAATATGGGTTTAATCTTCATGTATTATGCGAATACGGTATCATTCAGGCCCGCAATTTAAGGAAATACAATGGCGAATGAGCCTTTGAGCATTCCCGCAAATGATGTGCAGAACTTGGCCAATCCAAGTCGGAGCTCTCAGAAATTGACGCCAGAAACAAGGCTGATCAACCGCGAGTTATCATGGTTGGCGTTTAACGCACGCGTTTTGGAAGAGGCCTCCAACAAAAATTACCCGCTTTTTGAACAGCTTAGGTTTTTATCAATTTCTGCGGATAATCTGGACGAATTTTATATGGTCCGTGTGGCTGGCTTGAAGGGGCAGGTCGAGGCCGGTGTAACGACCCCAAGTGCAGATGGCATGAGCCCCCGCGAGCAGCTCACGGCGGTAGACGCCCGCGCGCGGCAATTGCTTGATGATCAGCAGGCCCGCTGGCAGGAAATTGTTGTGGAATTACGTGCGGCAGATGTTCATGTGCTCCAGCCGGAAAATATTTCCGCGGAAGAAGTTGAATGGCTTGGTGCCCGTTTTGATGAGCAAATTTTCCCGGTGCTGACGCCGCTTGCGATTGATCCAGCGCACCCATTTCCGTTTATTCCAAACTTCGGCTATGGCTTAGCGCTCTCGTTGCGTCGGCGAGGCGATGGCAAGGAGATTAGTGCGCTGGTGCCAATACCGCACCGGCTGGATCGTTTTATCAGACTGCCAGGGGCCACCATACGAGCGATTGCGGTCGAGCAGGTCGCCGGAATGTTCATGGATCGGCTTTTCCCAGGTTTTGACGTTTTGGGTAAAGGCTGCTTTCGCGTTATCCGGGATAGTGAGCTTGAGATTGACGAAGAAGCCGAAGACCTGGTTCGTTTGTTCGAAAGCGCACTGAAACGCCGTCGTCGCGGCAATGTGGTCAGGCTGGCCTGTGACGCTTCCATGCCACCAGGCCTCCGCAAGGAGCTTGCGCGGGAAGCGGAAACAACTGTCAACGATATGATCATCGTCAACGGGATTGTGGGACTAGGGGATGTTTCGGAGTTGATAGACGACGCCCGAAAAGATCTTGTGTTTGAGCCCTATCAGGCACGGTTTCCTGAACGTATCCGCGATTTTGGCGGTGATTGCTTCGCCGCCATTCGCGCTAAGGACATTCTTGTCCATCACCCCTATGAGAGCTTTGATGTCGTTGTGCAATTCCTGCGGCAAGCGGCGCAGGACCCCAATGTTCTAGCGATCAAGCAAACTCTTTACCGCACCACCCCGAACTCACCCATCGTTCAGGCATTGATTGAGGCGGCCGAGGCGGGCAAATCCGTAACGGCGTTGGTTGAGTTAAAAGCCCGTTTTGACGAGGCCAACAATATTCTATTGGCGCGGAATTTGGAACGAACTGGCGTTCAAGTGGTTTATGGGTTCATGAACTTAAAGACGCACGCAAAAGTATCGCTGGTCGTGCGCCAAGAGGGGACGGAGATCCAATCTTATGCGCATTATGGCACGGGCAATTACCACCCGGTTACGGCGCGAATTTATACGGACCTGTCGTTTTTTACATCCGAACCCGCGCTGACCCATGATGCCAGCCTGCTGTTTAACTACATTACTGGTTATGCCAAGCCGGATGGCATGGCTAAGCTGATCTATTCACCAGACATGATGCAGCCGAAGTTGCTGGCTTTAATTGATGCTGAAATAGCCCAAGCCGAAGCAGGCCGCCCAGCTGCTATATGGGCAAAGCTGAATTCGTTGGTTGATCCTAAGCTTATCGAAGCGCTTTACCGTGCGTCCTGCGCTGGAGTTGAGGTCGAGCTGATCATCCGCGGCATCTGTTGCCTTCGTCCGGGTGTGCCGGGATTGTCGGAGCGGATCACGATTAAATCGATTGTCGGGAGATTCCTGGAGCATGCTCGAATCGTTTGCTTTGGCGCCGGCTTCGGTCTTCCGTCCGTTAAGGCCGAAGTGTTTATTTCGTCTGCAGATTGGATGCCGCGAAATCTTTATCGGCGGGTTGAAACGCTGGTACCGATAGAGAATGAAACAGTGCGCAGGCAGATTATTGGTCAGATAATGATCGCAAATCTTAAGGACAATGCCCAAAGCTGGCAACTAAATGCTGACGGGAGCTATACAAAAGAAGCGACCTGCGGAGAGGTATTTTCCGCCCATACCTATTTCATGCACAACCCAAGCCTATCCGGTCGCGGCAGTGCCTTGAACGCATCGGAAACACCTGATCTAACGCTAGAAGATGCCGATCTTTAAGGATTTCCCCCGCGTTGATGACGCTCGCTGCACCAGGGTTAGCTGAGTATGAATGCCGTTCTGCGGTTATTGATATAGGCTCAAATTCCGTTCGAATGGTCGCGTATGACCGTAATAACCGCTCGTTGGAGCCTATCTTCAATGAGAAAGCCATGAGCGGTCTTGGCCAGGACATATTCTCCACAGGAAAGCTGCACCCTGAAGGCAAAGTATCTGCACTGAAAATTCTGTACCGGTTCCGCGCGATTGCAGACAGCATGGGCATCGGCCATCTGCGGGCAGTGGCGACGGCAGCGGTGCGCGAAGCGAGTGACGGGCCTGAGTTCGTTAGGGAAGCTTCTGACGCGGCTGGCGTCGATATCCATGTGATTCCAGGTGAGGAAGAAGCGCGCCTGTCTGCGCTCGGCGTCCTTTGCGGCATTCCTGACGCAGATGGCGTTATGGCGGATTTGGGCGGCGGTAGCTTGGAATTGGCGAACGTTCGGGATGGTGCCGTTCATGGCGGCATATCCGTGCCGCTTGGCCCTTTGGCCTTAGGCGACCTAATTGGGGGTAAAAAGGAAGCCGCCTACATCAAAGACCTGCTGGTGCAACTAGAGTCTGGTGGGGCTATAGGGCGGACGCTGTATTTGGTTGGCGGAGCATGGCGTTCTCTGGCTAAACATGACCTGCTGACAAAAACCTACCCCATCAATATCATCCATCAATATGCGCTTTCTGCCGGTGAAGCATCCAAGACCGCTAAAGCTGTCTCAAGCTTGTCTGGAGTCGGCTTAGGTGTCCTCACAAGCGTGTCTCAACGCCGGCGCCAAACATTGCCATACGCCGCTAGAGTGCTGCTGGCCTTAATCGCTAAGCTCAAGCCGTCAGAGGTAGTATTTTCAGCTTACGGACTTCGTGAGGGCGTTCAATTTGAAGCGATGGATGAACCCGTTCGTGCGCGTGACCCTCTCGTTGACTATTGCCGACGGCTCGGTCGTAGCGCCATGCGTGTACCGTTTGATGGGAACCAGCTAGCTGAGTGGCTGAGTGGCGCATTTGGTGATGCCCCTATGGGGCCAGAACGGCTTGTGCGCGCTGCCTGTTGGCTAAGCGACATATCTGGCCACGATCACCCGGATTATCGCGGGCACCACGCCGCTGCGCGTGCACTCCATCTGCCAACAGGTGGTCTAAAGCATTCAGAGCGCGTTATTTTGGCTGCTGCTGTGTACGCGCGTTATCATGGTTTTGGTATGGAGAAAGCGCTTGGAAAAGCCTTAGAAATGGTTGATGAAAAGACCCGAAAACGCGCTGTCGCCTTGGGGCTAGCCCTTCGCTTGGCGCATGCGATTGAGCCTGGCGGCGGGCATGTGGATGCCGATGGGGTTGATGAACCGACAGGTGCCAGGTTGCGCCGCCGTTTCCGTTTGGTGCGCGGGCCTGGGGTTTTGCGATTATTGGCAGAAACGGGTGCGGAAGATGCGCTAGGTGAAGTTGCGCTCAAGCGCTTTAACGCTCTGGCAAAAGCGCTTGGGCTTGAAGCCGATGTTTCGGTGGATCAGTCTGCGATCGCCTGACCAGGTTCAATATCGAATATTCGAACTTTGCCGTCCTTGATCGTCATTGCCAGCCCGCCATTGATGAGTTGCAAGGCTTCTTCCCCGAAAACCGTTCGCCGCCATCCGTTCAGGGCAACCGAGTCGTCTCCGGCAGCAATTGCTTCCATGTCATCAGATGCGGCAATCAGGCGTTGGGCTACGCCGTGACGTTCCGCAGCGCGTTTTAGTAGAACGCGCAGGAGCTCGACGGTTGGCTGCAATTCAGGGTCTTGCTGCCGACGCGCCTTTGGTTTTGGTGCTGCTGTATTCGGCAAATCTGCTGCTGCATTCAGCGCTTCCAGCATCTCTTTACCCCCCCGGCTTGTGGCAAAGCCTTTGGCAATTCCGCGGCATTTTGCCAATGCATTCTCGTTGCGCGGCGTCTGCGCTGCGATATTGAGCAGCGCGTCGTCTCGGATAACCCAGTTGCGCGGTTGATTGCGGCGCATTGCTTCCCGTTCGCGCCAAGCAGCGGCTGCGCGCAGCACATTGAGGAATTTAGGCTTCTCATTGCGTATTTTAAGCCGTCGCCAGGCTTCATCAGGTTCATTGGCATAGAGGGCAGGATCAACCAGAGCTAGCTGTTCCTCTTTGGCCCAGTCCAATCGCCCACGCGACTCCAGCATCGAAACGAGTCGCTCATAGACGAGGCATAGATGTGTTACATCCGATATCGCATAGCTCAATTGCTGCGCCGAGAGCGGGCGTTCTGCCCAATTGGTGAAGCGTGGACCTTTGTCGATCTGCACCCGAGCGATAGCCGAAACCAGCTTGTCGTAACCTATAGAATCGCCGAAGCTGCAAACCATTGCTGCAATTTGCGTATCGAACACAGGCAGGGGTGGTTCGCCCATCAACTGAACAAAGATTTCCAGATCCTGACGCGCCGCATGGAAAACTTTGACGACCCGTTGGTCAGCCATAATCTTCAGAAACGGTGCCAAATCCAGCCCGTCACTGAGTGGATCGATTGCTGCGGCGAACTCTGGCGTCGCTGCCTGGATAAGGCAAAGCTGTGGCCAGAATGTGGAGTCGCGCAGGAACTCGGTATCCACCGCAAGATAGGTCGCGTCGGCGATCTCCGCACAAAAGGCGTCGAGATCAGCCTGTTCGGTGATTAGGCGTATAGAATCAGTCATGTGACAAGCATATACACCTAAATGTAACCAGTTGAGACAATTGTTCGTGGCCCTAATGTGGGACGAAGGTTGACACTTGTACGTTCCCCGTGGCCAATCCGGTCTTAAACTTTTGCCTGACGCATCTGAAAGAGCCATAACGCCATGCATCCCTATCGATCGCACACCTGCGGCGCATTGCGCCAAGAGAACGTGGGCCAAACTGTCCGTCTGTCCGGCTGGGTTCACCGTAAGCGTGACCATGGTGGCCTGTTGTTCATTGATCTCAGGGACCATTATGGCCTGACCCAATGCGTGTTTGATCGTGAGCGGGACAAAGCGGCCTTCGTTATGGCTGAAGAAGTCCGTCTTGAAAGTGTTATCACGTTAACGGGCGAGTGCGTCGCGCGTGCTGATGATGCCAAAAATGATAACTTGCCGACTGGTGGTATTGAGTTGTGGGTGGATGAAGGTTCGGTCGATTCTGCTGTCGAATCCTTACCACTACAAGTGAACAGCGAAGAGAACTATGGCGAGGAAACGCGCCTCCGCTACCGTTTCCTGGATCTCCGCCGCTTCAAGATGCAGCGGAACATCACGTTGCGCTCAGATGTAATTTCTTCCATCCGCCGGCGCATGATCGACCAGGGCTTTCGAGAGTTCCAAACACCGATTCTAACGGCGACCAGCCCGGAAGGTGCGCGCGACTTTCTGGTTCCATCGCGTGCGCATCCGGGTCAGTTCTATGCGCTGCCGCAAGCGCCGCAACAGTTTAAGCAATTGCTGATGGTCGCCGGATTTGACCGCTATTTCCAGATAGCGCCCTGCTTTCGAGATGAGGACGCGCGGGCGGACCGTTCACCAGGTGAGTTCTATCAGCTCGACTTTGAAATGAGTTTCGTGACGCAAGAGGACGTTTTTACAGCGATTGAGCCCGTTCTTCATGGCGTGTTTGAAGAATTCGCAGATGGCCGTTCCGTCACGCCAGCGCCGTTTCCGCGTATTCCCTATGACGAATCCATGCTTAAATATGGTTCGGACAAGCCGGACCTGCGGAATCCAATTGAGATTGTGGATGTTACAGAGGCTTTCCGCGGCTCAAACTTCAAGATTTTTGCGGGCTTGATCGAAAAAGGTTCCGTTGTCCGCGCCGTTCCTGGCCCAGGAGGTGGCAGCCGGGCATTCTGTGACCGGATGAACAGTTGGGCGCAAGGTGAAGGCAAACCTGGCCTTGGCTATATCTTCTTCCGTGATGGCGAAGGTGCAGGACCGATTGCTAATAACATTGGGCCTGAGCGCGTTGAGCAAATCCGTGAGGCATGCGGTCTGAAAGACGGAGATTCCGTATTCTTCGTTTGCGATAAGCCTGAAGGTGCTGCCGAATTTGCAGGCGCCTCCCGCACACGCGTTGGCGAGACGTTGGATTTGATCGAGCAAAATACTTTTAAATTCTGCTGGATCGTCGATTTTCCAATGTTTGAGCTGGATGCAAAAACTGGTGAGATGGCGTTTTCTCACAATCCATTTTCCATGCCGCAGGGTGGCATGGAAGCACTAGAAACGCAGGATCCGCTTGCCATCAAAGCGTATCAGTACGACATCGTGTGCAATGGTGTAGAGCTTTCTTCAGGTGCCATCCGAAACCACCGTCCGGACGTCATGTACAAAGCCTTCGAGATGGCAGGGTATAGACCGGAGGAGGTCGATAGCCGCTTTGGCGGTATGATTTCGGCTCTGAAGCTCGGTGCACCACCCCATGGCGGTTCAGCGCCTGGTATCGACCGGATTGTGATGTTGCTTGCTGATGAGCCCAACATCCGTGAGGTCATTGCGTTCCCGATGAACCAACAGGCGCAAGACCTGATGATGGGTGCACCAGCGCCTGCTGATGACAGACACCTTAAAGAGCTTGGTATCCGTCTCGACGGTCCGAATAGCTAGTCGGTTGGTGCGGTTTATTATTCTGGTGGCAGTTTTTATCGGACTGTCCGCCCCAGCAGCCGCTGGCGAAATTTCACCGCATCGAGCCCTGTATGAAGTCACGATGGATGGGCCTGCGCAAAACATTGATGATGCGGTTGGCTTGCTGTCCGTTGAAATTTCACGAAGCTGTGAGCAGTGGACCTATAACCAACGATTTGAGTTGAAGCTTATCCAGGAGGGTTCGGACCTTGGGGATTTCAGGTTCAGGCTGACGGCCTGGGAAAGCCTTGATGGCCAACGATATGGCTTTCACTCTACAAAGTCGCAGGGTGATGAGTCAGCCTTCAAACTGATTGGCCGAGGAGATATCCGCCAAGATGGAACCAGCGTCGTTCGATATACTGAACCTGCTGCGTTTGAGCGTGATTTGCCTGAAGTGGTGCTGTTCCCCGTCGGCTGGTTGAAAGCAGGTTTAGCTGCATCCAAAGATGGACAGAAGCGGTTTAGCGGCTTCGTGTTTATGGGGGCCTCCCTAGATGAACCGCTGCGGGTAAACTCTATCATCGTATCCGCAGATATCGTGAAAGAGGCAGAGCCTTTGCTACAAGGGCCGCGCTGGCGTCACCTATCCGCGTTCTACAATCAAGCCAGCGCTGAGGTGCCTGAATATGAGGCAGAAGAAACAGTTTTGGCCAATGGTGTCCTTGCAGGCGCGCTTATTCGGTATCCAGCTTACGCGTTGCAGATAAAATTACAGCGAATTGAGGCACTTCCCGATCCTCAGGATTGTTGAACCACAATTCTGTTCAGGACTTCTTATCGCTTCGGATTGCCCGGCCCTTATAGATCGCGCCATTGCCACCCTTGGAACGGATTGCTGCCATAGCGGCTTCCAATTTAATATGCCGGGCATTGCTTTCACCGGGGATCGTAGCCGCCAGTAGGTCATCCTGATCCACCGTTTCGTTAGTTATCTGGAGATCTACTGCACCAAGGCCTATCAAGCGGAATTTCCGGCCATCCAATTCGGCTAACAACATTGGTTCAGCGATGCGGTAGAGGCGTTCCGCCAGCTGTGTGGGTGGCTCAGCAGTGCGCTGGCGGGTAAGAATCGTGAAACCATCCGTCTTGAGTTTTATGACAACGGCTCCTGCCGCATAGTTTTTCGACCTCAGCTGGGCCGCGACCTTTTCCGCCTGCTGCCAGAGGATGGGACGCAGGGTTTCGTGGTCGCCAAAATCTGTTTGCAGCGTGGTTTCGGAGGAAATACTCTTGATCCTGCGCTCTGGGCTGACTGTGCGTGGATCTTCTGCTTTCGCAAAAGCTTCAAGTCGCGCACCTGATGCACCATAGCGTTCCATCAAACGCCCAGGTGGCAGGCGGGCAAGATCACTCACGCGCCGAAACCCGTCCCGCTCCAACTTCTCGACGAAGCGTTTCCCTACACCCGGCAAAGCGCCGACGGGCAGGGTAGCAACGATACCAGGTGCATCAGCCCGCCCCAGAACAGCAAATCCACGTGGTTTATCCATGTCCGATGCGAGTTTTGCCAAAAACTTGTTGTAGCTAAGGCCAATCGAGGCAGTGACGCCTAATTCAGCCTCTATACGGTTCACTAAACCAGCCAAAACGCCGGCCGGTGGTTGTTTGAACAGTCGACGAGAGCCATTGAGTTCCAAGAACGCTTCATCGATCGAGATTGGTTCAACAAGCGGAGTAGCGCTCTCCAAAATTGCGCGGATCGCACGCCCAACTTCGACGTACTTGGCCATATCGGGGCGGATCACAACGGCGTCCGGACATGCTTTCAGCGCTTTAAACATCGGCATTGCGGATCGCACGCCGTAGCGCCGGGCAATATAGCAGGCCGTGGAGACCACACCGCGGTGCCCGCCGCCTATGATTAGAGGTTTATCGAGCAAGGTCGGATCATCGCGCTTCTCTACCGCCGCGTAAAACGCGTCGCAATCGATATGGGCGATGCTCAGGTCTTCGAGTTCAGGGTGCGCTAATAGGCGGGCCGAGCCGCAGCTGGCACAGCGGGCGGCTTTCGGCTTAACGTCAGTTGGATCGAGGGTGCTACATTGGCGGCAGAGCATAGGCATAGCAGATCCTTTGCGTTTAAGAATGATAGCGCGGCAGGGGCCTGACGGGTAGTGTTATGCAATCTAATTCCCAACCGAATGCGAAAGAGACTAAAGCGCCATGCATTATTCCGGCTTCTACTTCCCGACAGACTACGGCATCGACCCGCGCGAGCTGGCGAAGGCAATGGAAGATCGTGGTTTCGAATCGCTCTTCTTTCCTGAGCACACGCATATCCCTGCAAGCCGCAAAAGCGCTTTTCCTGGCGGTGGTGATTTGCCGAAGCGTTATGTGCACACCCACGACCCATTCGTGACCTGCACAGCGGCCGCAGCTGCCACGACTTCCTTGAAGGTGGGCACGGGCATCTGCCTCGTCCCGCAGCATGAGCCGATTGTCACGGCCAAGGCGATTGCGAGCCTGGACTACTTCTCCGGTGGGCGGTTCTTGTTCGGCATTGGCGGTGGCTGGAATGTTGAAGAAATGAACCAACACGGCGTCGAGTACAAAACTCGGTTCAAGCAGATGCGCGAACATATCCTGGCGATGAAAGCGCTTTGGACAGAAGAAGAAGCGTCATTTGACGGCGAGTTCGTCAAACTTGAGAAAACCTGGGCCTATCCAAAGCCAACGCAGACACCGCACCCGCCAATTCTGTTGGGCGGTGAAACTGACTACACCCTTAAGCGGGTCGTTGATTATTGTGATGGTTGGTACCCGCGGGCGACGAAGGATTTTGACCCAGCGGTCGCTATGCAGCGCCTGAAAAAGCACGCTGACGAAGCCGGGCGTAGCATGGATGACCTCACGGTCTCTGTCTTCCGGTCACCTGCGGATGCACAAAGGCTTGCCAGCTATAATGATGCAGGCATTACCCGGGCAATCTTTGAGGTGCCGGATGCGCCGCGGGATGAAATACTCAAGCAGCTGGACGACTACACAAAGATTATGGCTTAGCTAGCCTTGGCGTCGTCATCAGCTTGCGGAATTACAGCAAGCTCGATTGGGATGCCTGGCTCCCGCTTGGCCGTTTGGATCACAGGGAATGTCGTAACGCGTATGACATCTTTTGTGCCGGTAAGCCGTTGGGTCAACGCATTCTCGTCTGCTGTATTCCGGGCAACCAAGCGGAGTAAAAAATCTCCGCCGCCTCGTACCATGTGGCATTCGCGAACTTCCGGCCATTCAGAAACCATCGACTCGAATGCTTGTAGTCTGTCGAGCGCCTGGCTTTCTAATCCGATCAGCGCAAAAAGCTCAGCCTCATAGCCAAGCTTAGGGCCATCCAAGTCAGCGTGATATCTGCGAATGTAACCATCCTCTTCCAGCGCGCGGAGACGGCGCAGGCAGGGGGGCGGGGAGATGCCAGCGTTGGCCGCCAATTCAACGTTTGTCATCCTGCCATTATGTTGCAGATCCGACAGAATACGGAGGTTGATGGCGTCCATTTTCGGCATGTCTTGGTGATTCCCTGTCGATCATCGCGCTGCTTTCGGCGTCTCGTCACACTTGTCTCCTCAATGATGTTATACAGAGATCATCTTACTGCACAGGTTGCCGCGGCAACCTGTGCGCTGTACCTAGGAAACAATTTTATTTGATGCGCTGAGGATCCAGTTCTATGGCGACTGAATACAAGACACAGGTTCTGATTATAGGCTCCGGGCCTGCGGGTTATACGGCTGCAATCTATGCTGCGCGCGCGGGCCTTGATCCAATGATGGTTCAAGGCTTGGCCCCTGGTGGCCAGTTGACCATCACGACAGATGTAGAAAACTACCCCGGATTCGCCGATGTAATTCAAGGTCCATGGTTGATGGATCAGATGCGCGAGCAGGCGGAAAAAGTCGGTACCAATCTCGTATTCGATTTAATCTCTGACGTTAATTTTGATCAGCGGCCGTTCGTTTGCACTGGCGATTCGGGCGACCGGTTCATCGCCGAATCTGTCGTCATTGCGACCGGTGCCGAGGCAAAATGGCTTGGCTTAGAAAGTGAGGAGAAATTTCAAGGATTTGGCGTGTCGGCTTGCGCGACCTGTGACGGATTCTTCTTTCGCGGCAAAGAGGTGCTCGTTGTCGGCGGCGGTAATACTGCGGTGGAAGAGGCGCTCTATCTCACGAACCATGCCTCCAAGGTGATAGTCATTCATCGCCGTGAGGAATTCCGTGCTGAAAAAATTTTGCAAGATCGATTGTTCCGAAACCCTAAGATTAAAGTCATCTGGAATACGGTCCTTGAAGAAGTCGTTGGGCGCACGGATCCACTGGGTGTTACGGGTGCCAAAATCCGCGATATCAAAACGAATGCCGTGAGTAACATCAATGTGGACGGTGTGTTCATCGCGATCGGGCACCGGCCCAATACGGATGTCTTCAAAGGCAAGATCACGATGGATGGTGAGGGTTATATTGAGCCGGTTGACGCGACCACCCGCACGAACGTCGCCGGCGTATTTGCTGCGGGTGATGTGCGCGACAAGGTCTACCGTCAAGCTGTAACTGCTGCGGGGCAGGGCTGTATGGCGGCGTTGGATGCTGAGAAGTATCTGGCGGCGTTGGAGGACGCGCCGAGTGTTGCCGCGCAATGATGCGCTCACGGATGGATTGGGACAAACTGCGGGTATTCCACGCGGTTGCGGACGCTGGTAGCTTTACGCATGCTGGGGAGACGCTGAATCTTTCTCAATCCGCCGTATCGCGCCAGATCCACGCGCTTGAAGAAAGCTTGGATGTTGTTTTGTTCCATCGCCACGCGCGCGGATTAATCCTAACCGAGCAGGGTGAGCTTTTGTATGCCAATGTCCGGGATGTATTCCATCGCCTGGCGATGACCGAAGCAATGTTGACCGAAAGCAAAGATCGCCCCGAAGGTCCGCTTAAGATTAGCACGACTGTGACATTTGGTTCGACATGGCTAACACGCGTCATCAAGAAGTTCATTGCGGATTATCCGACAGTGCAAGTCAGCTTGATCCTGACCGATTCGGACCTCGATATTTCGATGCGTGAGGCTGATTGCGCTATCCGATTTACAGCGCCAACGCAGCCCGACCTTATTCAGAAGCATCTCCGTACAATACGTTCGCGCCTTTATGCCTCGCCGGATTACCTGCGTGAGCATGGCATGCCGTCATCCATTGAAGATTTGGATGGTCATTTGATCGTGTTTGGCGACGATACGCCGGCACCTTCGCCAACAATCAATTGGCCGATGCAGCTTCGCGTTCACGATCATCAGATCGAGCCGGTGCTTCGTGTCAATAATATTTACGGCATGTATCGGGCCGTTGCGTCAGGGCTGGGCATTGCCTCATTGCCGAGCTATATGTCGCGGATGAGTTCGGAGCTGGTGCAGGTATTGCCAGACATGGTGGGCCCAGAGGCAGATATGTATTTCGTCTATCCCGAAGAATTGCGGGACACGAAGAGAATCAATGTCTTCCGCGACTTCTTAATTAGACAAATTGCTGAATCTTGGAATCCAATCGTGACGCGTACGCACGAGATGAAAGCGCGGACCGGATTAAAGCAGTTAGAGCCAGTGTCTGACTAGGGCGGATGAGCTATGCGTTTTTTGCATGGCTCATGCGCCAATTTTTTACTAGTGAAGCGCTGAATAGATTCCTATTCTTTATAAAGATTGTTAGTTGAGCGATTCAGCTGCTGACGAGCGCCCTTTTGGACAATGCTCTCACTGTTGAAAGTCTCTCAGACGTTAGCCTCCCGTAAATTCCTGCCGGGCCTTAGAGCCCGGCATTTTTTCGATTCCTCCATCACTTCGTCACGCTTGTATGATTCAAAGTGCTTCCAAACTTCGCAACGGGCACCCAAAATGTTTTGGGATCGGTGCCTTTTCCAAGATGTGTACCGAATTTGCAGGAGCGTCCGATGGCGTAAGTATCTAAAAAGTGATGACCTTGACAGTTTGATGGTGCAAAAGCCTGCCAGGCGGGCGCATTCGGGGCCTCGTACGAACGATTATGGTCCGTTTTGTGTTCGCCGCGCTTTTGTGGAAAACAATAAAATCCGTTTGATAAATTTTGCTCTAGATAAATTAACGCCCACTGCGTTTTTTTGGTATGCGCAAACATATATGAATTAAATTTCATTATAATATATAATATTATTTTGTTATTACTTACTTTTTTATTTAAAAAATTTTTTTTTATAAAAGTTAAAAAAATAAGCTCCTCAAGTTGCTTTGTACGACTGGGTGTTGTCTGCCCTAAAAATCTTATGTCTTTGCTACCTGGCTTATAACGGCGAACGGATTTTCTAAGCAGGCTGGGATATACGGGCCCCGCTGGTTGCGACGATTATTGCAGGCGTTACCTGCATGCTCTGCCTCGAAGGCGTGCGGCGAGCAGGCGGCGGCATCATGTTTGGCGTTTGCATCGTCTTCTACCCACTCTTTGCTAAATTTATGCCGGGCTTCCCTGTGGGGACCAGAATCGGAATTTGAGGACTTCGTTCGTCAGCATGCGATGAGTCCTGAAAGCATCATCAGCGTACCAATACGGGCTGTTACGAATCCTCTAATTGGGTTCTTGTTATCTGGCTTAGCACTGGTCGTGACAGGCGGCGGCGATTTCCTGTTGGCGTTCGCAACGTCGTTATTGGGTATGTCTCGTGGTGGTCCGGCAAAAGTAGCGATCGTATCGTCTGTCTTTTTTTTCTCACTTTCAGGGTCCGTCATCTGCAACGTTTGACGATTGGCAAGATCACTATTCCAACGATAAAACGGGTTAGTTATTCGCTATCATATGCTAGAAATGTCAAGGCCTGCGCTTTATCGGGCGCCGCGTTGGGGCCACCATTTTTGGTTGCCGTGGCGTTCTTGATGGCTGAAAACTTGAATATGCTTTACGCCGATATCATGATTGCTGCGATTGTTCTGGCTGTTCTTTTCTATCTGGCACTTCTGTTGCAGTTAGATAACTACGCTGCAAAGATCAGGCTGAAAGGCCTGCCCGTATCTGAAATCTCAAAAATGTGGCGGACGTTTTTTCGGCTGGCATTACCTTTTCAACTTGGTGGCTCTGATTTACATGCTGCCGGTCACGCGGATTGAGCCGTTTGTGCTACATTTCGCAACGTTGCTCTTGAGCATAACGAGCTATCTCTCGAATAAATTTCGCGGAGAGGGGACCTTCGGTTGGCCCCACTTTCATGAGTTAATTCGCGATGCGGGCAAAACCATCGTCAACATTGTTGGCATCCATGTTGGGATCGGTACGATCATTGGTGCGCTCTCATTGACCGGCGTTGGTCCTGCATTCTCCAGTGAGTTGCACCTGTTTGCTGACGGTCACACATACGAGCTGCTCATCCTGGATGCTATCACAAGCTTTGTGCTTGGAATGGGGATGACGGTCACCGCCTGCTACATCTTCCGGGCGGCCCTGATTGGCTCCGCGTTGATTGAAAGCGGGCTGAACGCTGTCGCCTGACACCTGTTCATCCTTTATTGGGGCATAATGAGCTACATCACGCCACCTGTTGCAGGCGCTGCTGTTGCCGCCTCGACGATTGCCGGCTCATCTGTGATGGAAACAGGGTTAAGGACAATGCACCTTATTACCATTCTGTTCGAACTGCCGTTCATGTTTGCCGTAATCCAACGCTCGTAATGGTTAGTGAACCCAGGGCAATTTTGCATGATGTGGTGACCGCATTTATGGCTGTCTGGATGTTGGCGTCCGCGCTTGAAGGCTCGCTCTACTTTTCTGGTCGCTTGATAGGGCCTTTTAGCTTCGTGTTGGCTATCGCAGCCTTCGGGGCGCTTCATCTAGGTACCATGACAAATTTGATTAGTCTGGGTGCCTTGGCGGTTGTTTATATCGCCAACAAGTTTTTGGACGCGAGGGCTACTGCTTAGGCGGCTAACCGCACCATAAGGACTTCGGCGTCACATCGTACATGTGAGGCCAATCAAACGGAATTGCGGATCGGCGGAGTGTGTGAACACGCGCCATCCGCTTTTCTTTATAGTGGATATTTTCTGCAATGAATTGGTCGATAGTTCGGTTGGATGCAAACCGGTCCCGCAAGACCGCCTGGGCTTGTCGTTGTGTGAACGCCTGAAATTTACGCCCAGTAGCGGGAACTTCAGCAAACGCCGCTGGCGAACCGCCTAGGTTGAAGGCACCAGCACGTTGCACATAAGCTTCGGCTGCTGTCCATACCGGCCCGGCGGCGAATGTAAGATCAATGTGCTGAAGTTCAAGCAGTGCATAAGTGCCGACACTCAATCCTTCCGTTTCATGCATATGCGCCATTTGCTCATCATCTAGCCAGGTGGCCCACACTTCGACGACTGTGCCGGGCGATGGGGCCAGTGTCGCGCCGCCAACTGCGCCATACCCGGAAATGCTAGCACCGAACACAACATCGAAACCAGTCAGTTCCGCCTTTGCGATGAGAACAGCACAGGGTGATGGAAAGTTTGCAAATTTCCGGACAAGCTGGTTTGGTGCCCTATTGGAACCAATTGCGAGGATGGGTTTCCGCCGTGCACGGGGATCTGCGCCAACGCTTTCTAAGGAGGCTGCTATGTCATTAACGCCTGCGCCAACAAGTGGTTCGATCCGACCGTCGACCCAAACACAGTCTGCCTCAGGGGCCGGATATGGGTAGGCGAGAGCACGGTAGCGTTCGTCTGCCGTCAGCAATTTTGCCATATATCACCTTCAAAAGCATTGATAGAAATAGCTGTAAGTATAAAAGTGAGCGGTATTTAAGCGAGATTTTCAAGCATTTCGCCCAAAATATGCAATTTTTCTTAACTACCTGCTAGAACCCCCACAACTAGTGCATCGGTAACCCACATAAAAAAATGTGGAGCCTACCGCGCGCTGTGGCGCTAAGTGGTCATGGGAAAATATCGCACTATTGGTCCTTGGGTTTTTATTTTATGTCTATAATTTTTTATTATAGTGTTATATATTTGTATTTTAAGTGATTTTGATTATAATTTTTAATATTGAAAAAACTTGGATATCAAGTAATGAGCCAAACCAATCCTACGGCTCCTCAGGTCACGCAGCATTTGATCAGTATCATGATGAAACGCTGCGTCGGCTGGAAGAAGAACAGCAGGGCTTTCGCGATTTCATGGAGAGCCTGAAGCACGCCCGTGATCAGGAAGAGTTCGAGCGCTTTATGGCAGAACGCCACCACCAAAAACCTAGCGCATAACATCGCTTGCTAATCGGTAGGCACTAACCGGATGTCCCCTCAACCGGTTGGCGCTTTGACCTTAAACGTTATATTACACCCCCCGGGTGGGCCTGTCTTTCTCGGTGCCGTGTTCCCGGGGTATTATTATGTCTGCAAAATCTTATAAATCGCTCAGGGATTTTATGAACCTGCTGGAGACGCGTGGATTGCTGTATCGGGTAAAAGCGCCCGTCAGCCCAATTCTCGAAATGACGGAAATCCAAACACGGCTTCTAGCTGTAGGCGGTCCCGCAGTATTGTTTGAGGACGTGCGCCGCCCCGACCAGTCTCGGTACAGCTTGCCAGCCCTCGCCAATCTATTTGGCACTGTTGAACGTGTAGCGCTAGGTATGGGCCGGAAGCCGGAAGAGCTTCGTGAAGTTGGGGAAACGCTCGCTTTCCTCCGCCAGCCAGAACCTCCTGGCGGATGGCGGGAGGCGCTGTCTATGTTGCCGCTGGCGAAAACAGTTTTGGCGATGAAACCGCGTACGGTGAACCGCGCCGCTTCCCAGGAAATTGTTCTGCAAGGGGATGAAATCGATCTTTCGGCATTACCAGTGCAAACCTGCTGGCCAGGCGAACCAGCACCGCTGATCACTTGGCCATTAGTGGTTACCAAAGGGCCAGGCAAGCGGAAGGAAGACGATTTCAATCTCGGCATTTATCGGATGCAGGTGCTGAATAAGAATCAGACAGTTATGCGCTGGTTGAAGCACCGCGGTGGCGCACAACACCACCAGCGCTGGGCGCATGAGAAGCGGGAGCCACTGCCTGTTGCTGTTGTGATCGGCGCGGACCCGGGCACGATTCTGGCGGCAGTTACACCTGTGCCAGACACCTTGTCCGAGTTTCAGTTTGCGGGTTTGCTTCGCGGCACCAAAGTTGATCTTGTAGACTGTAAAACAGTTCCGCTAAAGGTTCCCGCTGAGGCAGAGATCGTTATTGAAGGTCATGTCAGCCTAGACGACACGGCGGCAGAAGGCCCGTATGGCGATCATACAGGTTATTATAATTCTGTAGAGCAGTTCCCGATTTTCACTGCCAGCGCAATTACGATGCGCAGCAACCCGATTTATCTCACCACCTTCACCGGACGCCCACCGGATGAGCCGAGCGTGCTGGGTGAGGCGTTGAATGAGGTGTTTATCCCGCTGCTCCAACAACAGTTTCCGGAGATTGTTGACTTCTGGTTACCGCCCGAAGGCTGTTCTTATCGGATCGCCGTCGTTTCAATGCGAAAAGCCTATCCGGGGCATGCCAAGCGGGTCATGCTGGGTGTCTGGTCTTATCTGCGGCAATTCATGTATACCAAATGGGTGATTATTGTGGATGACGACATCAATGCCCGAGACTGGAAAGATGTGATGTGGGCGATATCAACCCGCATGGACCCGGCGCGGGATATTACCGCGATTGAGAATACGCCGATCGACTACTTGGACTTTGCCAGCCCCGAATCAGGCCTTGGCTCTAAGGTCGGTATGGATGCCACCAACAAATGGCCACCTGAAACCAAGCGCGAATGGGGCGTTCAGATAGCTATGGACCCGGAAATAGTAGAAAAAGTAACAGATCGTTGGCCGACACTCGGCCTCCCAGGGCCTGGTAAGTCGATTTGGCGGAAAGACTGACCGGCGTCAGATTCTCGGTTAGACTAAATGAATCCTAAAGCGAGGCGCACCATGGGCTTAGCGAAACTGAGGGAACGGCAAGTATTGTTATGGGGCGGGGCGATTGTCGCGCTCAATTCCGCGCTCACGCTCAGTTTCTTTGTTGGCCGATTCTCAAACATCGTCGCCGATTAGGAGAATGATGGATCGCTGGTCCAAGGCGCTGAGTGTGCGGACATTGAGATAACTGGCCGGGATGTGGCGGTTAAAGGTGCTGCGCCAAGCGATGATGTTAGCGAAGGCGTAATTGTGGCCGTCGCGGCCAAATCGGGTATGCGCCTGGTGCGGGCAAAGTAAACAATTGAGCCACCGCCAAAGTCTGATGTTCTGATGTTAAGTGACCCGCCGATCACAGACGCTAAAGTCTGTCAAAGACTAATGGATGGCTTATTGGTTGATGGCAGTGTTCAGTTTGAGACAGGTAAGGCCGATTTAGCGAGTACAGGCTTACCATTGTTGAACCAGATTGGGGCAGGGTTATCACGCTGCACGGGTTTCATCATTTGCATCATTGGTCACACGGATAATGTCGGCGATGAGCAGGCAATTATTCGTTTGAGCGAGGCCAGCGCGCAAGCCGTTGTTCGCTACCTTGGCGGTTAAGGTGTTGCTGCGGACCAAATTCATGCAGTCGGGCTGGGTGCTGCAGCACCATCGGATGATCTGAAGCAGATATCTTGGATTGGTCCGAAGCCCGAAGGCCTGTTGAATAAGGCGGGTATTTCGCGGTTTGAGCAGATTGCCAATCTAACACCCGGCCAAGTATGGTATTTGGAATTTTAAAGGCGGTATTGAGCGAGACGACTGGATCGGTCAGGCAAAGGTTTTCGCAACCTGCGATACACCCTAACAGCAAGAAAAGTGGCACACGTGACATGACTATGACCTACGAAGACATCCTGTATCGTGAAGATGGCTCGACAGCGACCATCCAAATCAACCGCCCCGGCGTCTATAACGCTTTCCGACCGCGTACGGTTGTCGAACTGATCGATGCGCTGATGGTATCAGGCTGGAACCCGGATATTGGCTCAATCGTCCTCACCGGCACTGGTAATAAGGCGTTCTGTACAGGCGGCGACCAGTCAGACAAATCTGGTTCATACGGCGATGGAGAGACGCGTGGCAGCGTTGGTATGCCAATGGAAGAACTGCATACAGCCATACGTGATGTGCCGAAGCCTGTTGTGGCAAAAGTGCGGGGCTACGCTATTGGCGGCGGCAATGTGCTCGCGACGATTTGTGACATGACAATTGCAGGCGAGTCCGCAATCTTTGGTCAAGTCGGACCCAAAATGGGATCAGTCGATCCTGGCTATGGCACGGCTTACCTCTCCCGCATTGTGGGAGAGAAGAAGGCACGTGAGATTTGGTATATGTGCAAGCGCTATTCAGCCCGTGAGGCGGAGGCCATGGGGCTTGTGAACGCGGTTGTTCCAGATGATCAGCTTGATGCAGAGGTTGATATTTGGTGCTCTGAACTGAACCAGCGAAGCCCTACAGCCATCGCTATCGCTAAACGGTCCTTCAATGCTGATACAGACTCGATCCGCGGGATTGGCGGGCTCGGCTTCCAAGCGCTTCGGCTTTATTACAACACCGCAGAATCAAAAGAAGGCGGCCATGCCTTCCGTGAAAAGCGCAGCCCGGACTTCCGTAAGTTCTGCGAATAGACGAGGCCACTTCGCTGGAGGAGGGGCTTTTATGAGAGCCAGCGCTTACGGCGGCGGTACTGTTTGACGTCGCGGTAGGACTTTCGTTCACCGCCTTCGCTCATGCCTAGATAAAATTCCTGGACGTCTGAATTGGTTCGGAGGGATTCCGCTGCACCCTCCATCACAATGGAGCCGTTTTCCATTACATAGCCGTAGTCAGCATATTCCAGCGCTAGTGATGCATTCTGCTCGACCAACAAGATGGTTACACCTTGTTCTGCATTCAAGCGTCGGATAATATCGAAAATCTCTTCGACGATCATGGGTGCCAGGCCGAGGGACGGCTCATCAAGCAATACCATTTTAGGGTTAGACATAAGCGCGCGGCCAATTGCCAGCATCTGCTGTTCACCACCGGAATAATAGCCAGACCGGATATGCCGGCGTTCTTTCAGGCGTGGGAAGTAGGTGTAAACCAATTCCTTCCGTATATTCATTTCAGCAGTGGATGGTTCTATATGACCGCCAGCGATCAAGTTCTCGTCACCGGTTAGGTTTACAAATACCCGCCGGCCTTCAAAAACCTGGACGATACCACTCTTGACGATCTCAAATCCTGCCATTTGGTCGATACGTATACCGCCAAATTCAATTGTGCCTCGCGTAATCTCACCGCGTTCTGGTCGCAGCATCCCGGATATCGCTTTTAGCGTTGTGGTTTTCCCAGCGCCATTGGCACCCAGCACAGTCGTAACTTTGCCTTCCTTCGCATCCAGCGAAACGCCTTTCAGCACGAGGACGACGTTATTGTACATCACCTCGATATTATTGATCTGGAGCATGTCCTGGTTCCGCGCGTTCTGAGGAAGGTATAGGAACGGGCGGGCTGCAAGCCCAAAGACCTGCAGCCCAGCCCGTCAGTCTCGCAAAGCCCACTTATTTCGTGTGGGCTATTTCAGCTTCAAGCAGCTCACGAACTTCAGCACGATAAGCCCGGTACCAATCAGTGTTGGGCTTATAGCCATCTTTGGTCGCCTGGAAGATACGAACCCAGCCGCCGCCTTCATGGTCTTTACGGGTGATTTGCAGCGGCGGCAGCAGGCCACCGAGCGTGTAGTCTTTGATCTCGTAGAAACCGTCGCGAACGTCTGTTCCTGTAATGTCAGCACTACCTTTGGCTTTCACAGCGTTTTCTATCGCGGCCAGATGGACAGCCGCTTGAAATACGCCGCGATTATAGTATGCGGTGTACTGCATTGCGTCGGGCTTATCCTTGCCCTGTGCTTTGTACATGTCGCGGATTTCCTGAAGCACAGGATAGTCCGAACCCACGCCAGCAAAGTGCATGGTGTTGTAGCCTTCAGCAGCCTCCCAGCCACCAGAAGCGATGATGTCACCTTCAGAACCAGCCCAAACGAAGCCAACGACCTTGTTCAGCGGATAGCCAGCGCGCTTGAACTCTTTCAAGGACACGGATGGCGCACGACCGAACAGATGACTAATCACGAAGTCAGCCCGGAAACGACGGGTGATGTCAAGGATCTGCGGACCCATCTCAACGCCAGGAGGCGGCACAGCGAATGTGCGGAAAGTGAAGCCTTCTTTCGGCGCCAGCTTTTCAAGGATAGGAATGCCTTCGCGGCCAGCAGGATTATCGTAGAAGATGTACGCGATCTTCTTGCCCTTCAGGCTACCGCCAAGTTGGTTTTTGGCAAACTGAACCGCAGCTGCAGATTGGGAGTAGTAGCTCGCCGCAATCGGGAACATATACGGATAGCGTTCGCCGTTGCCAGCTAACGCCGTTCCAAAACCGGCAGAGGTGCCGGGAATTTTGTCTTCGGCCATCTTTTGAACCAGCGCGAAGACCATCGGCGTACCGTATGGCGACACAAGAACGGCATTTTGTGTTTTGAACTTCTGATAGGCTTCAACTGCCGGCGGCACTTTGTATTCGTGGTCAATTTCGTTCACGACGACTTTGTTGCCCATGATGCCGCCCTTGCTGTTCACAAGGTTTACATAGTCATGATAGCCGGGGCAAAGCGCGGTGCCGGTGACGGAGGTTGGGCCGGTCCGGTCGCACATAAAGCCGATGACGAGGTCTTTCGCATTCGCCGTTGACGCCAAGGCGCTTGCAGCTATCGCTGCCGCACCAAGCGTTGTCCATATTCTCATTTTTATTTCCTCCCGTTGTTAAGTCCTCTACCGGCGATTTTTCGCTAGTAGGAGAACGGCCAGACCCGGAAGTAATTCCGGATGTTAATCCACAAGCGGTTGAGGCCTTCTGGCTCCATGATCAGGAAGAAAATGATCAGTGAGCCGAACACGATCAGCCGCATCTGCGATATGATTGAGGCGAGGGCTTCGGGCTCCAGGAAGAGCGATCCGATATTCTCCATGAATAGCCGGATGCCAATGGGGAGCAGGGTGATAAAGAAAGCGCCCAGAATCGAGCCTAGGATTGAGCCCAGACCGCCAATAATGATCATCGCCAGATAGTCAATCGATACGACCAGCGTGAACTGCTCGTAGGAAGCGATGCCGAGATAGTAAGTATATAAAACGCCAGTGACGCCTGCATAAAATGACGATATACCAAAGGCATACAGCTTGTACTTAAACACGCTAATGCCAATAATTTCTGCCGCGATATCCTGATCCCGAATGGCAATAAAGGCACGCCCGATCCGGCTGCGAATTAGGTTCTGGGTGCAAACAATGGCGATTGCCGCGATGGTCACAAGGAATAGATAAAGCTCAACCGCTTGATCCAGTTTCCATCCCAGGATGGTCGGCCGATCAATCTCAATAGACGCTTGCACGCCGCCGGAGATTGACGGCGAGTGGTTGATAATCCACTCAATGATGAACTGTGCGGCAAGGGTAGCAATGGCGAGATAAATTCCCTTGATGCGCAGGCTTGGAATGCCGACGATCAGCCCAATCGCGGCTGCCATAATGCCGCCAGCGGGCAATGTCATCAGGAATGGCATATCAAGTTTGGTGACAAGATTAGCAGCGGTATACGCCCCGACGGACATGAACGCAGCATGTCCAATGGACAACTGGCCCGCATAGCCAACCAGGATATTCAGCCCAAGCGCACCAACGACAGCGATGGCTACCAAGCTCAACAATGTCAGCTGATATTCGCTCATTAAAAGCGGTGCAGCGACAAAGAACAGCAGCACCATAAGGCCGACTGCAAACCGTGAGATCGGCAGGGCATAGACCGTCATATCCCGTTTGTAGTCAGTCTTATACTCGCCTGATTCCCGGTAAAACATCAGCCTAGATCCTCTCGATCAATTTGCGGCCGAATAATCCATAAGGTCTTATCATAAGCATGACGATCATCAGCACGTAGGGTGCAAAATCCTTAGTACCGCCACCGACATATGGATCAATAAATCCGGAAGCCAGTGCTTCTACCAGTCCAATAATGATACCGCCAACGATAACGCCGATGATCGAGTCGAGGCCGCCTAAAATCACAACCGGGAACACTTTTAAGCCGACAAGGGCGAGTTGCGTATCAACACCACTCATGCTGCCCCAGAGAACGCCGCCCAGCATGGCCACAACACCTGCCATTACCCAAGCCAAAGCAAAATACTTCTCAACGTTGATGCCCATTGCGGAAGACACCTGATGACTGTCCGCTACCGCGCGCATGGCCACGCCTTTGCGCGTTTTTAGAAAGAACCAACCAAACCCAAGTAGGAACAGGATGCTGACACCGGCACCAACAAGCTGAATGGGAGAGAAGAAGAACGGGCCAAAAATCACTGGA
Source organism: Alphaproteobacteria bacterium (assembly GCA_965660545.1). Classification (GTDB taxonomy): domain Bacteria; phylum Pseudomonadota; class Alphaproteobacteria; order Bin95; family Bin95; genus VMCJ01. The sequence goes on along the minus strand of CBFIAF010000007.1, from coordinate 29,889 downwards.
GCATCCGGGATGGGGAGGGCTAGGCCGCGAGGGGCAGAGCCAAACACCATTGGCCCAAAGCCACGCAATATCGCTGCCAGACCAATGGTTGCCATGATGATAGAAACAATGGGGCGGCCAATGAGTGGCCTTAAAACGACGCGTTCTAGGCCAATATTAAAAAGAACCATGAATACCAACCCTGCGAACAAGGCCAACCAAAGCGGGAAGCCGTAGGCATCACTTGCGAGGGCAGCGATCACAATACCCGCGATCATGACAAACTCGCCTTGGGCGAAGTTGATCGCGTCGGTCGCCTTGTAGATCAGCACAAACCCGAGTGCGACCAGCGAGTACATCAGCCCATTGGCGACGCCTTGACCGGCTAGCTCAATGGCAAAGGGTAAATCACCCATCCTATTTCTCCCTAAGCCGCATCTTGGATAGAAAGGCGCATATCGACATGGCTTTTCCGTCCATCTTCAAATGTCACTTCTGCTCGCAGGTCGACCGCATTTTGACCGCCATAGAAGGCGTCAATTACGCCTGCATAGTGTTTTGCGATATAGTCTCGGCGAAGTTTTCTTGTCCGGGTGATTTCCGCGTCATCTGCGTCGAAATCTTTACCTAGAATCAGAAATCGCTTGATCTGTAAAGCGTCTGGCAAAGTCCGGTTAATCCGGGCGACTTCATCACTGATGAGCTGGCGCACTTCGTTCTTCTGCGCCAAATCGAGGTAATTCGTGTATGGCAAAGCAATGCGTTCAGCCCATTTACCAACGGTATTAAAATCAATTGCGATCATGGCACAAACATGGGGCCGTTCATGCCCAAATGAGATCGCTTCGCTGATATATGCGCTGTATTTCAGTTTGTTTTCAATGAACTGTGGTGCAAAGGCAGATCCATCCATTAGCTTGCCGACATCCTTCGCGCGATCAATGATCGTCAACTCACCATCAGCCGTAAGCACACCGGCGTCGCCAGTTTTGAACCATTCGCCGTCGATGAAGGCGTCTTTCGTCGCCTCATCATTCTTATAGTACCCCTTGAAGACGCCACCACTTTTCACAAGTACTTCGCCATTTTCAGAGATGCGGACTTCGATGCCCTCGCAAGCTTTGCCAACGGTGTCCGGATTGGCATTGGTATTGGATTGTATGGAGCCTAAACCGCTGACTTCCGTGGAGCCATAAACCTGCTTCAGGTTGATCCCGAAGGCGCGGAAAAAGCGGAATGTATCTGGCCCTAGCGGTGCGCCGCCTGTGAGCGCCCAACGCGAACGGCGCAGGCCGAATTGATCCCGAACCGGGGCATAGACAAGGTATTCCCCAAGGAACTGCATGAATTTATCGCCGCCAGATAGACTTTCGCCCTCCTCTTCCTTGCGCCGATATTCAATCGCTGCATCCCTGAATTTATTGAACACAGCCCGTTTGATGCCAGAAAGATCTTCAGCCTTAACCTGAATATCGGAAAGGATACTTTCCCAAACGCGGGGTGCCGCGATCATGCCAGTTGGGCCTAATTCACGTAGATCTCGCTGCAGTGTCTCCGGGCTTTCGGGACAGTTTGTCGAAGCCCCTGTCAGAATGCTGGTGACAACGCTGTATGTTGCGTCCCCAACCCAAGCCATTGGCAGGTAGGAGATAAAATCATCCGTCTCACGAACGTCTTCGACGGCTGTGAACGCACGCCCGACGCACAGCATATTACCGTGGGATAGCATCACGCCTTTGGGCTGACCGGTCGTGCCGGATGTGTAACACATATATGCGATGGTATCGGCCGTGATCGCCCGTACATCGCTCTCATAGGATGCGCTATCAGCGGATTTACCCATATTCTGAATGCTATCGAAGGATTTCAAAAGCGTGTCTTCGTATTCGCCAAGCCCACGTCCATCGTCGTAGATGATACCTTTTAAGTTAGGAAGCTGATCTATGATGGAGAGGATTTTATCGACCTGTTCTTGGTCTTCCGCGACGACAAATGACGTATCCGCATCAGCCAAAACATAGGCTAGCTCTGAAGCGATTGAATCTTGGAATACTGGCACTGCCGCGCCACCTAAAGCCTGCGCTGCGATCTGCGCCCAATATAGGCGAGGGCGGTTGTCGCCGATTACGCTCAGTTTGTCACCAAGCCCAAAACCCAGTGACTTTAGGCCAAGAGCAAACTGGCGTACCTCTGCCTCATACTCGGCCCAGGTGTAGGTCTGCCAGATGCCGTGATACTTCTCACGCATGGCTGGCTTGTCGCTGCGATTCTTGGCGTTGTCTAGAACAGCGGCCGGTATGGATTGCGCATCAAGCATGGATTGTGCGGGCTCCCTATTCTTGAAGATGCGAAGCGCCGAGATAGGCGCGAATAACAGAGGGGTCCGCTTTGACGACCTCAGGTGTGCCGTCAGCGATTTTCTCACCCTGGTCCAGCACGACGATGTGATCCGAGATGTCCATGACGACGCCCATGTCATGTTCGATCAACACAATAGTTGTGCCGAATTCAGCGTTTACGTCGAGGACATAGCGAACCATGTCCTCTTTCTCCTCCTGATTCATGCCGGCCATGGGCTCGTCTAGGAGGAGGAGGGTGGGGTCGAGCGCTAAGGCCCGGCCAAGCTCCACGCGCTTCTGCAAGCCGTACGCAAGTTCGCCGGTTGTCATACGCCGGAGGTCAGTGATGCGAAGGAAGTCGATAATCTCCTCCGCACGTTTGCGGTGCTCGACCTCTTCCTTCTGCGCGGCACCCCAATATAGAATTGAGCTTAGAATGCCGGACTTCATGCGGACATGGCGCCCAAGCATCAGATTATCGAGGACGGTCAGGCCGTGGAAAAGTGCGATGTTCTGAAAAGTGCGGGCGATGCCTTGCTCGGCGATCTGACTGGGGCGTTTGCCGATAAGCTCCGTCCCATCAAACGTAATTGAGCCTTGGTCGGCCTTGTAAAAGCCACTGATCATATTTACGAGGGAGGTCTTTCCAGCACCATTTGGGCCGATAATCGAGAAGATCGATCCGCGCTGTACATCAAGGCTGACTCCCCTTACGGCTTTCACGCCGCCAAAACTTTTGGCCACGCTACGCACGCTCAGGACCGCATCGGAATCGCCGCCGCCATTGCTCACGTCGAGCATCAAGCGTCCTCCCTGTAATTATTCAGCCAGCGTCTGGCGCGCTGTTTTGCTTGGAAGAAATGTTAGGACGATCTGTCGCAATCGCGCAAGCGACTTTATTGACGAAATGTAAAATCTACAATTAACCCAAATTAGACAGCAACTTAACCATCCTTTTTGTGCGATCGCTGAATAATTTGGGCGTATAATATCCACCTGCAGCCCTCTTTGATGCCTCGGACCTTGTCGGATAAGGGAATACGGATTGGGCGATCCTGCTGATCTTAAATTTTTGACCGATTACCATTGCCCAAGCGCCAATCATTTCTCCCGCACCGTGGCCAACAATGGATGCGCCAAGAATACGGCCATTTTTTGCTGTCATTATTTTCATTAAGCCATCTGTGCGCCGCTCTGATTGTGCGCGATCATTCTCCGTGAAATCCCAATGGAGGACGCGGATAGTGTCTCCATATTGCGCACGAGCTTGGCTTTCGGTTAGGCCGACCTGCGCCAATTCTGGGTCGCAATAGGTGACCCAAGGAATAGCATCATGCTTGGCGCTGGCGGGAAGCCGGAAAAGAACGTTCTGGATGATAATGCCCGCATGATATCCGGCGACGTGGGTAAACTGTAGTTTGCCAGCCGCATCGCCAGCGGCATACACGCGTCGGTTGGACGTACTCCGCAGTCGCTTATTGACAGCGACGCCCCGCCGATTGCGTTCAACGCCGCCTGCTTCAAGGTCCAGCCCATCCAGAGTTGGGGCCCGGCCAGCCGCGATTAATAGGTGACTACCAGTTACCTGCTCACCGCCGTTTAACATAACGATATAATCTTCGCCGCGCATGGCGATGGCCTCGACCATTGCCTCTTCCTTTATCTCTATGCCTTCAGACCGGAGTTGGTTCAGGACGACAGCCACGTGGTCCGGGTCATCCTGGGAGAGTGCTTTAGACCCTTCTAGCACAACAACGTCAGCACCAAGCCGGCGGTGCGCTTGCGCCATCTCGACCCCAATCGGCCCGCCACCGACGATAATCAGCTTCGAGGGCAGAACCTCATTGTGAAATATGGTTTCATTGGTGTGGTAGGGCACGTCGGCCAAGCCCGGAATGGGCGGCGCTACTGGCCCTGAACCGGTCGCGATGACAATGCGGCGCGGGCGGATGACATGATCGCCTGCAATTACCGTGTTTTTGTCCTTAAAGCGCGCTTCTTCTCGGACGACATGAACGCCAAGGCCTTCAAACCGTTCCTGGCTATCTACCGGCGCAATCGCCTCGATAACCCCGTGGACATGTGCCATGACGGCTTTAAAATCGACTTCGGGTTCAACCCCAGCAATGCCAAATTTTGAGCCATTGCGGAGCGTATCGGCCTGTTTTCCAGCTGCTAGCAACGCTTTCGATGGAATGCAGCCGTAATTCAGGCAATCGCCCCCCATTTCGCCGCGTTCTATTAGAACAACAGTGGCACCCATCTGAACGGCACCAGCTGCAATCGAAAGACCGGCAGAACCGGCCCCGATGATGCAGAGATCGGGAGTGAGATCAGAATTCGCCATGAAGATCAGCCTTTCATGCAGATGCTGAACAACATGGCGGTTCTGTGGCTAAATGCCAGTCACACTGGCGCGAGCGGTTGCTTACATAACGAGTTCGATGAGATATGGGCCGTCGCTTGCAAGGCCGTGGTTAAGGGCGCGGATTAACTCATCACAGTCCGATGCTCGGCTTGATTCGACACCAAGGCTTCTTGCCATGCTGGTCCAATCGATGGTCGGACGATCAAGGGTCAACATATCGACGGCGCGAGGGCCAGGGTTCTGCACACCAACGTTTGTGAGCTCGCCCTGCAGGATTTTATAAGCCCGATTGGCGAACACGATAATTGTTACATCCAAGTTCTCGCGCGCCATCGTCCAGAGCGATTGCATGGTATACATACCGCTGCCATCGCCCTCTAGTGTTACTACTTTACGGTCTGGTGCTGCAACTGCAGCGCCGACGGATACCGGCATGGCGTAGCCGATAGAGCCGCCCATGCCATTTAGCCAGCAGTGAGCCGGAGCACCTGCTGTCAGCGGGAAGAACCCGCGCCCTGAGGTGACTGATTCGTCGACGACAATTGCATTCTCTGGCAAGTGTGCGCCAAGGACAGCCGCAATCTTCTCCAACGTGATTTCGCCGCAAGGGGCGTCTGGGCGTGCCAAGTCAGCCATATGGGCGGGAGCTTCATGCATGCAGCCGAGTTCAGCGGCCAGTGCTTCGAGGGCGCCCTCGAGGTCCATATCCACGGTCGCCAGTTTCGTGATCTGGCAACCTTCAGGCGTAAGAACGCTGGGCTTGTTTGGGTAAGCAAAGAAAGCGACCGGCTGCTTTGCTCCGCAAAGCACCATATGTGTCACGTTTCTCAGAACGCCAAGCGCCATTTCAACTACGTACGGTACGCGTTCAACCTTCACACGGCCCGCACCACGTTGCAGGCGGGCGTTCTGGCCTTCAGAGAGCAACCGGCAGCCTGTTTTTGCTGATATTTGGCCCGCCAGATTGAGGGCGGATTCACGAAGTGCGACATTACCCAGCATTAACATCCCGCCAGAGCCAGCTGCGGTCAGTGCCTTGGCAGCAGCAACGACTGCGTCCTTATCTGCCGAGACGCGTGGGGCAGGTGGGTTTGCTGTCACGGGCGCACCGCCGTCATTCCAAGCGGTATCTGCTGGCAGGATAAGGGTCGCAATCTGGCCAGCACCCGTATGGGCTGCCTCAACCGCCAGTGCGCCGTCAGCGGCAATGCCTTCAGCCTTTGGCGAGGACTTCACCCAATTAGACATAGGCGCTGCGACGGCCTCAATATCAGATGTTAGCGGTGCATCGTGTTCCAGATGATAAGTGGCGTGATCGCCGACCACATTGACGATGCCGGAATGCGCTTTCTTTGCGTTATGCAGGTTCGCCAAGCCGTTCGCGAGACCAGGCCCCAAATGCAGGAGTGTGGAGGCGGGCTTATCAGACAGGCGATAGTATCCATCTGCAGCCCCGGTGACGACGCCTTCAAACAATCCCAGCACGCAGCGCATGCCTGGAACGCTATCCAGTGCCGCGACAAAATGCATTTCAGATGTGCCGGGGTTCGTGAAGCATACATTCACTTCACTCGCGACGAGGCTGCGAACAAGGCTTTCAGCGCCATTCATGGGGGCGGTCATAGTGCAATCCTTTGAGACGGTCTGGCTTGATGTATTTTGGTTCGGACATAGCTTGACGTTGGAATCGCCTGGCTATCAAGCTTAGTCTATCTTCTATTACGAAACCAATCGGTGGGAATCATGGATGGCATGACTTCAAAAAGGGCGTTTGATACGCCGCCTGAACATCGTGCAGCGTTGCTTGGGAGCCTGATTGATTCCAATAAGGATGTAGTCGAATCTGACCGACGATTGCCGCCACATTTGCTAGATGCGCTGCATGATGCTGGCCTGTTTCGGATGCTGTTGCCCAAGCCATATGGCGGCGAAGAGGCGACGCCAGCCCAGTTCCTCGCTGCGATCGAAGCCGCTGCCCGCCACGACGCAAGCGTTGCATGGTGCCTTTGCCAAGCCAATGGGTGTGCGATGACTGCTGCATATCTGGCATCGGATGTCGCAAATGAGATATGGGGTAATGATCCCCGCGCAGTCCTGGCCTGGGGGCCAGGGAAGGCTGAAGCAGTTCAAACAGAAGACGGTTTTACTGTGTCCGGCAATTTAATGTTCGCGAGTGGTGGCCGACATGCGACATGGCTTGGTGCCCATACGCCAGTCAAAAGTGCTAATGGTGATACTGTTCTTAACAGCGCCGGGAAGCCGGAGCTACGGACGTTTCTACTGCCAGCTGCTGACATTGAGATGGAAGACATTTGGAATGTGATAGGCCTACGCGGTACGGCCAGCGATGGCTATAAGCTGGAGAATAAGTTCGTTCCGACGGCTTATACAACCTTGCGGGATGACCCCAGGGTCCGCACATATTCAGCACCGCTTTATCGTTATCCAGCGATGACAATGTATGCGACTGGGTTTGCCGGTGTGGCGCTGGGCATTGCACAGGGCTTTCTAGGCGATTTTCTGCAGTTTGCGCAGGGCAAGGTGCCGCGCATGGCTAACTCCACGGTTGCCAACAGTCCTGTGGCGCAGGCTGAGACTGCGACTGCATCTGCCAGAATTATGGCAAGCCGGGCGCTCTTGATGCAGGAGACAGAACAAGTATGGGCGGAAACTTTAGCGAGCGGAAGCCTTAGCCCGGTAGGACGGGCACGTATCCGTCTAGCCTCAACCTTCGCAATTCATGAGGCTAAGGAGGCAGTTAATGCGCTTTATGATTTGGCAGGTGCTGACGCAATCTTCGCGTCTGGACCATTCGAGCGCCGTTTCCGGGATATCCACACCGTGACGCAGCAGCTCCAGGGCCGAAAGACGCATATGCAAAGCGTCGGCGCATGGTTGATGGGGCACGAGCCTGACCTCAACGTCTTGTAGAAGATACAGAAAAGGCCGACAATCTGATGTCTAACGACCGTACACCTAGATCGAAATATTTACCTTAAGCAAGCCGCGCTTTTGAGGCACCTTAGTAAGGAAAGCGTTCGGCTATTCGAAGATTGCCAATCCTCTCCCAACACACCGCCGGTAGCGCAGGCATTCGGGTTTAACTGCCAGTAGAACCAGCAATGAGACATGCCTAGACGCTTGTTTATATATGAGACGAAAGCATCCTACCAATTGGCGTTTTTGGTGCCGCGACGATACTTGCCGCCGAACTGACCAGCACACAAAGCGTTCGAGATTGCAATTTTGGCCGAATTGCGCATCTAAAATCGGCGTTATCTTATGTAGATATACAGCTTTCCTGCAGCAAGAAATAATTTTAACCTCTGATCCGTGGACTTTCGGGTTTAGCACCAGTTTGTGGGCTGGGATCACGTCATTTTTGATGGGGCGGCGGATAGCTTCAACAAAGTTTGACCCCCCTAGAATGGGCCGTATCCAGCGATATCAGTCCGCGTTTCAGCTACGCCTTGAACAAAGACAAGCAGTCTAGGTTTGCAGAGCAATAGCTGTTGGCCGCCCCGTTCTGCCAAGCCCTTCCATTCCGACCAGGAAATATCCGGCGACTCATCAAACTGGTCAATTCCGGCAACATAGTGGCGTTGCCGGGCGAATAGGGTTATTCCGGCCAGATCGTTCAGCCAATCCTCAATTTTGTATCTGCCATCCTGAGCATAGGGGCAGGCGCATTGCCACCGCTAACCCTGGAACCATGGCCGCTACAGTCAAGAACCACTGAAAGGCCGGCGCGTTCCGCAGAATCAACAGTTTGGGTCAATACTTTCAGGTCACTGGGGCCATATCTGACCTCCTGCACCAAATTGATACCCTGCTTGCGGTTGCCCAGTAAATCTGGTGAGACGGGCAGGCGAATTGTGGTGAAGCCTGCCTGCTTGATTTGTGCAAAATAGTCCTGCAAGGACCGGTCAGTCCAAAGCCTGAGGGGCGCGCGATCGCGCGTGTCAAGTCCAGACCAATTTAGGCTAAACAGATGTATTGGTCGACGATCAGCATAGATGTGGAACTGATAAACGTGAAATTGCTGAGGTTTAATCTGGTGCGGCGAGAGCCGCGTCTGCGCTTGTGCACGCGCGATTTAGACACCGCTTTATGCACCGGAAAACGCCGTTGGTAATGCCGCCAGACATCATGCTGCCAGGAAAAAGGAGTGGGCGTTTTCGAACCTTTTTTGGCGGCGGTGCGCCAGCCCAACGGGCGCAAGGCAGTTAATCATAGCCTTATGTTGGATGGCGATTTTTTTTGGATTGCACGGACAGTCGCGCCGTGGAAGCACGGTCATTACGGCGCGGAAAAACCACAAGAGCCAGGCATCTGTTGTTGGCCACATCTATGCCCTGCAAAACCTCGTCGAACGATGGTTCAACAAGCTAAAAAATGCAAGTCGCCAAGTTAAACGGTACGTTAAAACGACTGACATTTACCTTGGATTTGTCGAACTCGCCGCTGCCAAATTCTGGATACGCCATTCGTCAAAATGACCTAATGCTTAATAAGTTTCTGAAGCCATACAGTGCAGTCAGGACGCCACCGTCCATCTTTAAAATTAAGCCGGACTATTTTGTAAGTGATCTAAAAACCCTTGCAATATAAAGGCGGCAGCGGCTTTATCAATATTTGCATCCCGCTTGGCGCGGCTCAAGTCAGCCTCTAACATTGCGCGATTGACCGCATTAGAAGATAGGCGTTCATCCCAGAATGCAACTGGCACCTCACGAATGGCCATGAAATTATAGGCGAAGGCTTTGGATGCTTGCGCTCGTGGCCCAGTACGACCAGACAGGTCGAGTGGAAGTCCGATGATGGCACCACCCGCAGCCGTTTCGTCCATCAGATCAAACAAAGCATCTGCGGTCAGCTGGAACTTTCGCCCACGCGGGACAACCGTTCGTGCCGTTGCGATCGTCAAGTTTATGTCAGACACGGCGACGCCTACTGTGCGTGCGCCGACATCCAGCCCAAGCAGCCGAGAGCCTGCCGGTAGGGCTTTTAAGAGTTGTTGAGGCTTGCAGATTGACATTCGGAATGGTAGTCGCGACGCACAACGTTAGGCAAGGTTTCCCCCGCTATATTCCGGCTTATGCTCCGTATTTAGCTCGGCGGGAGTCTTGCCTCAAAATCAAGGAAACAGCATTTCATGTCCCTGGACCGCGATACAGTCGCAAACATCGCTCGATTGGCGCGAGTCAACATTGCTGATGGCGAGTTGGATAGCCTGGCGAGCGAGCTCAGCCAGATATTGAACTGGGTAGAGCAGCTGAACAGCGTTGATACCTCTGGCGTCGTGCCGCTGGTTGGTGTCGGCACAGCAATGGCACCGCTGCGCCAGGATGTAGTGAACGATGGCGGCCAAGCTGACGCTGTTGTCCGCAACGCACCGGATGCTGTGGGCCCATATTTTGGTGTCCCGAAGGTGATCGAATAGTCATGAGCGCACTCTCTGACCTCCTGCGCCTGGATATCGCTGGTGCTCGCAAAGGCTTGACGCACAAGCAATTCACTGCCCGCGAGCTGACTGAGGCCTATCTGGCAGCAGCTGACGATGCCCGCCCCCTGAACGGATTCATTACTGAAACGCCAGAACGAGCACTGGCTGATGCAGATGCAGCGGATGCGCGATTGCAGGCAGGGACTGCCGCGGCGATGACTGGAATGCCTATCGCGCAGAAAGATTTGTTCTGTACCGAAGGTGTGAGAACAACGGCAGCCTCTAAGATTCTAGGCGATTTTGACCCGCCTTACGAATCGACAGTGTCTGGCAAGCTGAAGGCTGATGGCGCAGTCCTACTTGGAAAGGCGAATTTGGATGAGTTCGCCATGGGCTCAGCCAATATCACGAGTGCCTTTGGCCCGGTAACCAACCCTTGGACGCCTGAAGGTGCCGCCGCACCTTTAACACCTGGCGGATCATCTGGCGGATCAGCGGCATTGGTTGCTGCAGGCGCGGCTATCGCGGCGACGGGGACTGATACGGGCGGATCAATTCGGCAACCGGCTGCACTCTGCGGTGTTGTTGGCATGAAGCCGACCTATGGGCGCTGCTCGCGTTGGGGCGTTGTGGCGTTTGCATCTTCATTGGACCAACCGGGGCCTATAACCCGTTCTGTGCAGGACGCAGCGATCATGCTGGGTTCTATGGCCGGCCATGACCCGAAAGACTCTACATCGGCGACTGCTGAGGCGGTGGATTTTGAAGCCGTACTTGCAGGCGGCGTTAAAGGCATGCGTGTCGGCGTACCACGCGAGTATCGCACGGACGGGATGCCTGCAGAGATCAATGCCCTTTGGCAGCAAGGCGTTGAGATGGCAAAGGCAGCTGGTGCAGAGATCGTTGATGTGTCCCTGCCCATGACTAAAATGGCCTTACCCGCCTATTATATTGTGGCACTCGCGGAGGCATCCTCAAATCTCGCCCGGTATGACGGTGTGCGCTACTGTGTCCGTGAAAACGGCGGTGACCTAGCTGAGTTTTACGCCAATACGCGCGGTATAGGGTTCGGTGAAGAGGTGAGGCGGCGTATTCTCATCGGAACATATGTGCTGTCGTCTGGATATTACGACGCCTATTACAAGCAGGCACAGAAAGTGCGCACACTCATCGCCAATGACTTCAACGCTGCCTTTCACGATGTCGATGTGCTGCTAACGCCGACAACGCCAAGTGCTGCGTTTGCAGCAGCCGACGTGGATGACCCTGTCGCTATGTACATGAACGACATCTTCACCGTGCCTGCGAGCATGGCAGGTCTACCGGGCCTATCTGTCCCCGCTGGTTTTTCCTCAGCTGGCCTACCGCTGGGTCTACAGATTATTGGTAAGCCCTTTGATGAAGCCTCCGTTTTGCAGATGGGGCAGGCCATCGAAGACGCCGCCGGATTCGACAACACGCCACGTTTGCTTGCCGGAGCAAAGCCATGAGCACAATTGAAGGTCGCGATGGTGCATGGGAAATGGTGATTGGGCTTGAAACCCACGCCCAAGTCGCATCAAAAGCAAAGCTGTTTTCCTCAGCTTCAGCTGAGTTTGGTGGCGCGCCGAATGATCATGTGGCGTTTTTGGATGCTGGCATGCCGGGCATGCTGCCGGTAATCAACCAGCGATGTGTTGAAGCCGCCGTTCTAAGCGGTTTTGGCATGAATTCCACGATCAATCTGAAATCGATCTTTGACCGCAAAAACTATTTCTACCCGGACCTACCGCTCGGTTATCAGATATCGCAATTCTCCGACCCCATTGTATCAGGCGGATGGTTAGACATCGAACTTGAGGGCGGTGTCACGAAGCGGATTGGCGTCACAAGGCTGCATTTGGAGCAAGATGCGGGGAAGAGCATTCACGACCAGGACCCCTATCGTACCTTAGTGGACCTTAACCGTGCTGGCGTTGGCTTGATGGAGATCGTCTCCGAGCCTGATATCGGCAACGCTGAAGAGGCTGCAGCCTATGTCACAAAGCTGCGGGCAATCCTGCGTTATCTCGGTGTTTGCGACGGCAATATGGAGGAAGGCTCACTCCGGTGTGACGTCAATCTTTCGATGCGGCGGCCTGGAGATAATCTTGGAACGCGCTGTGAAATCAAGAACGTCAACTCGATCCGTTTCATCCGTGAGGCAATTGAATTCGAAGCGCGTCGGCAGGTGGAAGTGCTCGAGGATGGCGGCGCTATTGTCCAGGAAACCCGGCTGTTTGATCCAGACCGTGGCGAAACGCGTTCCATGCGCAGCAAAGAAGAAAGCCACGATTACCGCTATTTCCCAGACCCGGATCTACCGCCCCTAGTGTTAGAGCAGTCTTATGTGGATAAATTGCGTGCTTGCATGCCGGAATTACCGGACGCGAAGAAAGCCCGGTTCGTCACTGAGCTTGGGCTAACAGCCTATAACGCTGATGTCCTGACAGCAGACCGTGACAATGCGCTTTATTTTGAGGCCGCCGCAGAATCCAGGGACGCCAAAGCTGTCGCCAATTGGGTGACCGGTGAAGTGTTTGGTCGTCTGAATAAGGATGATGTGGCAATCGGTGCAGCCCCGGTTCCTGCTGCAGAACTCGGCGCACTTGTCGATATGATCGAGGCAGGCAAGATATCTGGTCGACAGGCGAAAGAAGCTTTTGAGGCAATGTGGGCGGAGGGCAAGCCCGCTCAGACTGTGGTAGATGAGTTGGGGTTATCACAGATATCGGATGACAGCGTGATTGAAGCGCTCGTCGATCAGGTTATGCAGGCAAACATGGATAAGGTTGAAGAATATCGTCGTGGCAAGCCCAAGTTGATTGGTTTTTTTGTTGGCCAGGTGATGAAGGCCAGCAAGGGGCAAGCAAACCCAGCATCAGTCAACGCAATGCTTAAAGCGAAACTTGATGGCTAAGTGTGATTGGCAAAACTGATTAGGCCATACCTTGGGCGCAGGCTCTGCGCGTCTGGGCTGTAGCTGGTGCGGGCTGCGGCGGCACAACAGGCTGTAAGGTCAGCCCAAGAATTGATGCAATTTCAGACCGGGGCTGGCCAAGGCTTTAGGCTTATAGGCATCATCGTGATCAAATACTTCCATGGATTGGAGTTTGACTTTAATGAGATCGAGTACAGTCTCTAATGCATCGCGGCTATGGTTTGTCGTGTGAACGCGCTTCGGTCAGGCCATGGTTGGTTCCCTCTACAAAGGTTTTGGAATTAACTGTAGTTTCGGCGTGGTAACCTTGACGTGGCGTAGAAGCGGCTACGCTTTTTACTGAAGTGTTTTTATTGGACTTTGCGCGCATAAATGATAGAAATGTGCCGGAGATTGGGGCGTCCCGGAGTATTGAGGTGGGAGCGACTATGATCAAACGCTTTGTTGGCGTAATAACGGCTGCCATGATGGCGTTGCCGACGATTGCGCAAGCAGGCCCGCGCGGGGGGATTTATATCGGTACCGGTGGTGGTCTCAACTATCATAAAGGTGCTGGTATTGAAGGTACGAGCTTGAGTGGTAAAGCTGAATTTGTTCTCGGCGGCGCATTGATGAGTGTTGTCGGGTATGCGTTCGGTGGCCCACGTATTGAATATGAGCTGTCTTACCGGATCAACGCCACAGATGACGCTGCAGTAGCCAACACAGGTATTGGCGCGATTAATACCAGCCCGGGTAGCAGCTTCCATACAGTCGCGTCGATGGTCAACTTTTACTATGACATGGATATTGACTCATCGATCACGCCGTATATCGGTGCGGGTATCGGCGGCGCATATGCTGAATACCAATCGCTTGGCGAAGAACTTGCATTTGCCTATCAGGGTATTTTCGGTGCTAGTGTTGAACTCGGCGGCAACTTTGAAGGCTTTGCCGACTATCGCTATTTAGGCTCGACGAAAGTCGAGGGCGGTAACCTTGGCCGCGCTGCGAAAATCGAAAACCGCAATCACACGCTCATGGTTGGGCTTCGCTATCACTTCGGCTCACTCGACGATCGGTCAGAGCCGCTAGCGCACACTTCGCCGCCAACTGTGCCTGCACCGCGGTTCATTACGCGTCCAGTGGCACCACCACCGCCGGCTTATCGCCCGCCGGTTCGTCGCGCTCCGCCACCGCTCTTGGCAGCAGCCCCAGCTATTCGGGCACCAGCGGAACGGCCTTTCTTAGTGTTCTTTGACTTCGATAGCGCTTCCATCCGCACCGATGGCCAACAGGTTATCCGTGCCGCTGCATCCGCGTCCCGCCAAGTTGCGGTTATACGGATTGATATTACTGGCCATGCGGACCGCTCTGGCAGTGGCCGTTACAATGATAGTCTCTCCCGCCGCCGGGCCAATGCCGTTAAGCGTGGTTTGATTTTCAATGGCGTTCCAGAGAAAGGCATCATCATCTATGCCCGTGGCGAGCGTGAGCCGCTTGTTCCAACGCGCGATGGTGTTCGTGAACCTCAAAACCGCCGGGTGGAGATTGTCCTGAACTAGCACAGCCCACCTCCAACCCGATACGAAAAGCCCGCCAGGCAATGCTCGGCGGGGGGGGGCGATTACTGGGCTTTGTCCGCAGCCCTACTTATTAGCGAGCAAGCCTATGGGCAGAGCATCATCATGCTGAAGGCGGTGTGGCTGGGATTGCCTAGAATCAAATGACCCGAGCGATGCACTTGGCAAGGACGATGTCTGATAATGCAGCGCTAAGACGAAGGTGCAGTAATGACTGGACTATCCGGATTTGCGGCTTGAAGCCTCATTGGCAAGTTTTGTAATAAATGCTTTTAGCGCCCGCTGGCCTTCAGCGGACCTGCAGCGGCCAAAGAAGTAGTCGTTCAATACAGTGCCGTACTCCTGCACCCTCATAGCGCTGCTCCTTCAATGTATAGCCAAGCTATATATGCCGAATAGCTCCCTAACATAAGAATACCAGTGCTGCGATTAACCATGCCTCTAAACAGGATCATGGCTAGCAGGGCAGTAGCCGCGAATGTGGTAACTGCCACATCCGCCATGTAGTCCGATGGATTGATAAGAAGCGGGGCGGCTAACGCTGATAATCCCAGCACGCCAAATACATTGAATACGCAAGAGCCAAGCACGTTACCAACAGCCATATCAGCATGGCCATGGCGGGCAGTAATAATGACCGTCGCCAGTTCTGGCAGTGATGTGCCCACGGCTACCATTGAAACGGCGATGACCCTATCCGAAACGCCAAGGTCCTGTGCGACGCCTACAGCGGCATTAACCATCATCTCCGCGCCAACAAGCAGAGCGATCAACCCGGCCACGCCAATGGCTGTTGCGCGCCATAACGGGCCGCTTGAGAGCACGCCAAGTTCCTCAAGGTCTGCGTTGTCTACGCCGGTGCGTTTCATCTCAATAAAAGTCCAAATGATGTACGCTACCAACACAGCAACCATGATCGCGCCTGCGAGCCGCGTATATCCGCCAAGGATGCAGGCTATCGACAGGCATATTGTTGCCAAAGCCATCATGGAGGTATCACGCTGGATCACCTTGCCTTCACAAGGAAGGGGGCTGATTGCAGCACCGGCACCTAGTACCAACAAGATATTGGCGATATTGCTGCCTATGACATTGCCGACAGCAATATCGGAAAACCCATGTAAGGCGGCGTCAATCGATATGAACATCTCAGGTGCTGATGTCGCAAACCCTACGACCACGACACCCACAAATAAGTTGGAGAGCCCGGCGTGCTGAGAAACAGCAACTGCGCCGCGGACCATAGCTTCCGCGCCGCTAAGCAAAAGTGCGGCGCCTAAAATAAGCGCAAGAACCGTCATCCAATTAAAACCTTCGCCAATGCCGATGTGCGCTTGCTCAGATGTGGCGCCGAACTGGCTTCATATCAATAACTTTTATCTGCAAGATAGAGATTGACAGAACTCTTCACCCTCCCTATCAGTGCGGTTTGCTTTAAAACGATGCGGTTTTGGACAGGTGGGTGAGTGGCTTAAACCAGTGGATTGCTAATCCGCCGTACGGATAATTCTGTACCGAGGGTTCGAATCCCTCCTTGTCCGCCATAATTATCTATTAACCATATGATTTATAATAGTAATTATAAAACCCGCAGGCCGATGGGTACGTTTTTTGGTACACTTTCGGCTTAATTAATTTTTGCCCATTTGCTGCCAACGGCTCCTCAGGCGTCATCTCGGATAGTTCAAGTCAGTTTCATTATGGTTTCCGGGCGTTCCAGACGAAGCCGGTGCCTGGCTGCTACTGCCGCTCTGCCCATTCCCATCTTCTTCGAAATCGCTGAAGCACTTTAGTCACTGACGCCCAGCACTTAGCAACCCATGCTGCGAAATGGCCTTGGTCGCCCATAGCCCTCCCACAAGGGTATTTGGTTCATTTCCACTTTCTGCGAGACTTTCCGTATGAGAAACCTCACCGTCACGATCTGTCTTGCCGTTGCCCTGCAGCTTGGAAGTGCGGGAGTGTCTTGGAGCCAAGATTTCCAAAAGGGTCTTACCGCTGCCCAAAGTGCTGACTTCGCAACTGCTCTGCGGGAATGGACACCTCTTGCGAAACAGGGGGATGCCTCTGCCCAGCACAATCTGGGTGTGATGTACTACATTGCGAAGGAACTTGACACAGCTATGGTACGAGCTTTTACTATATCTAGTATTTGGACATGCTCATAATCACAAATAAAAAAGGAATTTATTAAATGAAAAAAGGATATCTCATAGGTTTAATTAAAATAAATAACAAGAATGAATTTATTGAAAATTTCGCAAAAAAAATCGGGCCGTTCCTTGAAAAGAACGATGGAAAATTTTTGTCTAGAGCAACAGAAACACATGCATTAGAAGGGCGCCCTCACGATATTCACGTAATTGTAGAATTTCGTGACTATAATCGGGCTGTCGAGCTTATGGCATCTAATGAATGGAATGATATTCAGGAAGAGAGGAGGCGCTACTCTAATGTCTCAGAGGGCACATTTGTGCTGATCAGAGAGGGCGATGTACTTAAAGATTAATTCGCAATAATTAAATATTAATCAAAAGGACATTTTTATGTATGCAAACGAGTTTTACGTAGGACAGAAATTTAATCTCGGTGAGAAATCTGTATCGTTGGATGATATAAAAGAATTTGCTAAAAAATATGATCCATTTCCATTTCATACGAATGAAGAGCTTGCATCGAAAACAATTTTTAAGGGAATTATATCTAGTGGTTGGCAGACAGCCTTAGTTTGGTTGGGGATGATGCATGATTCATTTCTTAACTATGACACTGTCTTGGGCTCTCCCGGACACGATTCTCTCATTTGGAAAAATCCTGTGCGACCTGGGGATACGCTATCTGGTGAAATTGAAATTCTGGGAGTTAAATTATCGAAGAGTCAACCTGAGATAGGGTTCGTAAAATATAGAGCGGTTCTTATAAATCAAAATGACGAAGAGGTGTTTTTTACGGAAAGCTCATTAATTATTAAAACAAAATATAATCAATGATTATTGAGTATTTTGATATATTACCATGTTTTACTAGGTTTTTATTTAAGTCAGTAAAATAAGCTGAATCATAATGGTAATAATTACAAATACGCATAAAAAATATGACTATGATGATACTGATGCGAGCATTTTCTAGTAAAAAGTTAAAAAGGTTGTCAATAAACTAAATTAGCGGTGGTGCGAGTTTAAGTTTCCCATCTTATTCTTCATCAGAAACAAGTGTCCGAGTTCGGCGTAGGTAACTGCTCATCTGGATAGCAGAATCGGCGAAATTTACAACTCACTGCCCGACTGATCGTTCTGTAAAGTATCGTTTTTAAACAATATAATTTTTTAGGCTGTATGCAGCCGGGGCGGAAAAAGCTAACCACTTGAGCAGTTACCCACCGACCCGTATGATTTCTTTTTTCCATTCACTAGAACTCATTCCACAATCACCTCTCTCAGCATAGCGCTACGAGCCTTATCGTGGGATCTAATCTCTCGTTTCTTGTGCGAAATACTAATTATCAGCGAGTTAGGGTAAAACGACCTAAGTCATTTCCTACGAAAGAGGCACCTTCGGCGTCTGTCTTCGTTCGTATCAACTTAACCCGGTGTGAATTTCTCCTTGTCCGCCACGATTATCTATTAACCATCTGATTTTTAATAGTAATTATAAAACACGGAGGCCAATTGGTACGTTTGTTAGACCACTTTTAGCCTAATTAATTTTTTCCCATTTTCTGCCAATGGCCCCTTAGGCGCCGTCTTGATAGTTCGAGTCAATTTGATTCTGGTTTTCGTGCGTTCCAGACAAAGCCGATCTTATCTAACGATGAACACGTTCTGTCGTGAGGGTGGCTTTGCTTTCACGTTGGACACTAACCCATTGCCATAGCCTGTGATCACCCTCTTTGTGACTGTTTGGAGCGCGGCAGAGCGAGAAATGCGCCTTCGACTGTGGGAAATTTACGAACCTCTCATTCAGAAGCATGTTGGTAAAATCGCCGAGGCGCATGATGAAAAGGAAGTTGGTACAGCTTTGATTTCCCTCATTGATGCAGAGCTGCGCCGCCCGCGGCAATGAAAGCTCGTGAACGATTTTGGAACAGGTGCTGGCTTCCGTTTGGCAAGCTCGTTAGGCTTGCGTCGGATCAATGAACACTGGCAGGAACCCGCCCAATGTCTCAAAATAAGCTACCGCTTGATGGTATCAATGTCGTTGAAATCGGCCAAGCGCTCGCCGGTCCGCTGTCCGGGGTGATCCTGGCTGATCTTGGTGCGGACGTGATCAAGATTGAGAAGCCGGAAGGTGGTGACGATGCGCGACTGTGGGGGCCGATGGCGACCGAAGATGCCTCGCTTATGTTCAATGCCACCAACCGCTCGAAGAAGTCGGTGATCCTGGATCTGAAATCTGCCGACGACCTGGAAAAACTTTACGGGCTTATAAAGCAGGCGGATATCTGCATCCAGAACCTGCGGCCAGGTGTGGCTGTGAAGGGCGGCTTTGGCCCGGCCCACCTGATGGCGATCAATCCGCGCCTAATTTATTGTGTGGTAAGCGCGTTTGG
Organism: Alphaproteobacteria bacterium; assembly: GCA_965660545.1. Classification (GTDB taxonomy): domain Bacteria; phylum Pseudomonadota; class Alphaproteobacteria; order Bin95; family Bin95; genus VMCJ01. The sequence continues at coordinate 10,687 of CBFIAF010000007.1, read as the reverse complement.
GGAAGAAGGGCCGTTGAACGGGCATCCCGGTATGGACCCGCTGGCTCAAGCGTATGGCGGCGTGATGACCCTGACAGGCCGGGCGGACGATCCGCCGACTTTCTGTGCGCCTGCGATCAATGACACCGCGACAGGCATGTGGGCAGTGATTGGCGCTCTGGCTGCTCTGGAAGAGCGACGACAGACTGGCAAGGGTAAGGTGATTGGCACCAGCCTGTTTGAAAGCGCCGTGCATTGGGTGAGCGGACCGCTCAATGCCTATAACCATAATGGTGAAGAGACATTGCGGACGGGTGCTGCTTCGGCCAATCTGGTGCCGTACCAGGTGTTTGATACTGCCGACCGCCCGATCTGCATCGCAGCAGGCAATAACCGCCTGTTCCTGAAACTGGCCCCGATCTTGGGTAAGCCGGAATGGTGTGATGACCCGCGCTTCAACCAACCAGCGCCACGGTTTGAGAACCGTCACGTACTTTTGCCGATGATTGCGGATATATTGCAAGCCGATACCGGAGATAACTGGATAGCCAAGATCGAGAGCGTGGGCGTGCCGTGCTCTCCGGTAAACAATATCGCTACGCTCTCTAAGACTGAGCAGTTGGAGGCGGTAGGCATGGTGCAGCAAGTGCCGGACCGGGATTTCCGCATTACGACCCTGCCGATCACGCTGGATGGGCAACGCCCGCCGGTTCGCTTCCCCTCGCCTAAGCTGGGTGAGCACACGGAGGATGTGCTGTGTGCCCTGGCGGCCGAGGTGAAGGCGGCGAATTAGTCAATGGCGCTTTGGATTTATGCAGGACCTAAAGCGGGGGACTGCAGTTATAATCGGAACTCGAAAGCCTACTTTCAAATATCGCGCGCACAAGACCAAGGCCTTTGATTTAAGAACAACTATTATCTACCCAGAATCCAGCAATGACCGGCTCTTACTAATCACCTGTTATCTGTTCGATAATCTAGAGGCTTGCGGCCCCGTTCGCTACGTTGCCGTTGTCAAGGCAATTGATTGACCGGTCTGTCCACGTGTTGGTGATTTCATGTGAGATACTTGAAAAAACCCTAATTTTTCCGGATTCTAACCACAAAAACATTGGATTAATGCTCTCAAAATACACAGGAGCATATTATGAAAATTCAAACACTCACTCAGCTTATGTCTGTGGCCAGCATTGCCGTGCTGCTATCAGCTTGTGGATCAAACAACGTCGCCGAACTGAATAATACTTTGTTTGATCGATCGACATTCGTAGGTGCTATCGCCGAAGACTATCTCCAATTCGCGAACTTTGAGGCGAACGAGATGGTGGACTGGCAGGCTGCAGGTCACTTTGCTGATAAGGCTCTTCGGATTCTTAAAGACAGATCAGCCGCGCAAAGAGAGCAAGCTGCAGACTGGAATATTGATAAACGCTTTCAGGCTGACCTCAAGGCAGCAGCACGGCGGCTGGATATTGCGACGCGTGTATTATCTTTCCAGAAAGGTGGCTCAGAGTTAGCAAAAGCTATCTCGAGCTATGACTGTTGGATTGAGCAAGCTGAGGAAGGCTGGCAGCAGGACCACATTGCAGAATGCCAATCTGCCTTCAGTGAGTCGCTGGCAGCACTGGAAAAAATCGCTGACATGAAATTCACGGAAAAAGGAACCGCAAAAGCATCAATCGTTCTTTACCACGATCACAATAAGGTTTTGCCACGAAGTAAGGACCTGGCGCTTTTGCTGTCCTTTACGGCCAAGTACTGGAATGGTCTGAAGGTGCATATGAACATCGATGGTCATGCTGATAGTTCTGGAACGGCCTCTTACAACGCGAACCTTTCAATAGGCAGGGCCATCGCTGCGTTTAACGCAATCCAGACGCGTTGGCAGGATGAATACACAATCAGCATATCGGGAGTGGGCGAAGCGCAATTAGCGCACCTTACGGAGGACGGAGTACGGGACCCACGGAACCGTCGGACCGTCATCGAAGTCATATTTTCTAACCAGTCGGATGTGGTCCCTAACAATTCCTCACGCGAAATAGCCTCAAACGGGTGAGCGGAAGCGCACCTGATATTTAGTTAGGGAATATCCAGTCGCTGCTTTAGTGGTAAGATGGCCGCAAGGGCTGGCGGCACGCAGGCCAGAGTATTGGGTTTGCTCCCTGTGATTGCTTGCTATCTTATAGTATCGCTTATGCGATCAGGCCATGCTTCCAGCGCAAGGTCTTTCTCTTCCGCATAACCAAACCGAATTTAGATTTTGGTTACTCCACCCTCGGCATCGCTGCCCCTGGCGTGACCTTGCCCACTATCAGCTGCGTGCTGAACCATGCGGAGAGTGGAGTGACCAAATTAATATTGCTTTGGAGATGCTCTGGAGAAACGCCTTCCACTCGAAGCCTGGGTCGGTCGCATAGGCGAAATTGTCAGTTAACAAAGCTGGAAACCAAGGCTATTTAGGCCTTTAAGTCCTCTTGCCCCTAGAGCAGAGACCATCCATGCACTAAAAATACACTCGGGCCACTCGATGGGGGCTGAGCTATTATGATAGAGTGCGAGTGGTAATTAATTTCAGACAAACATCAGAGCCGCCCGCCAGCACAGCTAGGACCGAGGCCGCAAATTTTGCGGTGGTCAGCCCCCACAGAGTGGTCCGGGATTAATGTTAGTGCATGGATGGTCTCTGCTCTTGGGGCATGACCTCTTCAGGGTGGGCTGCTCAAGAACGGCGGCAAAACCGAGGGCGTGCATGACGCCAAGTTGTCGATATCCATGGTTGAGATCTGCCTCCAGCAATTTCTGGATGACAGAAGGTACTTTAAACCACGTCTAGAAAAAAATTTGGCGGGAGTTTCCCGCGGGCTGGGTGGGCAATCGCAATACTTGGAGCAGCCCCGAGGTTCGGTGCAATATGCGGCATTCGGGAGCCGACAGCGACGGAACGCGTTGCTGTTGGAATGCCGAAGGTACCTGCCTTTTTACATCGCGCCATTACTGTGGACATCATGAACTATATCTACCTAAACTTAACCAGTGTCTTATTTGGATTACCCTAACACAATAACACTTTGATGATCCGGTTCCTTGCGCAATAGATTAGCCATTGAGGGAAAAAATCCTGCCAAGTCTGAGGAAACTGGCTTTGGCTTTGATCCAGCTATCAAGCGGATAGAGGCGAGGGACTATCAAGCTGGCTAGAATGAAGAAAGACAGGCGTTAAGTCGCGAGCCTCTCTGCCTTCGACACAGGATAGCAAGCCTTGTGGAAGGGAGCTGCATGGAAAAGCCGGTTTGAGGGCACCAAAAGACGTTGTACAATAATGATCTGATATCGGATCTCAGCTTAATCTTAAGATTACGACAGTATACTTTCTAAAGAGTGGCTCACTAGACTAAAAGCACCTTTTTGGGCATGTCCCACCCCCTCTAAATCCGTTTGCGGAGCCCAAAGCTTGAAAGCCTAAATCATCAAGTTTGAGACTTACGATAAATCTGGGCAATTGCCCGAACCAAACCGAGGAAGCTTGTTTCGTCTGAACAACTTCGAGCCTTTTCCTGAGTGGCTTCCCTGCTCGTTTACGCTACTATAAGGGATGGCTGCCTGTTAATATCATATGCTTGATCAGGTGTCTGCCCGTCCAGCTATGAATGCGGTCTGCGCGTATCATAGTACGTTAAATGGCGGTCAAGGCTGTTACGGGCGACTGATACGCTGTCGTAGGCCCGCAAGCAGACCTCCTCATATTCGTTGCTCCGCCAGAGACGTTCAACGAAGACGTTGTCACACAACGCGCCTTTTCCATCCATGCTGATTTGGATGTCGGCGTACTTAAGCGCCTTGATCAAGTCGATGGATGTAAATTGACTGCCTTGGTCCGTGTTCATGATCTCTGCCTTGCTAAACCGGCGGATCGCGTCGTTCAACACCGCCAAATGCAGCGCGGTTTCCTGAGTGACTGACAGCCGCCAGGCCAGTACCTTGCAACTGAACCAGTCGAGGACGGCGACCAGGTAAACTAACCCACGGGCCAAGGGAATGTAGGTAATATCCAAGGCCCATATCTGATTGGGGCGGGCCACGACCAGCTTGCGCAGCAAATAGGGATATATCTTTTGGCCAGGTGCCGCCTTTGATGTGTTGGGCCCGCGATAAAGCGCCACGATGCTCATGGTTTTCATGATGGTCGCAACATGGAGCCGCCTGGCGGTGCAGCCTTTCTGCCTTACCAGCCCTTTCACCATGCGACTGCCAGCGGACGGGAATTCCATGTGCAGCGCGTCGGTCCTGCGCATTAGCTTGAGGTCCGCATCATTAACAGGGTGTAACACATAATACAGAACGCCACGGCTGATCTCGAGCAGGTCGGCCTGCCGCATCAAGCTAAGCCTATGGCTACGTTCATTAATTTCCTTGCACTCGGCGAGAGAACTGCCTTGCCGAGCGCTCCTTCTGAAAAATCATTTTCCAGCGTCAACTGCCCGATTTTCGCATACAGCTATTTGACGTCGATCTCCGGCTCCCGTGACGCCTTCGGTCTGCCATCAAAGACATTCGTCACGCCGCCGAGCAGTTGATCCTTCCAGAGCTTGATCTGGTTGGGGTACAGATCAAACTGCGCCGCCAATTCGCCCATCGTCCTATCGCCCTTCAAAGCCGCCAACGCGACTTTCGCCTTGAAGGCTCGGCTGAGGTTCAGCCTGCGTCGCTGTGTCATCTTCGCTGTCTCGTCCCGGCAAAGCTGCCGGAGTGGGGGCCAAAAATCTACTTATCTCGCATGTCAAAATCTGCTGCGCCACCTCTTATGCTCTAAAAAAAGTTGGCACTGGATCATCTCTTTAAACTGTATCAATGCGTTTGCAGTAAGCGGTAAATGCAAAAATTGACTTACCTCCAACCCGTGGCGAAGCTCCGATTGGTCAAGTATACCATGACACAATCTCACGCTATTGATTCTGTTATCTCTCGGGCTGTGATACGGTCGAGGGTGCTGCGTTTCGGAATCCGAGTATCCAGGGAACGACTTGCAAAGAATCTGTAGATCGCCTCAGGGGTGCGAAATGCCAGACGCAATGATCGCTTGCCCATGTTTCGTTATTGAATTTCTGGGCCTGATGCTGCCTGATTTCCCCAGGCAAACGTCGGCGACACTCGCTACGCCCAATATGGGAGATCAGGTATTGAGCCAAAGCTTTGCTCTGTTGGGTGAGACAGGGAATACCCTTCGATGACTGTGCCTCGTCTAGAGCTTACTGGCGTCACTAAGCGATTTCCCGGGGTGATCGCGAATGATGATGTTGCATTTTCGATAGCACCTGGGGAAATGCATGCCCTCCTAGGGGAAAATGGTGCAGGGAAGTCAACGCTCGTTAAAATGATCTACGGCGTTATACGGCCCGATGGCGGGACGATGCGACTGGACGGCGAGACCTACACGCCAAACCGGCCTTCGGATGCGCGCGCCCGCGGCGTTGGTATGGTGTTCCAGCATTTCTCGCTGTTTGAGGCGCTAACGGTCAGCGAGAATGTAGCGCTTGGCATGAATGCCGCAGATGTCGGTCGTAACCTGCACGATAAGATCGTCAAAGTATCAGACGTTTACGGCCTCTCACTTGATCCTGAACGGACGGTTGGTTCCCTTTCTGTCGGTGAACGCCAGCGTGTCGAAATTGTGCGTTGCCTTCTCCAAAACCCGCGTCTGCTAATTATGGATGAGCCAACGTCTGTGCTGACGCCGCAGGAAGTGGATGATCTCTTCAAGACGCTCCGCATTTTGGTCGATGATGGCTGCTCGATCGTCTACATCTCCCATAAACTTGAGGAAATCCGCGCCCATTGCGATAAGGCAACGGTACTGCGCGGTGGCAAAGTCGTTGGCCATTGCGATCCGACAGAGGCGACGGCGCGCAGCCTAGCCGAAATGATGGTCGGCATGGAATTGGAGCTGCCAAAGAAATCAGCCGCAGACTTCGGCGCTGTGCGGTTAACCGTCAACAATCTTTCACTTGCCGCCGGTGATCCTTTCGGTGTCTCCCTGCACAATATCTCTTTCACAGTCCGGGCTGGCGAAATTTTGGGGATTGCTGGCGTTGCAGGTAACGGACAGGGTGAGCTTCTTGATGTGCTGAGTGGCGAGCGCACGACCCGAAGTGATGCAATCTTGCTGGATCAGGAGCCGGTTGGTGGTCTTGGCCCAACTGACCGGCGCGGATTTGCCTTCTGCGCAGCGCCGGAGGAGAGGCTTGGCCATGGCGCAGCACCCGATATGTCACTTTGGGAAAATACCCTGCTATCCGCACGTTCCAGTCAGGGAATGGTTCACGGCGGCATTCTGAAGTTGAGCGCTGCCAAAGCGTTCGCGGCTAAGATCATTACAGCTTTTGATGTCCGCACATCTGGTGTGGATAAACATGCTCGTACTTTGTCCGGCGGGAACTTACAGAAATTTATCATCGGGCGGGAAATCCTACAGGAGCCAAGGGTACTGGCCATCCTGCAGCCAACCTGGGGTGTTGACGCTGCTGCTGCCGACTCGATTCATCGCGCCATCCAGGAACTCGCTAGCAATGGGGCTGCAGTCCTGCTGATTTCGCAGGATTTGGATGAGCTCATGGCGGTCTCAACTACGTTTGGTGTGATTGCAGGGGGGCGTTTATCTGCGCCGCAGCCAACTAACAGCATAACCGTGGAAGAGATCGGCATCTTAATGGGAGGCGCGCAGCAGCCAGCCTATAACGGGCCTACATCATGATCAGGCTTGAACCCCGCAAGGATGTTTCGCCGGCTATGGGTTATCTGGCACCCGCGCTCGCGGTGCTTGTGACCGCATTTTCTGGTACGCTGATCTTCGCTGCGCTAGGCAAAGATCCAATAGAGGCAATGCGGCTGTTCTTCATTCAGCCCCTCGGCGACTGGTTTTCAATCTCTGAGATGATTGTTAAGGCAACACCGCTGATCTTGATCGCAATTGGCTTGTCATTCGGCTTTAGAGCCGGTGTTTGGAATATTGGTGCAGAAGGACAGTTCACACTTGGCGCGCTTGCAGGAGGCGGGACAGCATTGGCGCTGTATGATGTCGCTGGATTTTGGATACTGCCTTTAATGTGCATAACAGGCGTACTCGCAGGTATGGCCTGGGCAGCGATCCCAGCTCTGTTACGGACCCGCTTCAACGCCAACGAAATTCTCGTCACACTGATGTTGAGTTATGTCGCCGTACTGCTGCTGAGCGTCTTGGTTCATGGTGCTTTGAAAGATCCCGAAGGTATGAACTTCCCGGAGAGCCGCCTGTTCAATTACTCCGCGACTCTCCCAATATTGTTTGAAGGTACGCGCGCCCATATTGGGTTTTTGGTGGCACTTGCTGTAGTGGGTATCGCCTGGTTCGCCCTTGGCCGACATATCTTCGGGTTTCAGGTCAAAGTTATGGGCCAAGCCCACAGGGCGGCAAGGTTTGGTGGGTTCGTGCAAAATCGCGTTATCTGGTTTAGCTTGCTTTTGTCGGGCGGCTTAGCTGGCCTGGCAGGCGTATTTGAAGCGGCAGGGCCCGTGGGGCAACTCGTTCCAGCACTTCCGGTTGGTTACGGCTTCACCGCGATCATCGTGGCGTTCCTTGGGCGCTTGCAGCCGGTCGGCATTCTGATCGCAGGGTTTGTTATGGCGCTGACCTATATTGGCGGTGAAACGGCGCAGATCGAGATGAACCTGCCAAGCGCCATAACCGGCGTATTCCAAGGCTTGTTCCTCTTCTCCCTTCTTGGGATCGATGTTTTTGCGCGCTACCGGCTTCGACGGATCAAGCTCAGCACGCAGACGGCGGAAGGATGAGCTGATGGACCTATTGCAAGCTATCCTGCAGGGCGTAATCGTCGCCTCAACCCCATTGGTGTTTGCCGCATTGGGTGAGGTCGTGACAGAGCGCTCTGGTGTCCTCAATCTCGGCGTAGAGGGCATGATGATTATGGGTGCTGTCGCCGGATTCGCGATTACATTGGACAGTGGCTCATACCTTGCTGGGATTTTGGGGGCGGCGCTGGCAGGCGCGCTTGCTGCGGCTGTTTTTGGCCTGTTGACGCAGTTCTTGATGTCCAATCAGGTGGCGACAGGCCTAGCACTCACGATTTTTGGCCTCGGCGTTGCTGCACTCATCGGCCAGGGCTATTCCGGAGAAAGAACGCCAGCTTTGCCTATACTGCCAATTCCGCTGCTGTCCGATATTCCGTTCATTGGCCCAATTTTATTTATCCATGATCCGCTGGTTTATCTGTCGGTGGTGATGGTCGTTGGCGTCACACTGGTATTGAACCGCACGCGCAGCGGGCTAATTCTAAAGGCTGTAGGGGATAATCATGACGCGGCCCACGCTATTGGCTATCGAGTTGTAACGGTCCGCATGGCGGCAATTGCGTTTGGTGGGGCATGCGCGGGGCTTGGTGGGGCATACCTATCCATCGTCCAAACGCCGCTTTGGGTGGAAAACATGACCGCTGGGCGCGGGTGGATTGCGTTAGCAATCGTTGTGTTCTCTGCCTGGCGCCCCGCACGGGCGCTGATGGGGGCCTACTTGTTTGGCGGCGTGACGCTTATTCAGCTACATGTTCAGGGGCTCGGCATCGAAATTGCGGCGCAATATCTCTCAATGCTACCCTATCTAGTAACCATCCTGGTGCTCACGGTAATTTCTTACGATAAAGCCCGTGTAAAATTAAACGCACCGGCCTGTCTTGGCCGCTCGTTTTATGCATCATCCTGATATCAAACGACTAGCAAGAATCAAAAACGGAGGTGACTTTATGAAGCGAATTATTTCCAAGCTGTCGGCCTTTTCGGTCGCGGTCTTTTTAAGCGGCGCGGCGCTGGCCGACGATCCGATGAAAATCGGCTTTGTCTATGTCGGCCCAGTCGGCGACCATGGCTGGACCTATGAGCACGAGCAGGGGCGCAAGGCGGTTGTGGCTGAGTTTGATGACAAGGTAAAAACCACCTATGTCGAGAACGTTTCTGAAGGTCCAGATGCGACCCGTGTGATCCAGCAATTGGCCAGAAGCGGGCATGACATGATCTTCACGACGTCATTCGGTTTCATGAATCCAACGCTCAAAGTGGCTAAAACCTTCCCGAAGGTGAAGTTCGAGCATGCGACAGGGTTCAAGCGTGCAAAAAACGTCTCCACATATTCCGCGCGTTTTTATGAAGGACGCACCGTTATCGGCCTGATCGCCGGTAAGATGACTAAATCCAATACGATCGGTTACATTGCCTCCTTTCCAATTCCAGAAGTCGTTCGTGGCATCAATGCTGCCTATCTGGCGGCTAAGAGTGTCAATCCAGACGTGAAGATGAAGATCGTTTGGGTCAACACCTGGTTCGATCCAGGTAAGGAAGCTAACGCTGCCAAAGCCCTGATCGACCAAGGTGCCGATATCTTGATGCAGCACACAGACTCCCCGGCTGCCATGCAGATTGCGGAAGAACGCGGGATCCATGCGTTTGGTCAAGCTTCAGACATGATCAAGTTCGGCCCGAATGCACAATTGACCTCTATCATCGATGATTGGGCACCGTACTATATCGCACGCGTCAAGGCCGCCATGGAAGGTACCTGGGCAAGCCAGGATACGTGGGACGGCATCAAGCAGGGCATGGTCGGCATTGCCGCATTCTCCGACAAAATCCCGGCTGACGTGCAAGAAATGGCGCAGAAAGCTGTCGACGACATCGTCGCTGGTAAGCGCCACTCCTTCACCGGCCCAATCAACAAGCAGGACGGCACACCTTGGCTCAAAGCTGGCGAGACCGCGAGCGATGGCGATCTAGCTGGCATGAATTTCTACGTCGAAGGCGTTGACGGCGCATTGCCTAAATAACGTTCGACTATCGCAGGGGTGCAACGTCGGTGGGGCAGGGCTTTATTTCAAAAGAGCAAACGCTCCGCTTCATCGCCGATCCTTCTTTTCCTGTCCTGATGATATCTGCTAGATGATATCGCCGACATGGCATGAACGCCGCAATTGCCTGAGCTGGCCATTCATAATATCGACAGGTATCTGGTGGTAAGCTGTTAGATCGTTCGGCAAGTGGATGGTTGCGGTTTGGCCTTCGTGCACGGCAAACTTGCCTTTAATTACCGTGTGCCAGGCCTGTAGTGGGCCAGCGAGGAGTAATGCAGCCACCTAGAAACCCCAGAAAGAGCAAAAGCTAATGCCTTCAAGGTGGCAAAATCGGCGCGTTTCAATTTCTATTGAACCTCAGTCAACACGCCTAAGCGCCTTGGCACCACTTCGTGTGGCCACCAATCTAGTCGTCGGTAATGTTCGGATAAGCTATTGATCCGTATGCAGTATTTTTCGTTATCAAGTAACATCAATCGCAAGGTTTAGCGCAGGACCGTGTCGAAAGCTTGCGATCTCATATGCGGCTGCACGTAAGGGATTCGCTTGCCGGGGTGATGTGGTTCGATTTCGGCAATGAAGTTGATCCATGTGGTCATGATGCGTCCGACGAAGTCCGAAACGCCGAATGACGACTTATTTCGCGCCGCGCTGGAGGCGATTGGCGATCCCAAGCATGAACTAATCCGGCTGGCGGGCTTGATAGACTGTGGCCGGTTCGATGATCCGTTTGGACCCTATTAATACAAGCGAAAAGGCCGTCGCGGTTTGTCGAACCACCTGATGACAGGGCTGCATCTGTTCAAACAGATGAAGGG
>CBFIAF010000006.1:76753-153296 GCA_965660545.1 Alphaproteobacteria bacterium | reverse complement strand
ATCCGCTGTCGACTGGCCTTGGCTTTGAAGCACCTCTACCTGGCGCAGTTTCGTTAAGATCTCTTCCGGCTTACCGCACTTGCCTGCCTTCTTCTCATCCTCCTCTGAGGCGATAAATAATATCCCTCTAGCTGGACCACCTCACTGGGGGTGCTGATCCAAGCCGCGAATTTTGACTTCTTTTAGTGGCTCGAACTCGCTGTTCTGCTTGAAGTCACTGCGTTTTATGAGGTAGGTAGCAGCACGATTAAGAAAACCTAGCTCATTTATGGCGTTATGGCTGTCGAAAATCCTATGTTTCGGATTGATAGCTGCTCCCACACGCCCAGCCGCTCGCCCAGGCCCATTGGAAATTGTAGCCGCCTAGCCAGCCGGTTACGTCTACGGCCTCGCCGATAATGTAGAGCCCGGGGCAGAGGCGGGATTCCATGGTTTTGGAGCTGATTTTGCCGGTGGAGACACCGCCAAGGGTGACTTCTGCCGTGCGGTAGCCTTCGGTGTCTGAGGGGGTGAGGTGCCAGGCCTCTACGGCCTCAGCGAGGGCTTCCAGGGTTGTATCTGGAATTTCGGCGAGCGGCAGGCCGGTTTGGGCCTCTGGGATTGTGTGGGCGGCAATATCTGCGGCGAGGCGGGCGGGCAGGCGCTCGGCCAATACGGTTGTAGGGCGTTGTTTGGGTGCGGCGTAGCGACGGTCTTTCAGCGCTTCCAGAATGTCATCCCCTGGTGCCATGTTCACCATGACCGACTGGCCTTTCCGCCAGTAGGATGACGCCTGGAGCACGGCAGGGCCGGAAAGGCCGCGATGGGTGAACAGTAGCGCCTCCTGAAATTTACCGGTGCCGGTGCTGATTTCTGCAGGTATCGCCAAGCCTGCCAGTGCCTTAAAGCGCGCAACCAGATCATCGTAAAATATGAAAGGCACGAGGCCAGAGCGGGTCTCTGTGATTTCATGGCCGAACTGGCTGGCAAGGTGATAGGCTTGGTCCGTCGCCCCCATCTTCGGAATGGACTTGCCGCCGCATGCAATCACGAACTTCGTTGCTGTGATCGGAGCGGAGCTATCGGATAAGCGGAGCGTGAACTTCTCACCTGTGGGGGACTTCTGCACTTCCGCCAGGCTAGTTTCTAAGCGAAGCTCCACCGCGCCCAAGGCCATTTCATCCAGCAGCATCTGAATGATGTCTTTGGCGGTGTGGTCGCAGAAAAGCTGCCCCAGCGTCTTCTCATGGTATTGAATGCCGTAACGCTCAACCATGTCGATGAAGTCTTGCGCTGTATAGCGGCTGAGGGCGGATTTGCAGAAATGCGGGTTCTGGGACAGGAACGCATGCGGGCCTATATTGATATTGGTGAAATTGCACCGCCCACCGCCGGATATCCGGATTTTCTCACCAGGTGCCTTTGCGTGGTCGATGATCAGGACGCGCTGGCCCAATTGCCCGGCCACACCGGCGCACATCATGCCTGCCGCACCGGCACCCAGGATCGCCATATCGTAGTGCGTGTCGCTGTGTGAGTTTACTACCATAGGTCGGTGCTTACCCGTGGCAGCGATTTATGTCTATGCGTGCGGACGGCGGCCATGTCGTCTATCTCCACGCTCTCCTTGCGGTCAAATTTGGTAGCGATGGCTTCCCGTTGCGTTTTGGTGGCTTCCTCCAGCTGCTTCAGTGAGCGGAAGCTTGGCATCTGCTTCGGCGGCATCATGGGCCAGTGCCGGGATCATCGAGCCAAGCGCATCCCGGCGGCTGCGGGAGCCTTGGGCGTAGCCGGTATAGGCCATCTGCATACTGAGATCGGCCCCTTCCTTAGGTGCTTCAGAAATCAGTGCGGCCTCCAGGAAGCGGATTGCATCGACGGTGCGCTGCATGCGATCCGCAGCGGCGTTGGCCGTGCGCTTAAGCTCAGCCAGCTCGAACTCTTTCGCGCGGGCGAGGGCTTCGATTGCCTTCAGGGAATGACAGGCGTCGGCACTCATGCGGCGGCTGCCTCATCGCCGGGATTGGGCGTAGCTTCGTCCACGCCTGCTTCTGCTGCGACAGCGTCTTCGGCTTCTCCATCGTCGACCACTTGAACGCCCATACTTGCTGCGAGGCCAAGATAGCTCTCGTCTAATCCCATCCGTTCCTTTGTCGTTGGCTAAGGAAAGCTTCGAGAGTTGGGTTCACGGCTATGGCGGCGTCAACGGCCAGCTCTGTGCCTTGGCGATAGGCACCAAGTCGGATCATTTCCGCCATGGGCTGGTGGTCGGCCATGTAGCGCATGCCGATTCAGACAATTTCGGTTTCGGTTTCCGTATTGCAGGCGGGCATGGTGCGGGAAACGCTGCGGAAGACATCAATCGCCGGGTAACAGCCGTGCTCTGCGAGAGTGCAGTTTAACACAATACGACCATAGAGAATACCACGGACGGTGCCGGCGATGGGTTCGTTGTGATCGTCGCCATCGACCAAGACAGCGAATGAGCCGGTGATTGCGCCTTGCTTCGGGCCAGCACTCGGGCCCGCGCGTTCCAACAAACGCCGAGGTTCGGCGAATACGCTTGGGGTATAGTCTTTGGTGGTGGCCGGCTCACCAGCGGCGAGGCCAATTTCACGCTCGGCCATCGCAAAACGGGTGACACTATCGATCGTGCAGAGCACATCTTTGCCCTGGTCCCGGAAATATTCAGCAATGTCCATTGTTAGATAAGCTGCCTGGCGCCGAGCCAAGGGTGCTTCATTGGATGTCGCGACAACGACGATGCTTTTGGCCAGGCCTTCTTCGCCAAGGTCCAATTTTTCACCTACGCGAACGAACGCTTTATATTCAGGCACCTGCGCCAGCGCCTCAGCAATGCGCATATCTGCGTCAGAAATGGCCACACTTGGCGAATGATCTCTGAATAAATCAGCGCCAGTCATGTTTTTTTATTCCTGTAAACTGGACGCGAAGCTCAGAAAATCTGGGATTTCAGGGGATCATCGGTCCCTGAAGTGAATTTCAAGTAAAAGGTTACCAATATGTTGAGACCTCTGCATAAGCCCCCGTTCTAAGCGGGGCTCTACTGGCTACGTTGCTTCAGGCTGCAATGAGACGTTTGCAGCCGATTGAGAGCCAAAATCAGTCATCCAAGACAGGTTTGTCACCGCCTTGCCAGTTTTTGGGGACAACTATTGTGTAGGCATTGAGGATTCTCTGTTACAAATGCGGCTGCGTCAGACGGCTGGGCGATCGCGCTGGTGGTTTCTTCGAGAATTGCTGGGGAGGAAAGTCCGGGCTCCACGGAGGCATGGTGCCGGGCAACGCCCGGCAGGGGTAACCCTAGGGATAGCGCCACAGAAATCAAACCGCCAAACGCTTTAGCCTTTCGGAGTTAGGGCGCGGTAAGGGTGAAACGGTGCGGTAAGAGCGCACCGCGTTCCTGGCGACAGGAATGGCACGGCAAGCCCCACCAGGAGCAAGACCGAATAGGGACGGCGGGCGTCTATGCTTCGGCATTGGCGCAGGCTTTGCTTTCGAGCTGCTGTCCGGGTTGGTCGCGTGAGGCGGTTGGCGACAACCGTCCCAGATGAATGATCGTCACCATATTGTCCCAGTTTTGGGACAGCATGGGACAGAACCCGGCTTACACGCCGTCTGACGCATTTTGTTCCAGAACTAATTCAGGTCAGAAATTGATATAATGTTCATGGTAAACTCTGTTTATAAAAAGAACATTAAGTGAATAATACTCATTTCACACCAGTAGGGCGTGAACATATTGTGGTTATGAGAAAAGCGTCCACAATTCATGAATAAATGCCTAATCGGCAGGGAGATTTTTTACTTTCACGATCCCATTAAAACCCATATGATCCCTTATAAGGACATATTGTCCCAAATATAGCTATGGCGAACCACGCGCATCCGGGCGTGCGGCGAAAGTCGGGCGGTGGGGTCGAAATAGCAGTTTAAGGGCAGGCGCCCTTAATTTTGAAAGGCGGACCGTGCCAGTGTTTTTCGGAACACATATCAGCAAGATCGATGCGAAGAAGAGAGCATCTGTGCCAGCTGCTTTTCGCAACCATATTCTTGCCGGCTCGCCAGACGTCAAGGGCATCGCTGTCTTTCCATCATTAAAGGCGGGTGATCCCGCTTACATGGCTTGCAGTCCTGAATACCTGCTTACCTTGGATGAGCGTATTCAGGAAGCCGATCTTGATCCCGAAGAAGCAGACCGCATCGCCTCCGGCGTATTTTCTTACATGGAAATGCTGCCGTTCGATGATGGTGGCCGTGTAGTCCTGTCAGAACGCCTCCGTCTCCATATTGGCGTAGAGAAAGACGTGGCGTTCGTCGGTAAGGGTTCCCAGCGATTTGAGATTTGGGCGCCTGATACCCACGAAGCCATGTCCATGCCGCAGCGCGAGGCCGTTGGCCCGAATGCCCTGTCCATTCTGTTCAAGCGGAAGCCCCGGATTGGCGATGGAGGCAGCGATGGCGGACGTTAGCGCAAGTACTGCTTCCGGCAGCCATGATCCACGCCACGCGCCGGTTCTTCGCTCTGAAGCAATAGAAGCGCTGGCACCAGAAGGCGGCGGCGCATTCATCGACGGCACTTATGGCGCTGGTGGATATGCGACAACTTTGTTAAGCGACGGCGCGGGCTTAGTGCTTGGCATTGACCGCGACCCGGATGCTGTCGCCGAGGCGCATGCAGGTATCGCGGCGTCCAATGGCCGGCTGCGCGTCGTGCAGGGCCGCTTCAGCGATCTTGAAGCCTTGGCCGCTGATAATGACGCTTGCCCGGCAGACGGCGTTGCCTTTGATTTTGGCGTTTCCTCCATGCAGCTGGATCGTGCCGAGCGCGGCTTCTCGTTTCGCCATGACGGCCCGCTGGATATGCGAATGGACCAAGACGGCATGAGCGCGGCTGATTTCGTGAATGAAGCTGAACCGCGTGAACTTGGCCGTATCATTCGTTCCCTTGGGGAAGAGCAGCGCGCGCGCCGCATCGTCGACGCAATTGTTGCTGCACGCACAGAAATGCGGATTGAGCGTACATCCCAGCTGGCAGATATCGTCGAGCAAGCGCTTCGTGGCCGTCGGGGCGAACGCACGCATCCCGCCACCAAAACATTCCAAGCCATTCGTATGCACGTGAATGATGAACTTGGTGAGATCGCACGTGGCCTTGCGGCTGCAGAGCGTGTGCTGAAGCCGGGCGGGCGCCTGGCTGTGGTGTCGTTCCATAGCCTTGAGGACCGTGCGGTAAAGCGCTTTCTCAATGTGCGGGCCGGTCGGGATGCTGGCCCCTCTCGCCATGACCCAGCGGCTTTTGTGGAGAAGGCTGCGCCGACTTTTCGCTTGTTGCATCGCCGCGCTGTGAAGCCGGGGGCGGCTGAGATTGCCGTTAACCCGCGTGCACGGTCCGCAAGATTGCGTGCTGCCGAGCGATTGGACGGCGCGCCGTTCGAAGTGGACGAGATGCCGCGCAATCAATTGCGAAACCGCAAACCCACCTTCCGCAAACCCAATAATCGCAAGCCGGGAGCCTTCAGCCGATGAACCACCGCGCAAGCATATTCTGGGCTGCTATCGCAGGGTTGTTCCTCACTGCACTGACCATGGTTGGAAGTGAAGTTCGGCTGCGCGACCAGCATTTGACCGAAATTCATGCCGCTATTGAGCGTGAACGTGAATCTATCCATGTTTTGAAGGCGGAGCGCGCGTATCTCGCAAGTGCTGAACGCATCGGCCTTCGCGCCACGCGGGACCTCGGGCTGAAGGAACTAACGGCTGGGCATGTTGTCTCGCTTGCCGATCTTCCCCTGTATGCGCCAACCCCGCGCTTTGAGCTGCAGCCAAACCAGGCGCCGCCGCTCTTGCTTTCCGGTTATGTCGTGAGCGCGCCGGACTTGAGTCGTCCGCGTGGAATTACCGATTTGACCAACGAGAATGAGGCAGGCGCGTTGATCGCTGCCGCATTCCTGCCACCGCCCCGGCTCGAAAGCGCCTCGACTTTACAGGATACCGCTTGGGTTCTGAACCGTTGGGGAGCCCAACCTGAATGACGGACCGCGATGAAAACCTGTTTGAGGTTGCTGAACCGCCGTATTGGGAAAACCAAGTCGGCCGTAAGCATATGCGCTCTTTGGGTTTTCTGAACAGGTTGCACTGCATTGTTGGTCGGGCCTTCCGTTCAATCAGCCTATTCCCATCGCGCCCAGATGTGATTGAAGCTGGGCGTGGACGCTTATTCATAGCGGGCTCTGTCTTTGCAATCGCCTTCACGGTCGTATCGGTCAAGCTGGTTGACGCATCGTTATATGATCCAAAGCGGACGGTGCGGATTTCAGCTGGGTTTGCTGGAGAAACGCCGCTAGCACCGATCTTGCGTGCTGACTTGGTTGATCGGCGAGGCGATCTGGTTGCGACCAGCCTGCCCGTCGCATCCTTGTGCGCCCGTCCAAAATTGATCCGTGATCCATCTGCGGCTGCCCATGCCGTCGCATTCGTGCTTCCGAACACAAATGCCGCGACGCTTCAGGCGCAGCTAGAACGCGGCAAAGACTTTGTATGGCTGCATCGGCATATCACGCCGAGACAGCACGATCAGCTGATGGACCTTGGCATACCGGGCCTTTGCTTTGAAAAAGAACAGCGCCGTGTTTACCCTCAGGGTGGCCTCGCGTCCCATGTGGCGGGCTTTGCTGATCTTGACGGGAAGGGTTTATCCGGCGTCGAGCGCAAGTTTGACGAGCTGCTGAATGAACGAGGCCAACCGTTTTCGCTGTCGATTGATCTCACGGTTCAAAGAATTGTGCGCGAAGAAGTCCAGAAGGCGATCGACCGGTTTCAAGCGATTGGCGGCGTCGGCGTATTGATGCAGGCGGATACGGCTGAAGTCATCGCCATGGTTTCCTTGCCGGACTTCGACGCCAATGATGTCGGTGCTGCCGCCGATGACGCCCGCTTCAATCGTGCCACGCTCGGCGTTTACGAAATGGGCTCGACGTTCAAGATTTTCACAGCTGCTATGGCCTTGGAGGCTGGCCACGCGAAGCTGTTGACGCGTTTTGACGCCACCAAGCCGCTGAAGATTGGCCGCTTTACGATCCGTGATTTCCACGCAAAAAACCGCTGGCTAACGGTCGAGGAAATGATGATTTATTCCTCGAATATCGGCGCAGCGCGCATGGCCCAAATGAGCGGCCCTGCAGGCCAGCGGGCCTTCATGGGCAAGCTTGGCATGTTGCAGCCATTGGCACTCGAAGTCAGCGATGTTGGTTCGCCGCTAAAGCCGCGTCGCTGGGGCGATACGGCCACGCTGACGATTGCATTTGGCCATGGACTCGCTGTCACACCGATCCATATGACGGCTGCTGTTTCGGCATTGGTGAATGGAGGCGTATATCGCCAACCCACCGTTGTGAAACGTCTACCGGGCGAAGGAGCCCAGGGTAAGCGGATCGTGTCTGAAAAGGTTAGCGATGATGTCCGCTGGCTGATGCGTCAGGTCGTTGTGAATGGTACCGGGCGGAAGGCAGACACCGCTTTCTATCCTGTTGGCGGTAAGACCGGGACAGCTGAAAAAGCACGCAGGCGAGGCGGTTACGACAAAAACGAGAAGCTGGCCTCCTTCATCGCTTCATTCCCGATCCATGATCCCAAATACGTTCTGTTGGTGATGGTCGATGAGCCGAAAGGCCGCAAAGATACTTACGGTTACGCGACGGGTGGCTGGGTCGCAGCACCCGCAGTAAAAGCCATCATTGAGCGTTCCGGCCCTGCACTTGGCCTGGAGCCAATAGGACCAGAACACCCGGTGCGCCAGACGGCGATCTTGTCCATCAAGAAACGCCCGAAGGAAAAGCGATGAGCGCCGCCGCTGAAATCATCGCAGGCCCGCCGTCCATGTCTGCGCGCCAGTATTCTGGGCTTACGGCTGATAGCCGCAAGGTCGTGCGTGGCGGCCTGTTCGCGGCACTTAATGGCGTTGAGGCAGATGGGCGGAGCTACGCGGACCAAGCCGTATTAGCAGGTGCGGCTGCGATCCTGACCGATATGCGGCCGCTGGACCATGGCTGGGGCGAAAATGTCCACGTTATTCAGCATCAAGACCCGCGCTCTACTTTGGCCACTATGGCTGCGGCTTACTATGGCGTTCGGCCTGATACAGCCGCCCTGGTAACAGGCTCCAGCGGCAAGACTTCAACGGTCGAATTTACGCGTCAGCTTTGGCAAGCACTTGGCCGTCCAGCCGCAAGCGTCGGCACGCTTGGTGTTGTGGCACCTGGTGCTACTTCCCATGGCGGACTGACTTCGCCCGATCCTGTGGCGATGATGGCCGCGCTCGCTAAACTGGCTGGTGCCGGGGTGTCAGCTGTTGCAATCGAGGCTTCGAGCCATGGTTTGGATCAAAGTCGTCTGGATGGCGTGCAGGCTGAAATCGGTGCGTTTACATCCTTCAGCCGCGATCACCTGGATTATCATGGTGATGAGCAGTCCTATCTGAACGCTAAGCTTCGCTTGTTCCGTAAAGTTTTGGCGCCGGGGGCAGCCGCGGTCATTTGCACAGATATGAAAAGTGCGGATCAGGCCATCGCTGCCGCACGTTTGGCTGGTCATGCTGTTCTGGCATATGGGCGGACAGGGACGTTCTTGAAGCTCACTGGCTTACGGTCTGATGGCTTCGGCCAAGTGCTGGAGATCACGCACCCTGAAGGCGTTGCATCTGTACGGCTTGATCACTTCGCTGGTTTTCAGGCGGAAAACGCGCTCGCCGCCGCGGCAATCGTCATCGCTAGCGGTGCTGATATTGCTGATGCATTGGCGGCGATTGAGGGCTTGGCGCAACCGCCGGGCCGCATGCAGCGGGCGGCTGCTACCGCGTCAGGCACACCTGTATTCGTCGACTACTCCCATAAGCCCGATGCGTTAAAGCAGGCGCTTGCTGCGCTGAACCAAGTCGTCACAGGCAAGGTAACGGTCGTGTTTGGCTGCGGTGGTGACCGCGATGCAGGCAAACGCCCGATTATGGGCGCTATTGCCGCTGCAGGTGCGGACCGTGTGATCGTGACTGATGATAATCCTCGGAACGAGGACCCTAATACTATCCGCAAGGCTATTCTAGAAGCTGCTCCGAATGCCGAGGAAATTGCGGACCGAGGTGCTGCTATCCGCGCCGCAATTGAAGGCGTTGGTCCCGAGGATGTCGTGCTGATTGCAGGCAAGGGTCATGAGCAGGGCCAAATCGTTGGCCCGCTGACCATGCCTTTCGATGATGTTCAAGAAGCGCAGGCTGCCGTAACGGAGGCGTCCCAATGACCGGCGAGCTTCTATGGCAAGCAAAAGAAGCCGCTTCCGCCGTTCATGGTGCCACAAGTGGCGATTGGGCGGCTTCTGGCATCGTTATTGACAGCCGCGCCGTGCAGCTGGGCGATATGTTCGTCGCAATCGCCGGCGATCGGTTGGATGGGCATGCCTATGTCCAAACTGCGTTCGCAAATGGTGCCGTGGCAGCTCTTGTCCATAAGGTGCCAGAAGGTATCGACACGAATGATCCACGACTACTGACAGTCCGCGATACGACCAAGGCCCTTGCGGCACTTGGCGCTGCTGCACGTCAACGGACAGACGCTAAGATTTTGGCTGTCACCGGCAGTGTAGGCAAAACTGGCACCAAGGAAATGCTGCGTCTTGCACTGTCAGCCCTTGGCCAGACCCATGCAAGCACCGGTAATTTAAACAATCACTGGGGTGCGCCGCTCTCGCTCGCGCGCATGCCAGTTGGCACGGACTTTGGCGTGCTTGAGCTTGGCATGAACCACGCGGGTGAGCTTAAACCATTGAGCAAGATGACTGCACCCCGTGGTGTCATCATCACCCGAATCGCGCCTGCCCACACGGAATTCTTTGACAGCATCGAAGATGTCGCTGACGCAAAGGCGGAGATATTTGAAGGGGTTCAGCCAGGCGGTTTCGCTGTCCTGAACGCCGATGACCCGATGTTCGGTCGGTTGGCCCTCAAAGCCCGTCAGGCTGGGATCGCGCGCGTTATCCGGTTTGGTGAGCGGCTTGGGTCGGACGTGCTTCTGACCAAGCTGAAGCTCAGCGAGACCGGATCCCGCATTGACGCGGACATTCTGGGTGATCCGCTGCGTTGGAAACTGCAAGCGCCAGGCGCCCATTGGGCGGCCAATAGCTTGGCCGTGATTGCGGCGGTGAATGGTTTGGGCGGTGATGTCGCTGTCGCGGCAAAAGCACTAGCTGAAATGAAAGCGCCCGTAGGTCGAGGTGAACGCCGCCAGATTATGCTCTCTGATGGCCAAATTGACCTCATCGATGAAAGCTATAACGCCAGCCCGGTCGCTGTTCTTGCAGCCTTTACTGTCTTGGCGTTGGCTAAACCAAAGCGCCGAGGTCGCCGGATCGCGATCCTGGGTGACATGCTGGAGCTTGGTGCTGAATCACCTTTGCACCACGCCCGATTGGCGGATGCGTTTGTCGCTGCAAAACTTGATGTGGCGCATGCGGCGGGCCCGGAATGCAAATTGTTCATTGAAGCTCTGCCGCCGAAGTTTCGGGGCAAATGGGCTGAGAATCCTGAAGCGCTGGCTGCAGAGGCGGCTGACCTCGCCCGTGCCGGTGACGTCGTATTAGTCAAAGGTTCCTTGGGGATGGGCATGCGCCGCATCGTCGACGCGCTTGAAGGCATGGGTTTGCCCGCATCTGGAGAGGCCCATGCTGTTTAACCTCCTTCCAGCATTTGCCGACGATTTCCAATTCTTCAACCTGTTCCGCTATTTGACGTTCCGCGCAGGCGGCGCGGTCATCACGGCTTTGATCTTGAGCTTCGTGCTCGGCCCTAGCCTGATCCGTTGGCTGAAGAAGAAGCAAGGCGAAGGCCAGCCGATCCGGGAAGACGGCCCCGAAAGCCACCTTTTGACCAAGCGTGGCACGCCAACTATGGGCGGGGTCTTGATCTTGTTTTCATTGACAGTGTCGACCCTGCTTTGGGCGGACCTCTCAAATCCATACGTATGGACGGTTCTGCTTGTCACTGGCGGTTTTGGCATGATCGGCTTTGCGGATGATTATCTGAAGCTCACTAAGCGCAATACGAAGGGCCTATCTGGTAAGTTAAAGCTGGCAGCCCAGCTGGTGATCAGCGGCAGCGCAGCAGCTGTGATCATGACGACTGCGGACCCCGCACTTGCGACGGGCGTATCGGTGCCGTTCTTCAAAGACCTTCTGATTGATCTCGGCATCCTGTTCATCCCATTCGCAATGGTCGTGATGACGGGCTCTTCCAACGCCGTGAACCTGACAGATGGTCTTGATGGCTTGGCTATCGTGCCTGTGATGATTGCTGCTGGCGTGTTTGCATTGATTGCTTACCTGGCCGGCAACACTGTTTTCTCTGAATATCTGCAGATTTTATATGTGCCGGGCGCTGGCGAGTTGGCGATCATTTGTGCTTCGCTTTGTGGCGCTAGCCTGGGCTTTCTATGGTTCAATGCGCCGCCAGCCATGGTGTTCATGGGTGACACAGGCAGCCTCGCATGCGGTGGTGCGCTTGGTGCCATCGCTGTCGTCGCCAAGCACGAACTGGTGCTGGCGATCGTCGGTGGGCTGTTCGTGCTGGAAACCGTATCGGTCATTGTCCAGGTGGCCTCATTCAAGCTCACCGGCAAACGCGTTTTCCGAATGGCGCCGCTCCACCATCATTTTGAAAAAAAGGGCTGGGCGGAGCCGACTATCGTTATCCGCTTCTGGATTATCGCTTCCGTGCTGGCGCTCGCTGGCCTTGCCACTTTGAAGTTGAGGTGAGGGACCGATGATCGATCTTTCGCACCTTAAAGGCAGGCGCTACGGCGTGTTCGGGCTCGGGCGCACGGGTATGGCGGCCGTGAAGGCACTTGTTGCAGGCGGTGTTGAAGTGCTCGCTTGGGACGATAACGCCAAACAGCGACAGGCAGCCCAGGATGCTGGTGCGGAGTTAGCAGACTTCGCGACCGCACCTTTGAACTATCTCGAAACTATTGTTTGGAGCCCCGGTGCACCATTTCTGGCGCCTAAGCCGCTGCCAGCCGCTATAGCGGCGCGACGTGCGGGTGTTCCTCTGATCAGTGACGTTCAGCTGCTGCTGGATGCAGCACCGGAAGCAACATTCGTTGGCATCACCGGTTCCAACGGCAAATCAACGACGACAGCGCTGATCGCCCATATTTTGGATGCCGCCGGTCGCCCGAATGCAGTTGGCGGTAATCTTGGCCCGCCGACGCTTCGCCTTGAGACATTGGGCGCAGGCGGCGTCTATGTGCTTGAGCTCTCCTCATATCAGCTAGAGCTAACGCCAAACCCACGCTTCAACATCGCCATGCTGCTGAACCTGGAGCCAGATCATCTGGAACGCCATGGTGGCATGCATACATATGGTGCCATCAAACGGACGATTTTCGATGGTCAACCTAAGGGCTCGATGGCGATCGTCGGCGTTGATGACGCGCATGGCCGCTGGCTGGAAGCACGGCTTGCCAACCCAACGCCTGTTTCGGCTGGAACAGAGACCCCGGCGCGTGTCTATGCTGATGAGACGACGTTGTTTGATGACGGCGCACCAGTCTTCACATTCGAAGATGCCATAGCGCTTGGCGGTGCTCATAATCGCCAGAATGCGGCAGCTACTTATGCCGCCTGCCGCGAGCTTGGCGTTACAACGAGGGATATCAGTTCAGGCCTTTCGTCCTTCCCCGGCCTGGCGCATCGCCAGGAATTGGTCGCGACGCTTGGACAGGTCCGCTATGTGAACGATTCTAAAGCAACGAACGCCAGCGCAACAGCACGCGCGCTTGCAAGCCTTGGCCGTATCTATTGGATCGCTGGCGGCTTGCCGAAAGATGGCGGCGTATCGGGCATAGAGCCTTGGCTGAACCGCATTCAGAAAACCTATCTGATTGGTGAAGCTGCACCGGCATTTGAACGGCAACTGGCGCAGATGGCACCCAGCATGCCGATAGAGCAGTCTGGTGACGTGGTTTCTGCCTTAAACGCTGCCCACCGTGATGCGCAGGCTGACCCCGCCGCATCTGTCGTGTTGTTATCGCCAGCGTGTGCCTCGTTTGATCAGTTTCCGAGTTACGAAGCGCGGGGGGATGCCTTCCGAGTTGCTGCCCAGCGGCTTTCACAACCCCAACAAAAAGGGGCCGCAGCATGATTGGGATTCAGCGCGGCGATAATACGGTCGTTGGCCGTTGGTGGTGGACGGTCGACCGTCCCCTGTTATTCGGCCTGCTTGGCCTGATGGGCGTTGGCTTGGTTCTTGTGATCATCGCCAGCCCAGGTGTTGCTGAGCGTATTAACGCGCCAACCTTCCACTTCGTGAAGCGGCACCTGATGCTACTGCCAGTTGCAGTCGGCCTGATGTTGGCGGCGTCGCTGTTGAGCCCGCGGCAGACCCGCGCAGCGGCCCTGCTGTTGTTGCTTGGCGCTGTTGCGGCACTGGTGCTGACAATGGCAATCGGCGTGGAGATTAAGGGTGCGCGGCGCTGGATCCCGCTTGGCGGGTTCTCACTGCAAGCATCAGAATTCGCCAAACCAGCCATGGCCGTAATGGCTGGTTGGATGTTGGCGCAGCATCGCCTGAAGGGCGGCAGCTGGTACTTGATCGGAGCGCTTTTGGCATTTGGCGGACCGCTTAGCCTGACAGCCATTCAGCCGGATGTCGGCGCATCCGTTGTTATGACGGCTATGTTCGGCATGCAGGTGTTCATAGCTGGTATATCGCTGTGGGCAGCCGGACTGATGGCAATGGCTGCGATTGGCTGTTTTGGCCTGGCGTATCTCTATGTACCGCATGTAACCAGCCGCGTTGATCGCTATCTAGACCCTACTGCAGGGGACACCTACCAAATCGATATGTCTCTGAACGCGTTCCGCTCTGGCGGCTTGATTGGCCGTGGACCGGGCGACGGCGTTCTGAAAGGCGCGCTACCCGATGCACATTCAGATTTCATCTTCGCCGTGGCGGGTGAGGAGCTTGGCCTGATTGCATGCATGGGCATTATCGCGCTGTTTGCATTCATCGTGCTGCGCGCGTTTGCACGGGCACTGAAAGATGGCCAATTGTTCACGATGCTGGCAGCAGGCGGCCTTGCAACGCTGTTCGGCGCACAGGCGCTTGTGAACCTAGGCTCCACCTTGGCGCTGATCCCAACGAAAGGTATGACGCTGCCGTTCGTTAGCTATGGCGGGTCGTCACTCTTCGCACTTGCGCTTGGTATGGGCTTTGCGCTGGCGCTTACCCGTAAACGACGCCATCAGGAGGACTTTGTATGAGCAAACCGCTCACTATCGTTCTCGCGGCTGGCGGCACTGGTGGCCATATGTTCCCAGCGATTGCCGTTGGGGATGCGCTTAAGGCGCGCGGTCATACTGTGATTGCAGCGACGGACGGGCGCGGCCAACGTTTTAGCGCTGGCATCGAAACAGAAAACGTTATGGCAGGCGGCATTGGCGGAGGCGTTATTGGCAAACTGAAAGGTCTTTGCAAGATCAGCCTTGGTACCGGGCAAGCAATGTTGATGCTGCGTCGGCGGAAAGCTGATGTCGTCGTCGGGTTTGGCGGCTATCCCAGCCAGCCCACAATGCTGGCGGCATTGCTGCTGCGGAAACGCGCCGTGATCCATGATCAGAATGCGGTGCTTGGCCGGGCCAACCGCCTGCTTGCTAATCGTGTAAGCCACGTTGCGACATCGTTCCCGGATGTGAAGGGCGCACCTGCCGACGCTACCGTTCTGACAGGCAACCCCGTGCGCAGCGAAATCGTCGCCATTGGTGCTGAGGCATACAACGCGCCTGATGACAGCGGCATAATCAATCTACTGATTTTTGGTGGCAGCCAGGGTGCACGCATTTTTAGCGATGTGATCCCGGCATCCGTAGCAGCCCTGCCAGATGGCCTTCGTCAGCGTGTCAACGTCGTTCAGCAGGCGCGCCCGGAAGATACGGACCGCGTTCAAGCTGCTTATGCGGATGCCGAACAACAGGCCGAAATCGCCAGTTTCTTTGACGATATGCCGGAACGCCTCCGTGCAGCCCATCTGGTGATTGCCCGCAGCGGCGCATCTACTGTTACCGAATTGGCGGCGGCTGGTCGTCCCTCAATTCTCATTCCTTACGCTGCTGCGCTCGATGACCATCAGACAGCAAACTCCGCAGCGCTCGTAGCAGCCGGCGGGGCATGGCTTTTGCCGGAAGTGGACCTGACGGCAGAGATTATGGCGGTTCTGCTCACTGAAATTCTTGATGCGCCGGCGAGCCTCCAAGTTGCAGCAATTGCCGCTCGAACTACTGCTCGAGACAATGCAGCTGAAGCACTGGCGGATATAATTGAGGTGGTAGCGCTTCAGTCGAGCCACAAAGCAGCGTCCCAAAAATTGGGAGGCATCGCGGCTTGAACCGTATTCCTCTCGACATTGGCCCCATCCACTTTGTTGGCATTGGCGGCATTGGCATGAGCGGCATCGCTGAAGTGCTGCGGAACCTGAACTACAAAGTGCAGGGTTCTGATGTTTCAGCCGGCCCCTCCGTCGAACGTCTGCGTGAGCTTGGTGTGACGGTGCATATTGGCCATGCCGCCGCGAATATCGGCGATGCGGCTGTGGTTGTTGTTTCTTCAGCTATTAAGGACGGCAATCCGGAAGTTGATGCAGCGCGCGCCCGGCGCGTTCCTGTCGTGCGCCGTGCCGAAATGCTGGCAGAGTTGATGCGCCTTAAGTCCGCCATCGCAATTGGCGGAACCCACGGTAAGACCACAACAACGTCCCTCGTCGCAGCTGTCCTGGCGGAAGCGGGCATGGATCCGACTGTCATCAACGGCGGTATTATCAACGCTCTTGGCGCTAACGCCTATCTTGGTGGCGGTGACTGGATGGTGGTTGAAGCTGACGAAAGCGACGGAGCTTTCTTGAAGCTGCCATCTACCGTCGCCGTCGTAACGAATGTTGATCCTGAACACTTGGATCATTGGGGCAGCTTCGATGCTGTCCGCCATGCATTCCGCTCGTTCATCGAAAACATTCCTTTCTACGGCTTCGCCATCGTCTGCGCCGATCACCCTGAAGCCCAGGCGCTGACTGCCGCTGTCCGTGATCGTCGCATTATTACCTACGGCTTTAATCCGCAGGCGGATGTTCGGGCGGAGAATGTTGAGTTGCGGGCCGAGGGTGCGAAGTTCGACGTGATCGCACGCCTGCCGGGTTCCCGTAAAGACAACCACATTGGAGGCCTAGAGCTCCCGATGTTCGGGCGGCACAACGTTCAGAATGCGTTGGTCGCCGTTGCGATCTCGCTGGAGCTTGGCGTTGCAGATGCACAGGTGCGCCGTGGCTTGGCGGCATTTGGTGGTGTGAAGCGGCGCTTTACGAAAACGGGCGAAGTTGCAGGCGTCACGATCATCGACGATTACGGCCATCACCCGGTTGAGATTTCCGCCGTGCTAGCCGCTGCGCGCAGTGTCGCGACAGGCCGTGTGGTTGCTGTTGCGCAGCCGCATAGGTATTCGCGCCTACGCGATCACCTGAATGAATTCTGCACCTGTTTCAACGATGCGGATCACGTGATTATCGCACCAGTCTATGCAGCCGGCGAAGCGCCGATTAACGGCTTTGACCATGAAACTTTGGCAGAGGGCCTGATCGCCCACGGCCATAAGTCGGTCCAGACAATTGATGACCGACAGGCGCTGGCTGCAGCACTTGCTCCTGATATGAAACCGGGCGATTTCGTTATCTGCCTAGGTGCGGGAACCATCACGCGTTGGGCAGCTGCCCTGCCGGATGAGCTTGAAGCGCTGATCGATGGGGGAGGGGCCGGATGAACGCCACCGCGTCTATCCCAAGAAATTTCCGTGATGCGCTGCCAACCGTAAAAGGCCGGATTGCGTTTGATGCGCCTTTAGCACGCTTCACCTGGTTTGGCGTCGGCGGCCCAGCGGATGTTTTGTTCCGCCCAGCCGACGTCGACGATCTCGCGTCCTTCCTGGCAGCTTTGCCAGACGATGTGCCTGTGTGGCCACTTGGCGTAGGCTCGAATGTCATTATCCGCGACGGCGGTGTGCGCGGCGTTGCTATCTTGCTGCGGGCAGGCTTCGCCGATGTTGACGCAGATGATGATCTTGTTGTGGCTGGCGCTGGTGCCCTTGCTGCCAATGTTGCACGGCGCGGCGCAGATGCGGGCCTCGGCGGCTTAGAATTCATGTCAGGCGTGCCAGGGTCTGTTGGCGGCGCTGTCCGCATGAATGCAGGCGCATATGGCGGTGAAGTAAGGGACGTATTGGTCTCCGCCGAAGTCGTTACGCGCGATGGAAAAATTCTCCGTCTTGATACTGATGACCTTGGCTTCGCTTACCGGCATTCTGATTTGGCCGTTGATGACATTATCGTCCGCGCCGTGTTCCGTGGCGTTGAGGATGATCCTGCATTGGTGCGGCAACGCTTGCTGGATGTGCAGACAAAACGCGAAGAAAGCCAACCGCTGAGGTCCCGCACAGGCGGTAGCACCTTCCGCAACCCTGAAGGCGGTACAGCGTGGGAGCTGATCGATGCTGCCGGGTGTCGGGGCATGCGGATTGGCGGCGCACAGGTTTCTGAGAAGCACTGCAATTTCCTAATCGCCCTGTATGGTGCCACCGCCGCCGATATCGAAGCTTTGGGCCAAGCCGTTCACGCCGCCGTCAAGCAATCAAGCGGCATTGATCTGCATTGGGAAATTAAGCGCGTTGGTCGCCCCTTGCCAGAGGGCGGCGCATGACGCGTGTAGCAGTTCTCATGGGCGGATTGTCAGCAGAACGCGAAGTGTCACTTTCCAGCGGCAAGGCTTGTGCTGGTGCCCTCAGGCAGGCCGGGTTCGACGTCAATGAAATCGATGTAAAGAGCGATATCCAGGCGCTGGCCGTTGCGCTTTCCCCGAAGCCAGAAGTGGCGTTCAACGCCTTGCATGGCCGCTTCGGTGAGGATGGCTGCATTCAAGGTTTGCTTGAGTTGATGGGCATTCCTTACACCCATTCTGGCGTCCTCGCTTCTGCTTTGGCGATGGATAAAGCTGCGGCGCGCACAGCGTTCCAGGCGGTCGGCATTCAGGTGCCTGATGGGCAGGTCGCCGCAATTGAAGATGCGCATGACGTTTATCCCGCCCCCTATGTCGTGAAGCCGGTAGCAGAAGGTTCCAGCGTGGGCGTTATCATTGTGCCGGAGGGCGGCAATCGTCTGCCAATTGGCCAAGATTGGGGCTTTGGCGTTCAAGCGCTGGTTGAGCGCTATGTGCCGGGGAGAGAATTGACCGTCGCTATCATGAATGGCCGCCCACTTGGTGCGCTCGAAATTCATTCAGAAGCTGAATTTTACGACTACGACGCAAAATACGCGCCAGGCGGCTCTCGGCATATCCAGCCAAAGGACATTCCGGCTGAGGTATTGAGCGCCTCAGAATCTGCTGCTGTTGAAGCGCACAATGCGCTTGGATGCCGCGGCGTGACGCGGGCGGATTTCCGCTGGGATGATAGCAAGCCTGGCATGGACGGTCTCTATCTGCTGGAGATCAATACGCAGCCCGGCATGACCGAGACTTCGCTGGTCCCAGAAATCGCTGAGAACGCTGGCATTGATTTCCCTTCCCTCGTGACCTTAATGGTGGAGGACGCGCGATGCGGGCCATAATTCCATTCGTCAATAAGGAAACGCGGCCCACCGTGGTGCGCCGGCGCAGCCGCATCAGCCCCTGGAAGCTGGCTTATTGGGGCGCACTCGCAACGCCTTGGCTGTTGATTGCTGGCGTTGTTGGCGGTTTGACCTGGCTGGTCGTCAGCGATGGCGGGCCGGATAGTTTTGCCGCGCGTATGAAATCAGAAGCGCTTCTCGCCAGTCTCCGCCTTGGTTTTGAGGTTGAAGAGGTGTGGGTCAATGGCTTGCGCCGGACCAAGCAAGAGGAAGCACTGACTGCTATCGGTGCTGTACGGGGCGAACCAATCCTGGAATTTGATGGCGATGCAGCGCGGGAACGCCTGCTCAGTCTGC
Source organism: Alphaproteobacteria bacterium (assembly GCA_965660545.1). Taxonomy (GTDB): domain Bacteria; phylum Pseudomonadota; class Alphaproteobacteria; order Bin95; family Bin95; genus VMCJ01. Next base: position 134,256 of record CBFIAF010000006.1, on the reverse strand, counting down.
CATGGGTCAAGGACGCAATCGTTGCGCGGGCTTTGCCAAACCGGCTGAATATCCGCCTGATCGAGCGGGAGCCGTTGGCGCTTTGGCAGATGAACCAGCGCCTGCAGGTGATCGATGCTGAAGGCAAGCCGATCCGGACAGTCAGTGCCGCTGATTACGCTGACCTTCCGGTAATAGTCGGCAAGGGTGCTAATCAGAAAGCCAAGTGGCTGCTGGATTTGGTGGCCAAAGAACAACAGATCGCGGCACGCCTGACAGCCGCCGTATACGTCGGCGAGCGCCGCTGGAATATCCGCATAGATGACCGGATTGATGTGCGCCTGCCTGCCGTTGCGCCTGCAGAGGCGCTGACGCGTTTGCGCGAGCTTGAGAAAGAACATGGGCTGTTCCAGCGGGACATTGTCGCAATTGATCTTCGTTTAGATGACCGGCTCATCGTGCGCCTCGCACCCGGTGCCGAGATGCCTGGGCTGAGTGACGACGACGCGTCCAAGCACGGCCGTAAGAGTTGAGTTGAGGGGAATAGAAATAAAATGAGCAAAACCTTACTCAGGCCGCCCTCGGGTCTCGTTGCAGCGCTGGATATTGGCAGTGCGAAGATGGCGTGCATGGTCGCTCGCATTGGCGGTGATCGGAAACCGCGCTTGCTTGGCTTCGGTCATCAGGCTTCTGCGGGCGTCAAAAAAGGTGCCATCGTGGATATGGAAGCGGCAACGCAGGCGATATCCGCAGTTGTTCATGACGCTGAGATGATGGCCGAAGAACGTGTGTCGTCCGTATTCGTATCCATGGCTGGTGGCGGCGCAGACTCGTGCATCGCTCACGCTGAAACGGCTGTTTCGGGGCGGGCTATCCAGGAAATGGACGTACAGCGGGTGTTAGGCTTGGCCCGCAGTCAGGCACCATTGGTTGGACGCCGGGTCTTTCATGTCCTGCCGCTTGGGTTCGCGCTTGACGGACAGCGGGGCATTGAAGAGCCGCGCGGATTGCATGCCGAAAAGCTTGGCGTCGATCTGCATGTCATCAGCGCTGACGAAGGCCCTGCCCGCAACATTGAAGCCTCTGCCGCTGGCGCAGATCTGGAAGTCTCCACTATTGTCGCATCCGGATATGCCTCTGGCCTGGCAGTCTTGAAGCCGGATGAGCAAGACCTTGGCGCAACCGTGATCGATATTGGCGGCGGCAGCGTTAGCTTTGCCATCTTCAATGGTGGCAAGCCAATTTTTGTGGACAGCATTCCAATCGGCGGCCAAACGCTGACGCACGATATTGCGCTGGTGCTAAAAACACCTGTGCTGGATGCCGAGCGCCTGAAAGCGATCGACGGCAGCTGCATCGCTGCTGCGGCGGATGAACACCGCCTGATCGCCGCCCCTGCCATTGGTGAGGATGACGCCGCGAATGGCCATCCTGCAACGCGGGCGGATCTGGTGCGGGTCATTCATGTCCGCATGGAAGAAACCTTCGAAATGATCGCCCAACGCATTCGTGACGCTGGGTTGGAGCGGGCATCCGGCGGATCGCTCGTGTTGACGGGCGGTGGCGCCAATCTGCACGGGGTCGCGGAGCTTGCAGGAAAAGTTATGGGCAAGCGCGCACGAATTGGTGCGCCTGCTGGAGTTCTCGGTCTCGACCAGCAAATGGCGGACCCGGGTTTCGCCTCTGTCGTTGGCCTTCTGCGCTATGCCGCAAAAGACGCGGCAGCGGTGGATATCGCTCAACTGGCGGCTGTTGCCAGCGGGCAAAGCGTAATCGGGCGGCTTGGCGCCTGGTTCAAGGAGCACTTCTAACGAAGTGGGAGCAGGCGGCGTCGTCATACCGGCGGCATCGTCATTGGGAGCTAAAAGGGAGACTAACTATGAAACTCAAGATTTCCATGCCGGACCAAACGGCAGACCTTAAGCCACGTATCACGGTTGTTGGCGTCGGTGGCGCTGGCGGCAACGCGGTAAATAACATGATCCGTTCAAACCTGAGTGGCGCCGAATTCCTCGTCGCTAATACGGATGCACAGGCGCTGGAGCTTTCCAATGCTGATCAGCGCATCCAGCTTGGCCTTAGCCTAACGCACGGTCTTGGCGCCGGTGCCCGGCCAGAAATCGGTCGTGCCTCTGCTGAGGAAGCAATTGAGGAGATCATCGACCAGCTTGGCCGCAGCCACATGGTGTTCATCACTGCTGGCATGGGCGGCGGCACGGGAACAGGTGCAGCACCTGTTATCGCGCGCGCTGCACGTGAAGCTGGTGTTCTGACAGTCGGCGTTGTGACGAAGCCTTTCCATTTTGAAGGTGCTAGCCGGATGCGGCTTGCGGAAGAAGGCATCGAAGAGCTTTCCAAGCATGTCGATACGCTGATCATCATTCCGAACCAGAATCTGTTCCGGATCGCGAATGAACGCACGACCTTCGCCGAGGCCTTCCAGCTTGCGGATGATGTGCTTTATTCAGGTGTGCGCGGCGTAACGGACCTGATGGTCATGCCTGGCCTAATCAACCTGGACTTCGCTGATATCCGCACCGTCATGGCCGAAATGGGCAAGGCGATGATGGGCACCGGTGAGGCCGAAGGTGAAGATCGGGCGACGCTTGCTGCGGAAGCCGCTATCTCCAACCCACTGCTGGATGACATTTCCATGCAGGGTGCGCGCGGCGTACTGATCAACATTACTGGCGGGCAAGATATGACTTTGCTTGAAGTTGATGCCGCTGCCAATCGTATCCGGAGTGAAGTTGATGATGAAGCCAACATCATCTTCGGTGCGACCATGGATGGTGCAATGGACGGGAAGATCCGCGTCTCTATCGTGTCCACGGGCATTGATACGGTCGCTGGTCAGAAGCCACTGCCGTTCGAGCCATTCACGACGATCACTGGCGGCCGTGCCGAAACTGCGGTAGCGCCTACTCCGGCTGCGGCACCTGTTGCTGCAGACTTAGTTGAAACGGCTGTCGCTGAAGCGCCTGTTGCCGAAGCAGAGGCTGAAGTTGAGACCGTAACAGAAGTTGAATCTGAACCAGGAGTCGCGGTAGCGGCTGTCGAAGCTAAACCGGTCGTCGAAGCCAAACCAGCTGCACCTGCTGCATGGACGTTCCCGTCCATGCTTGGTCGCGCACCTCAGCCTAAAACTGATGAGGCGTTTATCGCACCGGCGGCGGAGGAGCCAACGACGCGTCCCGCTCCTGCTGCAGCTGCAACGATAGCACCACAGACTGAACCGGTCCCTAAGCCGATTGAAGCTGAGGTTGCTCAAGGCAAGCCGAAGCGTGCGTTCACCAGCTTGTTTGATCGCATGACTGGTGCAAAGCCAAGCGAAGCATCGGTTGAGCAGGCGGCAGAAGCCAAGCCTGAACCAACGCTTGAAGCCAAACCGGCTAAGAGCGCTGATGAATACTTAGAAATCCCAACCTTTCTGCGTCGTCAGGCTAACTAAGACTGGGTCCTAGACCAGGTTAGCGGGGGGCTTCTCCTCCCCTCGCTTCCCAGGCCGGCGAACCGGAATTGAGTGCTCGCACTCATTCCCGGATCGCCGGTCGCTCCTGGGGCGACGGAGACCATGCTTGGAATGGCGGCTAGGGGCCAAGTATGGTTAACATTTGCTGTACCTTGTAGATGTACTATATGACGGAATGAAAGCAGCCCCGCATAGGAATCGGAGTTATTCCAGCGGTGCGCTGATAGGCAGAAGCCAAGCAGGCGGACCATATGAAGCAACAGCGACCTTTCGGTTTGACCGGCCTTCGTCAGGCATTGTGGGCGCTCACAGCACTTGCTGTTGTGAGCTGCGGCGGTACGAAAGAAGAAGCCTATGAAGAACAGCCCGTTGACGCGCTTTATAACGTGGCAATGGAGCAATTGCTGGATCAGGACTACCTGAAAGCAGCCGATTCCTTTGAGGAGGTCGAGCGCCAGCATCCCTATTCGGTTTGGGCGGCCAAGTCGCAAGTGATGAGCGCCTATGCCTATTTTCGGCGTGATCGATATGACGATGCAATCAATGCTGTTGATCGGTTTATCCAACTACATCCCACCAGTGTCGATGCGCCTTACGCATATTATCTTAAGAGTCTGGCTTACTACGAGCAGATTGTTGATGTGGGCCGTGACCAGCGGACGACCGAACGCGCGCTGCAGTCCTTGGAAGAAGTCGTGCGCCGTTTCCCGGAAACGCAATATGCCCGTGACGCGAACCTCAAGCTTGACCTGACCAAAGACCATCTTGCTGGCAAGGAAATGGATGTCGGTCGGTTCTACCTCAAGCGCGGAGAGCTGTTGGCCGCAGTCAACCGCTTTAAGCGCGTGATCGAAGAGAAACAGACAACAAGTCATGTTCCTGAGGCGCTACTCCGCTTGACGGAAGCCTATGAATCGCTCGGTCTAACAAATGAAGCGCACCGGATGGCTGCGATCCTTGGCCACAATTATCCCGGCAGTCCTTGGTATGCCGATGCCTATGAGCTCGTTGAAGGTGTTGAACTGGAGAACTTCCCACGTCCGGACAAGCGCCAATTTTATGAGCGATGGGTCGATCCTGACGTTACCATCGCAAAAGCCAAGCGTCGTGACATTCCGCAATTTTCTGCGACTCTGCCGGAAGACCTAAAAAATCCGAGGCCCAAATTCGATGAGCCTTCAGATTATGAGACCCAAGCTGTTGCCCGTGCTGTTGAACGGCAGCCAATAACCAGCGTGCCAGCAAAATCGGACGTGCCGCCTGCAGCCGTGACCTCGAATCCCAAGTTTCCGGCAACGGTTGACGTGGGTCCGGCGACTGCGCCTGAAACGCCTGTCGTAGCGATTGATCAGCCTAAGCTTGCGTTAGAACCAGAGCCCAAGCCAGCGACCGCATCGAATACACCATCGCGCCCACTTAAGTTCTCTCCTAGCGAGCGTGCTGCATTGATCGCGGAAGCTGAGAGGCAGCGGCTTGCTGCCAGCGAGGCCGCCGGAGAATGGCGCCGCGCCGCAGATATCGCCTCCACAGATGAAGGTCGCGCCCGCGCTGAAGCCAATGTTCGCGTCGCCGAAGCAGCTGAGGGATACTGGGCTGCTCGCGGCGAAGTCGCTGCCGCGAACACTTCATCTGAAGAAGCTGAAGCTGAACTCAAGCTCGCAGAGAACTCCGTCGAGTATTGGACGGCCGTTCGGGATTCGACTGAGGATGATCTTGGTAAAGAGCAGGCGGAAGCTGCATTGGGCCAGGCTGAGAAAGTTCTAACGTACTGGCGCGAAAATGGCCGTCGCCCGACTTGGTTGGAGCGGACGGTCCGCTCCCTTTTTTAGGGACTGCGGCGCCGCAATGCTCAGGGCGCTCTCCATCCGGCGTATTGTGATCGTCGACGCGCTGGACATTGAGTTCGGCGAGGGCCTGACGGTGCTGACCGGCGAGACGGGTGCGGGCAAGTCCATCCTATTGGATTCTTTGGGCCTGGCGCTTGGGGAGCGGGCCGATTCAGGGCTTGTGCAATCGGGCGCGGCCGACGCCCGCGTTGTCGCAGAATTCGATGTGCCTTCTGATCACCCGGCCCGGGCCATCTTGGCTGATGCAGAGGTGGAACTGGAGGAGGCGAATGGCCCGATCTTACTCCGCCGTACCCTGAGTTCTGATGGAGGAAGTCGAGCGTTCGTCAATGATCAACCGGTAACCGCCGGTTTGCTCCGACGATTGGGGGGCGTGCTGGCCGAAGTCCATGGGCAATTCGAACAGCATGGCCTGCTTGATCCCGGCCGCCATCGTAAGATATTGGATGAAGCTGGCAGTCTCGCAGCCAAAGTAGCAACTGTTGCGAAGCTCTGGGATGCGCTTCGTGCGGCGACGGAAACTTTGGAAGCAGACCGTAAGACGGTGGAAGGTGAACGCCGGGATGAGGAATTCCTGCGCCACGCCGTCGCCGAACTGGAAAAGCTGGCACCAGACCAAGGTGAGGAAAACGCCCTAGCTGACCGCCGCGCCTTTTTGATGAGCCGTTCTCGTCTTGGTGAAGCGCTAAAGACCGCGATCTCTGCCATTGATAGTTCAGATGCAGCAGGTGCCATTCGCAAGGGTGAGCGCGCATTGTCACGTGTTGCGGAGGCTGCAGAGGGCAGGTTCGATGATGCCGTGCAGGCCCTAGAGAGGGCTGGGATTGAGTTGGATGAAGCGCAGTCCGCGCTCGATGCGGCTGGAGATTCCTTAGATGCTGATCCAGTCGAACTGGAATCCGTTGAAGAACGTTTGTTTGAGTTGCGAGACATCGCACGCAAACACAATGTGGCTCCAGCAGGGCTTGCTGATTTGCTAATAAAGCTGACCGCAGATCTGAATGCTATTGAGCAATCAGACCGCCGGTTGGCCGAACTTGAAGCAACCGCCAAGGTGGCGCGTATTGCCTATATTAATGCCGCTGAAGCGCTATCAGAAAGCCGAACGAAAGCCGCGCGCCTACTGGAAAAAGCTGCCATGGCTGAACTGCCGCCTTTGAAGCTTGAGCAGGCTGCACTTGGCGTTCACGTTGCTGTGGTGGAAGAGAGTGAATGGGGGCCTTCGGGCATGGACCGGGTGCGCTTTCAGGCTCGCGCCAACCCGGGGCAGGTGTTTGGTCCATTATACAAAGTCGCGAGTGGTGGCGAACTCGCCCGGTTTGCGTTGGCGCTGCGGGTGGTATTGGCGGCTAAGGGTGCGGCAGGCACATTACTGTTCGACGAAGTCGATTCTGGCATTGGCGGTGCGACAGCAGCTGCCGTTGGTGAGCGTTTGAAGCGGCTTTCGGCAGGCGTGCAGGTACTGGTCGTCACCCATTCACCCCAGGTGGCTGCTCTTGGTGATCGGCATTTCAGGGTGGAGAAGGCGGAGACCGATGGACGGGTAACCACTGGTACACGCCCGCTGGGAGGCCCAGCCCGCCAGGAAGAAATTGCGCGGATGTTGTCAGGCGCGGAAGTGACCGACGAGGCCCGCGCCCAGGCGGCGCGGCTGATGGATAAGGCTTAAACGATGCGCGATAAATCTGTTGATGAGCTGACTGAAATTGAAGCGAGCCGCGAACTTCGCATGCTCGCGAAGGAAATTGCTGCGCACAATAAGCGTTATTACACCGATGAAGCGCCAATCATCACGGACCCTGATTATGATCTGCTCCGCCGTCGTAATGAAGAAATCGAAGCGTGGTTCCCGGATAAAGTACGGAAAGACTCGCCATCAAAGCGAGTTGGTGCGCCAGCAGCCGTTTCCCAAGGCTTTGCTAAAATTCGCCATGCGGTGCCTATGCTTTCCCTCCAGAATGCATTTGATGATGAGGATGTAACGGAGTTTGAGGCCCGCATCCGACGTTTCCTGAACTTGGATGATGCAGAGCTTGTATCAATGGTGGCGGAGGCCAAGATCGATGGGCTGTCGTTGAGTGTTCGGTATATCGACGGAAAACTTGAGCGCGCTGCCACACGGGGCGATGGCGAGGAAGGTGAGGACGTCACCACCAATGTTCGCACCATCGACGATATCCCGCAGGCGTTACCAGATGGCACGCCCGCAGTGCTGGAAGTCCGTGGAGAGGTGTACCTGTCTCACAGCGAGTTCCGGCGTATAAACCAGGAACGTGAGGTTGAAGGTGCGCCTTTATATGTGAACCCGCGCAATGCTGCCTCTGGTGCGCTTCGGCAACTTGACGCCTCCATCACTGCCTCTCGTCGCCTGCAATTCTTCGCTTATAGCTGGGGCGAATTGACTGCGCCTTTGGCGGAGACACAGTTCGGGGCACTGCAACGCCTCGCGGAACTTGGTTTTTCTATCAATCCTTTGACCGATGTATCCGATGGGGCGGCAGGTGCGCTGGCGAGATATGCAAAGATCGGCAAGGCGCGACCCGACCTCGACTACGATATCGATGGTGTCGTCTACAAGGTTAATCGGCTGGACTGGCAGGCGCGCCTTGGGCAAGTCTCGCGCGCTCCGCGTTGGGCGATTGCGCACAAGTTTGCAGCAGAACAAGCAGAGACAATACTGCTCGCGATTGATCTGCAGGTGGGTCGCACAGGTGCGATCACGCCGGTCGCACGGTTAGAACCTGTGTTTGTTGGCGGCGTCACAGTTTCCAACGCAACCTTGCACAACGCGGGTGAGATTGAGCGAAAAGGCATCTTGATTGGCGATACGGTGACCATTCAGCGGGCAGGCGATGTTATTCCACAGGTCGTCGGCCCTGTCTTGGCAAACCGGCCAGATGATGCAAAGGCATTCAAGTTCCCAGATGCGTGCCCTGTCTGCGGCAGTGAGGTTACGCGCGGCCTGAATGGCCAGGATGCCGTCGCGCGCTGTTCCGGCGGTATGGTCTGTAAAGCACAGCGGCTGGAACGTTTGAAGCACTTCGTTTCCCGCAACGCCTTCGATATCGAAGGGCTTGGCGGTAAACGGGTTGAAGAACTCATCGAGCGTGATTTGGTGCAATCCCCAGCGGATTTCTTCCGTCTTGAAGCGCGCGTGCGAACGGGCGAGATTAATCCGGGGGAATGGGAAGGTTGGGGCGAAACCAGCGTCACCAATCTCTTCGCTGCGATCGAACAGCGCCGTGTGACTGGTTTCGACAGGTTTCTGTTTGGCTTAGGGATGCGCCAGGTCGGCGAGACAACGGCGCGATTGTTGGCGCGGCATTACGGCGATCTGCCCAGTCTGCAAAGCGCTATGGCCACGGCGACTAATCCAGAGAACGAGGCTTATCAGGATTTACTTGCCATTGATGGTATTGGGGATGGTGTGGCGTCGGACCTTGTTGCCTTTTTCCATGAGCCGCAGAACCAAGATATATTGGCAGCCCTGGCGAACGAGTTGACCATTGAACCTCTAGAGCCTCCAGCCAATATCGCCAGTGCTATATCAGGCCGCACGATTGTGTTCACCGGCGGGCTTGATGCCATGTCCCGCGGTGAAGCGAAGGCGCGGGCAGAGGCCCTGGGTGCTAAGGTTGTTGGTTCTGTTTCGAAGAAAACTGATGTCGTCGTTGCGGGAACAGATGCAGGCTCCAAGGCGAAAAAAGCGGAGCAGCTTGGTTTGGAAATTTGGACGGAAGCTGAATGGCTTGTCGTAGCGGCTGGAGGGAAAAGCGCTTGAACGAGCTTTTGACGCTGCAAGACTTCGAAGCTGCGAGAGACCGAATTCGTAGTCGCGTGCGCGAAACGCCGATGTTTGATCCGCGCCCACATGGCGCTGATTTAGATGGCGGTGCGGGTGCCCATGTTCTGCTGAAGCTTGAGTGTTTACAGGCTTCAGGCTCCTTTAAAGCCAGAGGGGCGATGAACAAGGTTTCGACTCTATCTGGCGAAGCTTTGGCGGCCGGGCTGATCACAGCTTCCGGCGGCAATCACGGCATGGCCATTGCCTGGGCGGCTGGGAACGCAGGTGTGCCTGTCACGGTCTATCTGCCCGAATCGACACCAGCCGCTAAAGCTGATGCGCTTCGTGCGCTTGGCGCGGGCGTTATAATTGAGGGTTCGGTGTGGGACGACGCGAACGCTGCGGCGCTCAAGGTCGCGAAATCCAGCGGGGCAACCTATGTGCATCCGTTTGCAAATCCAGCGATTATCGCAGGGCAGGGCACGCTTGGTCTTGAGATAATGGATCAAGCGGCGGATGCTGACACTATCATTGTTGCCATTGGCGGCGGTGGCCTGATGGCTGGCGTGGCGACAGCGGTGAAAGCTGTGAACCCTGCCGTCAAGTTAATCGGTGTTGAGCCAACTGGCGCGCCAACGCTTTATGAGAGTCTGAAGGCCAAAGAATTGGTGACATTGGATGACATTACGACAAGCGCAGGTAGCCTGGCGCCACGCCGATCTACGCCGCTGAATTATGAGCTCATCTCATCAAGCGTTGACCGGCTATGCCTCGTCTCCGATGACGAAATGCGCGCTGCTGCCCAATTGCTCTGGCGCGACTTTGGCATTGCGACCGAGCTTGCCGGGGCGGCGTCTTTGGCAGCGCTCATGACTGGCCGGCATATACCGCAGCCGAACGAGCGCGTTGTCGCGATTGTATGCGGCGCTGGTAAGGATGGGTTCTAGGACTACGATTGGCCCGTGCTTCTCTGGACATAATAAGGGCTCGGACTGCGCATGAACGCGGTCCGAGCCCTTAAAAAAGCTAGAGAAGGCGCTTAGTTACCCCTTGGACTTCTCGCTCTGGTCATAGATATAGCTGCCAGCCGCGCCCGCTGCGCCGCCAACGGCTGCGACGCAAGCTACGCAGCCACCGGTAACCACTGCCCTGACCACGCCGACGTTAGCGCCGATTGCACCGCCACTGAGGGCGCGCTCCTGAGTGTTCGACAGGTCACTGCATGCGCCCAGGCCCAATGTGAGGGCGGCAGCAATTGCAGTCGTGCGGTTCGTCGACATTCTGGTATTTGTATTCTTTCTTCTTTGGTTAGCAAAGGTAAAGCAAATTGCATACGGAATGCAGCAGCTTAGTTTGCAACTTTCTTATGGTGAAAAGAAGGCAGCGGACTTTGGATGGTCAAAAGGTCCAGATCAGTATCTGAAATGATTTAATTACAATGTAGAGAGCCAACTGCAATGATGGGTATGTCCCTTAGTGCTTGGCCGTTTCTTCTGCCAAAAGTTTCTGCTTTGCAATTTGGGCCTCGCGGCGGGCAATGTAGAAGGTTGCACCGAAAATCAAGAGGCCGCCAATTACGGTCCAGAATGTTGGAACCTCGGCAAAAACAAGGAATGCCAGCAGTGCAGTAATCGGCAAGCGGGCAAAGTCGACCGGCAGAACGACGCTGACGTCTGCCGCCTGAAAGGCGCGCGTGATGCAGAGATGCCCGATGGTTCCAGCACCGGCCAAGCATGTCAGCCAGAAATAGCCCTCTAATGACGGCCAGTCCCAGTGGAAGACAGCCAGGATGAGCGAAAGCGGTGTCAGCAGCAGCACCATATAGGTGATAATGGCTTCCGGGCGTTCCGTTCGTGTCAATGATTTCAGAACGAGCTTGTTGATTGCCATGATGACAGCGTTGACGAGCGCCAGGATAACGCCAAGCTCCAGCGCACCTAGGCCCGCCAGCCCACCATTGTTGCCGACAACGACAATCATCGCACCCCAGAACCCTACAATGACAGCCGTCCAACGGCGTCGACGAACGACTTCACCCAACACTAAGGCTGCGCCAATGGTCGCGAAGATCGGAGAGGTGAACGATAGGGCGGTGGCTTGGCTGATTGGGATCAGAGTTACAGCCCAAAAGCCACTCGTCATCCCGATGAGGCCAAGGACCGTGCGTAGTCCGAACATGCCGAGCCTGTTAGTGCGAAGCGCACCAAGTCCAGCTTGGGAGAGCCAGGGCAGCATCCACAGAAGGGCCAAGGCATTGCGGAAGAAGACGATGACCGTTGGATGTAACTCATAGCTTGCTTGCCGGATAAAGATGGCCATGCCGGAAAAGAAAAACGCCGCTAGCAGCGCATAAACTGTCGCACGGAGGACAGACGGCAGCTTATCTATGGCGACGAATGGGCTAATCATTTGGGCGAGCCCCAACGGCGTTTTCGGCGTGGCGGCAAACCCGGAGCCGCTTGGCCCTTGGCTGTTACATAAAGGTAATTGGGGTTTGGTCCCCATAAACCGCCAGCACCGGCTTTTGAATAAGTATGCTTGTGGCGTCTTGGAACACTGCTTGCGCTTATCGGCGTGGTGGTGGCAAAGGTTGCGGGGCAGATGGTTTTTTGGTCCGCAGCGATGGCCGCATCAATATCAGCCTCAGTATCCACAGCAGCGATGGCGGCTGCGCGCGCCTTGCGATGAATTTGCGCTTCCCGGTGGGAGATATACATGCCAGCTGCAAATACAACGAAGGCACCAAGCGCCGTCCATGGGCTTAAGATTTCGCCCAGCAGCAGGAAAGCCCCAACGGCGCTGATCGGAAAGCGCGCAAAGTCGAGCGGTTGGAGCGCTGAAACTTCCTGCATAGAAAACGCGCGCACATGCAGGCTGTGTGCACCCATGGCGAGGACGCCAAGGCCCAACATCCAGGCCCAGCCCTCCCAGGTTGGCATTTGCCAAACAAACAGCATCGGCACAAAAGCAATTACTGTCATCGCTAGCGCCTGATAGACCAGAATCGTATTGATATGCTCAACCGATGTCAGGCGTCGGATGACAATAAGCGTGGCACCCCAGGTCGCGGACGAGAACAGGACCAGATATACGGCGGAATTGACGTCCTGAAAGCCAGGCCGGACGACAATCAACGCGCCAAGAACACCAACAAAGATAGCCGTCCAACGGCGTAGCTTCATCTTCTCGCCAAGGAATATGGCAGCCAGCAATGTCGCCCAAATTGGGCCGGTGAAACCGATGGCGGTGAGATCAGTAATGGCCATCAGCGGCACGGCATAGAACCAACACATCATGGATGAACCGTTCAACAGTCCGCGAAACGCCAACATGCCCGGCTTATTCGGGCGCAGAACTGCAGTGCCGGATGTGGCGAGCACCATCGGCAGAATGATCAACAGGGCGAAGAAGTTGCGGAAGAATGCGATTTGAAACGGATTCAAGCCTGTGTCAGCGGCCAGCTTCACAAAGATCGAATTGAACGCAAACATCGAACACGCGCCCAGCATGAACAGTGAGGCGGCTACCGGCTTGATTTCTAGCGTATTGGATGAGGACGCAGACATATCTTTTAAAGCGGATCATATACAACGGGCACAACGCAACCCGTGCAGTTTTCGCACGCCCGCTATGCGTGGCGCGCGCACGGCCTGAATGACGGTGAAATCCGTTGGCAGCCGCAGGACTGCTTCGCTATGCTTCCTGCACTTGTTTGAAGTTTCCCTGAGTGAGAGTTTCTATGTCAGAGCCTATGTGGACACCATCTGAAGAGCGTATCGTTTCTTCGAATATGCGGGCGTTTATGGATTATCAGGCTGATGTCCATGGCCGGGAATTCAAAGATTATCGCGCACTACATGCATGGTCTGTGGAGGATCAAGCGGCTTTTTGGAGTGATTTCTGGGACTGGTCCGAGGTGATTGCTGAAACCAAGGGCGACCGCATCCTGATCGATGGCGATAAAATGCCGGGCGCTCAGTATTTCCCGGACGCTAAGCTGAATTTCGCGGAAAACCTGCTCCGCCACGCTAGCGAAGGCCCCGCGTTGATGTTCCGTCGCGAGGACGGCATGGAGCGGACAATGTCCGGCGATGAGCTGGAAGCTACAGCCAGCCGTGTCGCCCAAGCGTTGCTTGCCATGGGCGTGGAGCCGGGCGACAGGGTAGCCGCATATCTTCCCAACATTCCGGAGAGTGTGGCCTGCATGGCCGGTGCTGCGGCTATCGGTGCGGTGTGGACATCATGCTCACCAGATTTTGGCGTACAGGGGGTATTGGATCGGTTTGGCCAGATTGAACCAAAGGTCATGTTGACCGTGGATGGGTATGTCTACGCTGGCAAAGGCCAGGATATCCGCGGGAAGGTGGCCGCGGTCGTTGCGGGCTTGCCGAAGCTTGAAAAGCTGGTGGTGATCCCATTCCTGGAAAACCGTCCAGACCTGGAAGCGCTTAGAAGCGCTGAATTGTTCGACGCGTGGCTTGCCGATTTTCCAGCCGGTCCCATGCCCTATAAGCAGCTGCCTTTCGATCATCCCCTGTATATCCTCTATTCATCCGGCACGACCGGCGTGCCGAAGTGTATCGTGCATTGCGCTGGCGGCGTGCTGCTGCAGCATCTGAAGGAGCATATCCTTCATGTAGATGTGAAGCTTGGGGACCGTTTGTTCTACTTCACCACGATGGGTTGGATGTTGTGGAACTGGCTGACAACCGGCCTCGCATCTGGTGCCACGGTGATGCTGTACGATGGTTCGCCCTTTCACCCCGATGGTAATGTGCTTTGGGATTATGCGGCTGAACGCAAATTTGAAGTTTTTGGCGCTTCAGCAAAATTCTTTGAGGGCTGCCAAAAGGGCGGGATCAATCCGGCCGAAAATCATGATCTATCGGAATTAAAGACGATCCTTTCAACAGGCTCCGTGCTTTTGCCTGAAGGCTTTGACTATGTGTACGAGCATGTGAAGGAGGACGTTTGCTTGGCTTCTATCGCAGGCGGGACGGACTTGGTCGCGTGCTTAGTGGGCGGCGATCCAACGAGCCCGGTATATCGAGGGGAAATCCAAGCGCCGATGTTGGGCATGGATACCGGGACACTGCTTGAAGATGGCAAACGCGCACCGGTTGGTGAGAAGGGTGAGCTTTGCTGCCTGAAGCCTTGCCCCTCCCTGCCGCTTGGTTTCTGGGATGATCCGGACGGCGCCCGCTATCATGCTGCTTATTATGAAGTTTACCCGAACGTATGGCGGCACGGAGATTACGCCGCATTCATGGAAACCGGAGGAATGGTCATCTATGGCCGCTCGGACGCAACGCTGAATCCAGCAGGCGTGCGGATCGGCACAGCAGAAATCTACCGCCAGGTAGAGCAACTGGAAGAGGTCTTTGAAAGCATTGTGATAGGTCAGGAGTGGGAGGGCGACACGCGGATTGTGCTTTTCGTCAAGCTTCGCGATGATCTCGCAATCAATGATGACCTTATTCAACGCATTCGAAAGCGTGTTCGCGAGCATGCGTCGCCGCGTCACGTACCGGCGAAAGTCCTGCAAGTTCAAGACATTCCGCGCACCCGATCAGGCAAAATTGTGGAGCTGGCGGTGCGGGATATTGTGCATGGACGCGAGGTCAAGAACCAGGAAGCGCTCGATAACCCAGAAGCATTGGAGCACTTCCGTGACCGGCCTGAACTTAATTGATACCATGCGGGCGAAGCGCCGCAGTCCCCTGATTGCGACGGCCAATTCGGCGGCATCGGTTGCACACCGGGCCGCGCCACTCTATATCGGCACATTCAATTAATCGCTCAATCCCTTCCAGGAGTAGCACTGCTCATGTTTTTCCCGCCCGCATACGCTCAATCCGGCGGCGCCGGTGCCGGCGGCTTCGGCTTCGAACAGATGTTGCCGTTCCTGCTGATCTTCGTGGTGTTCTATTTCTTGTTGATCCGTCCGCAGCAGAAAAAAGCCAAAATGCATCGTGAGATGGTCAGCAATCTGCGTCGTGGTGACAAGGTTGTGACGGCTGGCGGGCTGATAGGCAAAGTCGCTAAAGCGCCGGAAGGCCCTGAAGTCGAGGTCGAACTTGGCGAGGGCATGAAGGTCAAAGTCATCCGGGAAACGATTTCCCAGGTGGTGACCAAATCTGCACCGCCGGAAGGCTCACCGCCACCAGCAGCGAATGAAGACAACAAAGGCGGCGGTCTGCTCGGCGGCCTGTTCAAGCGCTAATTCAAGGGGCGCAAAGCGCGGACCATGCTCTATATTGAAAAATGGAAGGCCGCGCTGATCGTGCTGATCTGCGCCCTTGGAGTAGCATATAGCTCGCCGAACTTCTGGCGGAGTGCTACGGCAGTTGATGATTCCGGTATTCCGGGTTGGCTACCGAACAAAACAGTCAGCCTAGGTCTTGATCTGCAAGGCGGCGTTCACTTGCTGCTGCGGGTTGATATCGCTGCCGGCGTTCGATCCCGTGCAGCGGCGTTTGAGGATACGGTCCGCCAATCTTTGCGCGGCACTGGTATTCGCCGTACGCCGCCGGAACGTGGCGGGGCAGCGGTTAAGTTCCGTACGTTGGACCCGAATGACGCCCAGCGTGCCGCCCACTTAATCCAGGAGAACGACCCAAGCTCCGTCGTTACAATCGGCAAAGCGGGCGAAATCACTGTTGGTTTCACGGAAACCGATGAAGAGCGCCTGCGGTTAGCGATGCTGACGCAGACGATTGAGATCATTCGTCGCCGCGTTGACGCACTTGGGACCAAAGAGCCGATTATTCAGCGCCAGGGCGATGACCGTATTGTTGTCCAAGTACCGGGCTTTGATGAGCCTGAAGTGCTTAAGAAGATTATCGGCACGACCGCTCAATTGGCTTTCCGGCTGGTTGATACAGCGTCTGATCCGTCGACATTTGTTGCGCGTCCAGGTTTAGAACGCCTGCCGCAGGCGCTCACCGACGAGCAGAAGGCGATGACGCCGCGGCCGTCGCCAAGCCAATATTTCGTGGTCCGCAGTTCGCCTGTCGTACCTGGCGCTTTGCTGATCGATGCACAACCGTCATTCCAGGATAGCCGTCCGGTAGTCTCGTTCCGCTTTAATGGTGCGGGTGCGAGGCGTTTTCTGGACCTGACAGGCAGGCATATTGGTGAGCCGCTGGCTATTGTTCTTGATAACGAGATCATCAGCGCGCCGACCATTCAGGCTGCGATTGGCGCCAATGGCATTATCACCGGCCAATTCTCTGTTCCTGAAACGCAGCGGCTATCGCTATTATTGCGCTCCGGCGCGCTTCCAGCACCAGTTGAGTTCATTCAGGAGGCCAGTATCGGTCCTGGTTTAGGCAAGGATTCGATTGAAGCCGGTAAGATTGCCTGCATCGTCGCATTCCTGGCTGTCGCCGTATTCATGTCAATTTCCTACGGTCTGTTTGGCGTATTCGCAGCATTTGCACTCGTTCTAAACGGTGGGATGATCATCGGCGCTTTGTCTGCGTTGCAGGCGACGCTCACATTGCCAGGTATTGCCGGCATCGTGCTGACGACTGGTATGGCGGTTGATGCAAACGTGCTGATCTTCGAGCGAATACGTGAGGAATTATCTATCGGTCAGTCACCAGTGGCGGCGATTGACAGTGGATATCGTCGCGCGCTTTCGTCGATCATCGATAGTCAGGTAACGACGCTGATTGCGGCTGTCATTCTGTTCGCTACGGGCTCCGGTCCAATCCGAGGCTTCTCGGTCACGCTGACCATTGGCATCGTCACATCGCTGTTCACGGCGATATTCCTGACGCGGTTAATGGTGGTGATTTGGCTCCGCCGTGCGCCGCGTCGCACCAGCTTGCCGATATAAGGGGCAGAGATCATGGCGCTTCTCCCGCTTCGCATCTTCAAGGATCGCCCGAATTTCAACATCGTTCCTCGCCGCAAGGTGGCTTACGTGTTGTCCGTCGGCGCTATTGTCGGTTCACTCATTGCACTTTTCGCACTCGGCCTAAACCTCGGCATTGATTTCCGCGGTGGCTCCTTGATTGAGGTGCGTTATCCAAACCAGCCAAACATCACGGAGCTCCGCTCCAAAGTTGATGTACTTAATTTGGGTGAGGTGACGATTCAGGAATTTGGTGAACCGACGGATGTGCTCGTGCGTGTTCAGCGTCAAGGCGATGCTGTAGAGGACCAAACGACCGCAATTCAGCAGGTTAAGGCTGCCTTGGGTGTAGATGCTGAAATACGGCGTACTGAATTCATTGGCCCTACGGTTGGCGAAGAGCTGAAAGAAGCCGGTGCCATTGCCGTCCTTTTAGCGCTGTTCGGCATTGTGGCATATGTTTGGTTCCGGTTTGAATGGCAGTTTGCTGTCGCTGGCTTTATGGCGCTTGCGCACGATGTTGCGATCACTATTGGCCTATTCGCCATCACGGGCTGGGAATTTAATCTAGCGACCGTCGCGGCCCTGCTGACCATCGCTGGCTATTCGATCAACGACACTGTCGTTGTGTTTGACCGTGTTCGTGAGAACTTGCGCAAATATAAAACTGAAGCGCTGCCCAGCCTGCTCAATCGTTCCGTCAATGATACACTGTCCCGCACAGTGATGACCTCTGTCACGACGCTGATCGCACTTGGTGCGTTGGCGGTCTTCGGCGGTGAGGTGATACGTAATTTCACCTATGCGTTGATCTGGGGCATTTTGATCGGAACGTATTCTTCTGTTTTTGTCGCAGCTTGCTTGTTGCTGCAATTCAAGGACGTACGGAATATCCGCCAGCCAGCGTCTGACAGCCCGCACATTCCCACACCTGAAATCGACTAACCGGGAAGGGCAGTCGCGCTATGGCTGACGTCACCCCTGTCATTCCTGCTGGCCGCCAGGTCATCGAAACTTACGGCGAGAACAGGTTCCATGTGTCTGGCGTGCGCTATGTGCATCCGCTACTCGTGCTTCCGGAACAGGTGATCCAATGGGCACCTGCTACATGGGAAGAGGTTGATCTCGCTAGCTTTCAGCCGCTTATAGACTTGCAGGCGGCTGATGTGCTGCTGCTGGGATGTGGGCGACGAGCGCAATTGCCTTCCCGCGAAATTCGCCAGGGCTTGCGCGATGCCGGCATTGTGGTGGAGCCTATGGATACCGGAGCCGCTTGCCGCACTTATAATGTGCTGATGGCGGAGGATCGCCGTGTCGCGGCTGCCCTTCTGACCGTCGAATAATCACCGCCTCTTAATATCGAGACCTGCAATCACCATTAATTGGGATCAGGCCTATGGTAGCCGCGCTGGACGTATGGGGGCCTCCGAGATCCGTGAGCTTCTGAAAGTTCTGGAGGAGCCCGACATAATTTCGTTCGCAAGGGCATACCAGACCCAAGTTTGTTTCCAGTCGAGGCCTTCCAGCAGGGTTTTGCGCAAGCGCTGTGCAAGCCGGCAGCGTCGGAATGGTCGGTGCAGTATTCTGTCAGCGAAGGGGCGATTGAACTCCACGAGTGGAGCGCTGGCTATATGAAGCGTATGGGCGTTGCCTGCACTCCTGCCAATATCCTGATCACCTGTGGCTCACAGCAGGCGCTCAACGCTTATGAGCCCTATTACGGGCGCATCGACCCCCGTGCCAATACCAAAATTCCGGCCCCTGGTGACGGTAAACCAGCGCAATTCGCTTATGTGGTAACAGACTTCGCCAATCCAACTAAAGAGATGCTGACGCTGGCGGAGCGGAAGCGCGTGCTGGCGGCAGCCGCCGCCGTGAATGCGGTGGTGATTGAGGATGGCGCATATTCGGCCTTTCGCTATGATGGCGAGGAGTAGCCAACACTGATTGCGATTGACAGCGAGGCGGAAGGTGGAATTGAAAATTCCCGCGTGATCTATGTGGTACTTTTTCGAAGACGTTGTCACCGGGCCTCCGGGTCGGTTGGATCGTCGTTGCTTAACCGCTGACCGACAAGCTGGTATTGGTCAAGCAAGCGTCAGATCTGCATTCGGCGATGCTGAACCAAATGGCTTTGACCTACCTGGCTGAAATCATGTTTTACGCACAGGTCGCCCTTGTTCGGCAAGCATACCGCACGCGGCGGAACGCTATGCTTGCCTCGCTTGAGCGCTTCATGCTTGCGGGCTTTAAATGGAGCAAGCCGGAGGGTGGCATGTTTGTTTGGATTGAAGGCCCCAAGGGCCTGGATGCGCGCAAATTGCATGACTGTGCGGTTATGCACGACCGGTGGCATTCGTGCAGGGCCGGGCATTTTTCGCCGATGGATCAGGTGCTGAGACGATGCGCCTTAGTTTCCTGTTGGCTGAACCTGCAGTGATTGAAGAAGGCCTGCAACGGCTCGGTAGAGCTATCGCTGCAATGTAGGGCTTGCATAGCGGCAGGGGGCAGGTAGGCTTGTAGCTTATTTATTAGGCTGAGGACTTCACCCCCATGCATGTCGGTGCCCATATTTTCTTCACGGACTATTCCATTGCGCCGCAAGAGCTGGGGCCAGCACTGGAAGAGCGCGGCTTTGAATCGCTTTGGCTGCCAGAGCATAGCCATATCCCTCTGCCGCGCGTTTCGCCCTGGCCGGGCGGCGGCGATCTTCCAAAGAAATACTATGACGTGATGGACCCGTTTGTAGCGCTCGGTGCTATCGCGGCCTCCACCAAA
This sequence comes from Alphaproteobacteria bacterium, assembly GCA_965660545.1. GTDB lineage: Bacteria > Pseudomonadota > Alphaproteobacteria > Bin95 > Bin95 > VMCJ01. Next base: position 114,535 of record CBFIAF010000006.1, on the reverse strand, counting down.
ACGCTGAAGATGGGCACCGGCATTTGCCTCGTCATCCAGCGCGATGTTGTCCAGCTCGCCAAGGAAGTCGCAACGATTGACCAGCTATCCGGCGGGCGGTTCCTGTTCGGCGTCGGTGCTGGATGGAACGAGGAGGAGATGGCGGATCACGGCACAGACCCGAAAACCCGGTTCCGCCTGATGCGTGAGAAGATTGAAGCAATGAAGGCCATCTGGACCGAGAACAAACCCAAATATGATGGCGAGTTTGTGAAATTCGGTGAAATGATGGCCTGGCCGAAGCCCGCCCAGAAACCACACCCGCCGGTAATCGTTGGCGGCGCCTTCCCTTATGGTGCACGACGGGCAATCCGGTTCGGGGATGGATGGATTCCGCTAGGCGGTGGTCGTGGCGTTGATATCCCAACACAGATTCCGCACTTCCGCCAAATGGCGGCTGAAGCCGGGCGCAATCCGGATGACATCGAAATCAGCGTTTTCGCTGCCCGTCCGGTTGAGGAGGAACTGAAGAAGCTGACAGGTGCGGGTGTTTCGCGCGTGACCTTTGATCTGCCGTCCGCGCCGTCGGATGAAATCTTACCGCTGCTGGATAAGTTAGCCAAAATGATCTGACCGGAGGGCCATTCCTATGCGTATCTGCGTGGATGCTGACAAGTGCGAAGGCCACAACCGCTGCTATTCATTGGCACCAGAGCTATTCGAGGTCGGTTATTTCGGCATCACTAGCGCATTGAATGAAGGCAATGTGCCTGCTGGACTGGAATACAAGGCCGATTTGGCCATCGCCAATTGCCCGGAATTTGCCATCACCATCGTTGAGGAGTAACGCCCGATGAGCGACGGTGATCCAAGTGATATGAGCCCGCGTGAAGGTTGCCCTGTCCATGATTGGGCGACCGACTTTGATGTGATGGACGAAGGCTACATCAAGGATCCGGCACCCGTATGGGAAGAACTGCGCGATAAATGCCCGATCGCCCATACAACCCGCTGGGGTGGGGCGTGGCTGCCGACGAAATATGATGATGTGCGCGATATGGCACGCGCAGCACCCACGCTCTCCAACCGCTCCCCCGGCGTTATCCCACCAGGGCCTGAGATGCGTGAATTGCTGATTGCGGAGGTGAAGGAGTTCGGATCGGAACTGCCGCCAATCTCAGCGGACCCGCCGGAGCATAAACCCTACAAACAACTTATCCTGCCGCTGTTTTCCCCAAAAGCAGTTGAAGAATACCGCGCCTTCACCGAGAACCTGGCGAACGAGTTGATCGATAAGCATATCGCGTCGGGCAAAATGGACGTGGCGGTCGATTACGCCCAGCAAATTCCACCACGGGTGATTGCCTATATTATAGGTATTGATCCAGGCCGCGCGGATGATTTCACGGACTGGACACGGGGGATTATCGAACTCGGCCAGACTGACCCTGAAGCGCGCATGAAGTACCGCCGCCTCATCCGCGATTTTTTCCAGGAGATGATTGAAGAGCGGCGAGATAACCCCCGTGATGATGCAATTTCCAAACTGATGGCGGCTGAAATCAACGGCGAAAAGCTAAGCGACTACAGCGTGATTGGCGTGTGCTTTTTGCTGCTGGTTGCTGGGATTGATACGACCTGGAGTTCAATCGGTTCCGCCCTCTGGCATTTCGGAACGCATGAGGACGACCGCAAGCGCCTCTACGCGGAGCCTGAAATACTGCCGACCGCGGTCGAGGAATTGCTACGCTATTACAGCCCTGTTGTGATGGCCCGTCGCGTTCTGGACCCGATCAAATTTGGCGAAGCCGATATGGTTCCTGGTGAGAAAGTCATCATGAATTTCCCTGCTGCCAACCGCGACCCAGATGTATTTGATCGCCCAGATGAAGTCGTGCTGGACCGCGAACGCAACCGCCATATTGCTTTCGGTGTCGGCATTCATCGGTGCGCAGGGTCTAACCTGGCGCGCATGGAAATGGACGTAGCCTTGCGGGTCTGGTTCGACCGCATTGGCGCGTTCGAGGTTACTGACCCAGATGCCGTTCGCTGGGCAGGTGGTCAAGTACGTGGCGTTAGGACCGCACCAATGCGGATTACTGCGCGTTAGTTACATTTCCTTATGTACTTGGCCGTAGGCCAGCATCGCGAATAGCCCTGTACCGCCAATGATGTTGCCGATTAAGGTTGGCAGGGTCGGGTCTGCAATAGCCGTAGTAAGATTCATTTCGCCGTTCAGCACCAACAGGAACACTTCGTTTGATCCTGTGATGACGTGAGTGAAGTGGCAGACGGCGATGAAAAAGGTGAACAGCATAATCACAAGCAGCTCGGTTCCTTTGGCCGACGCCAACATCCGGACCAAGGCAGCGATGATGAATCCTGCGCAGATGTCGAGTAGAAGTGCTGTGATGCCACTCGATTCAGCGAAATTCCTGGAGATTTCGAGCATAGAGTCCGTCAGCGCGGGCGTCGTCGTATCTGCATAAATCGCTAAGAGTGCGGCAAAGAATGTGCCCGCCGTATTCGCCGTGAAAACAATGCCCGAAAGTTCAGCCGCTTGCAGAAATTTCCGGCGGCTCGGGCGGGCTAGTATGGGTAGGGCGACGGTGATCGTGGTTTCGGTGAATAGTCGCAGCCGGGACAGGATCACTGGGAAGAACCCAAACGTATAACCAAGATTCGCGATCAGGTGTTGATAGGGACTGCCCTTAAGTTGATCATGTAACATGGCCTCTGCCAGAACAGAGGTGGAGATTCTGAGTCACGCTGCTACGTCTGACCACCAAAGTGAGGTCGCCGGGCGGCTCAGCTCTTCTTCACCTTCGTGGCGGATGACGGAATATATAGCGACGGCAGATAGGCTGCGGTGGGCGATAACCTGCTCGGGCTCTGTATTCGCCAGCGGCGTGCGACTACTCAGCCTCTTCCCGCCGCTGGCGACGTTGCTTGCGTTCAGGCATTTCAGCCGCATCAAGTTAGCGCTCAGCTTGATCTTCGCCATCAACGGCCATTCGCCTGCCCCCAGTTGCATCTATGCAAACTAAACGGTTTAGGGGCGTTGCGGTTCCGCGTTAGCTTGCCAGTAGTCCGCCATCGACGTGCAATTCGGAGCCGGTAATGTAGCTGGATTCGTCGCTTGCCAGGAATAGACAGGCCTTCGCGACATCTTCTGCCGTACCGTTGCGGCCTAGGGGCACGCGTTTCAGCATTTTGGCGCGAACAACCGGGTCTGCTGTCGCACCCGATGTCCGCATGGGCGGCATTAGGCCAGGGTGGACTGAATTCACACGGATGTTCTCTGGCGCATGGCGGACTGCTGCGGACTTTGTGATTGTCCGCACGGCACCCTTGGACGCGTTATAACCGTGGTGAATATTGCTCTGGCCGGTATTACCGGAAATCGACGACAGGTTGACAATTGATCCGCCGCCTTTACCCGCCATAACCGGGATCAGGTGCTTCATGCCGAGGAACACCCCATCCACGTTTACGGCCATCAACAAACGCCATCCGGCATCATCAAACGGGTCGTCGTAGGCGCTGCCAGAGACGCCGGCATTGTTGACCAGAATATCGATCTGGCCGAATGCGCCTTGGGCATTACAGACCAAGGCCGCCCATTCACTGTCCTGGGTTACGTCCAGCTTCCAATACCGGGCTTCACCGCCAGCGGCTTCGATCTCTGCGACGCGCTTTGGGCCTTCTTCTTCCAGAACATCGGCGATAACGACTTTCGCACCTTCTGCCGCAAAAATCTTGGCCGTCTCCGCCCCCATGCCAAACGCACCGCCGGTGACGATAGCGACCTTGCCGTCCAATCTACCTGCCATTCTAGTTTCCCTTTCGGCTAATTCGCGCGAAGCGGTGCGCCAGCCAAGTGCATGCCACCGTCTGCCAGTAGGAATTCACCCGTGATGTGGCTGCCGGATTCCAGGAACATCAGAATAGCTTCGGCCATGTGTTCCGGCCCGCCAGCACGGCGGAGGGCTGTTGTATCTTCCAGGTGCTTCTTGGTGGAATCATATCGAGCAGCACCCATGCCTTCACGCAGCCAAGAGCCTTGGACAAAGCCTGGACATACGGTGTTTACCCGGATTTCAGGACCAAGCGCACGCGCCAGTGACAGCGTCATCGTGTTGACCGCGCCCTTGGACGCCGCATAAGCGATGCAGGAGCCTGTGCCCATGACACCAGCGATAGATGACACATTTACAACGGAACCATCACCAGACGCCTTCAGGTGTGGACTTGCAGCGCGGACCATTTGGTATCCGCCAACCACGTTTATGCGATATATGCCGAGGAAATCGTCCGCATCCAGGCCATCGAGATCATCGTGCGCGACGAATTTTGTGGTGCCAGCATTGTTCACCAAGCAATCCAACCGGCCCCATTTATCAACGGCGGCCTGCACTAACCGGCGGCAATCAGCGTCATCGCCGACGTCGGCCTTCACAGTAATGGCCTCAACGCCTTTTGCGCGGCATTCGTCTGCAACGGCTTCAGCTGGGCCTTCACTGCGGGAATAGTTGATGACCACGTTGCAGCCCCGGTCCGCCAACATGCGTACGGCCGCAGCGCCAATCCCGGACGATGAGCCGGTGACGATGGCGACTTTGCCCTTCAATCTACTTTCCATAATTCGCTGCCCTATTTCATTGGTGAGTGGTCAGAGGGAACCATAAGCGTCGACCACATTTCTTCGATCATGGAGCCACTTTGCTTCAGGAATGCCTGCCAGCCCGGATCGCCTGCAGCCCCGCCGCGCGCTTTCATCCGTGCATCAAAATCCTTGTAAGCCCAGATGTGGCAAACCTCATTTGGCTGCCCAGCTTCTGTTACCCACAAGCCGACGATCTTTGAGTATTTTTCCCTATGTTTCATGGCGTCCTTAAAGATCGACGTCCACTTGCCCATGGCACCGGGGCGGAGGCGATAGTTCCGGAACTCATACAGATTGCCATCGCTTGGTGGCGCTGTCGGAGCGATATGGGCGTTCAACAGGCGGATATCCTGGCGGAGCATGTGTTCGCGAACCAGGGGTAGGTATTCATTCCCCCAACGCGGATTCTTAGTAAGCTCGACGCGGAGCCGCGCGCGCTCGTTCAGGTCTGAATAGCTCCAGAGATGCATGACTTGGTTCAGCGGGCCAACTTCTGTCAGCCAATAGCCTTCCAGCTTGCCATAATTGTCGCCACGAATATCACGGGCGACTGTGCCAGAGTTTTTGGCGACCAGCGGCGCGGTGCCAGGCTTAACTGTGTAGGTGCGGAGTTCGTAAATCATGCGGGCTTCCTTCAATCACGCGGCCTTGTTCGAAAGGAAGCTTAGCCGTGCATTTCTGGTCCGGCTATAGGGTCTCGAACGCGTCTTTGAAGCCGTTGCTTGAGATCGGCATTTGAACATTCTCACCATCTCGTCCACGCCCGGATATAAAGGCGTCGCCGCCAGCCTTCAGCGTTTCGATGGTTGTTTCATCAAGCGCCAAAATTGCGCGGCAGCCGGTGGGGAGACATTGTTCAAACGCTATTGGCTTAGCAGCCCCTGCCGCGTTTATCTTCAGCCCGGTTGGGATGTGCATGCCAAGTGGCACGTCGATCATCGCCGCTACCTGGTCACGTTTCGCCGAATATGCCACGACCACGACCATGATAGGCCGATCATCAGCTTTGACGGTTTGAATCAGGAAGCAACGCTCACCTTGACCTGCCGACTCACATTGTTTCGCCCAATCCCCGAATGTCTGGGCTTGGGCGAATATTGGGATGCTCAGGCTAACGGTGAGCATGATTCCAAAGGCGATGAGACTGTTGACGGCGCTTTTCATGGCTTGGATATCCTCTAGGATAGCTTGAATCGCAAGCAAAATTTTCTGAGCACCAAATCCGATGACCGGCGGCAACAGCGGCGTAAGCGCACCAATACAGGATGAAAGCGCGGCTGGCCTAACGGCGCGGTTCGGCCCAGCCTATCGTTGGTTGGTCACTGCGACAGGGCTTTTCGGCGCTTTTGCGATGGTTTTGTCGGCGACAATTGTAAACGTTGCTGTCCCCCAAGTGCGCGGCGCATTCGGCGTAGGCCAGGACGAAGCGCAGTGGATGGCCACTGCATTCCTAGCCACGATGACCGCTAGCCAATTACTGAATGCGTGGATGATCGCCGCATTTGGTAAGCGTGGCGCGTTCCTATGGACACTGATTGTTTTTACCATTGGTGCATTCATTTGCGCAACGGCGACGAGCATGACGGCGCTGATCATTGGCCGCGTCATGCAAGGTGCCGCCGCTGGGATCGTGCAGCCGCTTGTGATGGTGACAATTGTAGAAGCGTTTCCGCCAGATCGGCGTGGCTCTGCCATGGGCATTTTTGGCAGCGGTGTGGTGCTTGCCCCGGCAATTGGCCCCGCCGTCGGCGGAATCGCGATTGATGAGCTGTCTTGGCGTTTCATGTTCATGCTGCCGCTGCCTGCCGTGTTCATCGCGTTCATTGGCGGTCTAGTATTCATGCCTGCCAAAACCGACAAGCGCGCCCGACCGCCATTCGATTGGTGGGGTTTTGGGCTGCTGCTCTGTACGCTTGGGATCGCCATGAACGCGATAGCGGGGGGACCACGATATGGTTGGTCTTCGAACAATATTGCTGGGCAATTGGCGCTTTCTGCCTTTATGGCCATTTCATTTGTGTATTGGCAGACGCGCACGCACGCACCGATCTTGTCGCTCGATCTGTTCCGTAATCCGGGCTTTGCATCTGCTGTTGCAGTAGCATTTGTGTTTGGTGCCGGCAATTTCGCGTCCAGCTATGTCATTCCAGTGTTTGTGCAGGATGTTCAGGGTTATACCGCGACCCGTGCAGGCATGCTGTTAATGCCTGCGGGGCTATTGCTCGTTGCTGTGCTACCAATCACAGGGCGACTTTCTGATAAGGCACCGTGCCATGTCATGGTGGCGATCGGTCTTGCGTTCTTTGCGGCTGGTGTGGCGGCTATGAGTACCGGTGACGCACATGTTTCTTTCTGGACGTTCGCTGGGTTTGCGGCGCTTAGTCGATTTGGCTTGGCCTTCATCCTACCATCGCTGTCCGCCGCAGCCTTCAAGGCCTTGAAGCCGGATGAACTGGCGCGCGGGTCTGGCAATATGAATTTCATCCGCCAACTTGGTGGAGCGAGTGGCACCAACTTGATCGTAGTGCTGCTACAAATGCGGCATTCCTCCCATAGTGAAGAAATGATGCGATCCCAGACGCCGTCTAATGGCGCGACTAGGGAGTTGATGCTGCAATTAGATGAAAGACTAGGCGGCGCTGGCTTCGGGCAAGAGGGCACCACGGCCATCGCTAACAACTACGTGATGCAGATGATTGATGCCCAGGCGCTAGCTTTGGCGTTCCAGGATTGCTTCCTGGCCTTGGCAGTGGTGTTCACAATCGCCATTGTGCCAGCTTTTGTGCTGGGTAAGTTTGGGAATAAATAGGAATGATAGGCTGATGGGCGCATTAGACGGGCTATTCGTCGTTGATTTAAGTCGCGTACTGGCGGGGCCGTTCTGCGGCCAAATGCTGGCTGAAAATGGCGCGGATGTGGTCAAGGTAGAATCGCCGGAAGGGGATATGAACCGCGGCTTCCCAATGGTTCTGGGGGAAGGCGAGAGCACGAATTTCCTGTCGGTCAATCGCGGCAAGCGGGATGTGACACTAAACCTGAAGCACGCAGCCGCGCGTGACCTGTTGGATCAATTGATCGCCAAAGCCGACGTTCTGATCCAAAGCTTCCTGCCCAATGTCGCAGAGAAGCTGGATGTTGGCTGGGAGCGCATTCACGCCCTGAATCCGGACCTGATTTACGTATCAATTTCGGGCTATGGCGCGGAAGGTGAACTCGCGAATAAGCCTGGCTATGATACGATGGTTGCGGCTTATGCTGGAATTACCTCTTTGACAGGCGAGCCCGGCCGTCCGCCTGTCAGGCCCGGCGTGACGACAGTTGATCTCTCCACCGGAATGCTCGCGTATAGCGGCTGCATGACAGCGCTGATGGCCCGGGAACGCGGAAAGGCCAGAGGGCAGCGTGTGAATGTCTCGCTGCTGGAATCTGGCGTGACGCTGCTAGGTTTCCATGCGGCGTCATATTTAGTGGCAGGCCACGTGGATCAGCGGGAAGGGGCAGGGTACAGCACGCTCGCACCCTATGACGCCTATCGTGCCAAGGATGGTGAGCTGATGCTGGGCGCACCGACCCAGGCGATGTGGCTCAAAACCTGCGCTGCGCTCGCAGCGCCAGAGTTGGCAGATGATCCGCGCTTTAAGACGAATGCGCTTAGGTGCGACAACCGCGACGCGCTTCGCAGCAAGATCGAACTTCGTTTGGCGACCCGTAATGTCGATGAATGGATCGTCATTCTGGAAGACATCGGCGTTGCTGCGGCCCCAATCAATACGATTGATAAGGTGCTGAACGATCCCCAGGTTCGCGCAAACAATATGATGGTCGATTGTCCGACACCTGATGGCGATATGGTTCGGCTCGTCGGGTTGCCATTCAAGCTCACTGGCACCCCTGGTGACCCTGGCAATGCACCACCGGCAAAAGGTCAACACAATCGAGAGGTTTTCGGCGGTATGCTAGGGCTGGACGATGCCGCAATCGATGCATTGATCGCGGCAGGCGCCGTCTAATTGCTTTGGGGCCTGCACGCATGGCTAATCTTACAGATTTTCTGGGCTTTCATGCCCGCGCAACACCGGATCGCCCAGCACTCGTGTTTGCGGGCGAGACGGTCACCTATGGCGCGATGTTTGCCCGCGCTCGTGCAGCCGCTGCCTGGCTTGAAGGGCAGGGGGTGCGCCCTGGGGATACAGTTGCGCTTTGGATGAAAAACAGCCCGGCTTTCCTGGACCTCGTATTCGGCGCAAGCCATCGGGGTGCAGTGCTGCTGCCGATGAATTACCGCCTAGCCACAAGTGAAATCGCCTACATTTTGACGGACTCTGGCGCCAAACTGCTGGTGGGGGATGCAGAATACACACGGGAAGCGACCCAGCTTGAACGGGAAGTCGTTCCGCGCGTCGCGATCCTTGATGATGCAGCGCAACTGGATATTCGGCACGTAACAGGGGACGCTGAAGCGCCTGAAAAGCCAGTCCAGCGGGCTGAGGGCGACCTCATGCGCCTCATGTACACATCTGGCACGACTAGCCGTCCGAAAGGTGTCATGCATGCCTATCGGCAGTTTTATTGGAAACATCTGGGACAGATCGCAGCGCTTGACCTGTCATCCGATACGCGTCTCCTGACAGTTGGGCCGCTTTATCATGTCGGCGGGTTGGATTTGCCGGGCCTGTCGATCTTCGCGCTTGGCGGACTAATGGCACTGGAGCGGGAATTTGATGCCGAAGCTGCACTGCGCGTCATTCGGGATAATGATCTGAATGGCGCTTGGTTCGCACCCACAATGACCAATATGATTCTGGCTTTACCGCCTGAGCGTTGGGCCGATGCTGCCAGCTTACGGTGGGTAATCGGCGGGGGCGAGCGCACACCTGAAGCGCGTATTCATGCCTTCGCCAACGTGTTCCCGCACGCCCGCTACATCGATGCTTATGGCCTTACGGAAAGCAACGGTGGCGATACGTTTATGGAGCCTGGCCGTGAGATTGAGAAGATTGGTTCCGTTGGGCGACCAATTCCCCACCTTGAACTCGCTATTTTGGATGACGCGGGCAAGGTCGTTGACGCTGGCGTGGATGCAGAAATCTGCCTTCGCGGGCCTAAGGTCACGTCTGGTTACTGGAGCGACGAGACGAAGACAGCGGCTGCATTCCATCTGGGCGGATGGCTGCGCACAGGTGATGTCGGTCATGTGGATGAGGACGGCTTTCTGTTTCTGACAGATCGCAAGAAAGACATGTTTGTATCTGGCGGTGAGAACATTGCATCAAGTGAGGTTGAACGGGTGATCTATGATTTGCCTGAAGTTCTGGAAGCCGCTGTGATTGGCGTTCCAGACTCACAATGGGGCGAAGTCCCTGTTGCAGTGGTTACCGCCCACCCCGGTAAGGCGATAACGTTAGAAGCGCTTCAAGCGCATTGTCGGCGTCAACTCGCAGGCTTCAAAGTGCCAAAACGACTTGTGCTTAAAGATGCCTTGCCGCGCAATCCTTCTGGCAAAGTGCTAAAGCGTGTGTTGAGAGATCAATTACTCAAGGAAGCGGTGACATGATCCGTATCACAATAGCAGCCGCGCTCGGCGCTTTGGTGAGTCTGGCGGGGCCAGCATCTGCTGATGATCGCCACGCTGGATATTACTATCCGCAGCCGCAATCCACAGAGGTCTATTATCCACGCGCCATGCCGTTGCCCGAAGCCAATCGTGATCGGCGGTTGGGTTTTGTTACAGGCATTACGACAGCCCAGCTGCGCGCGCCTTACCCGCCAACCCATGTGCTTTATGCAAAGGGTGCGGAGTCCGAAAAGCTGGTAATCGTTGCGTTACAGGATGGTTATATCGACACCATCTACCGCGCTCGCGCGCTCCTTGCGGCCATGACAGCCCAAGCCCGCGCCACGCCGATTTTCACAGAGCTGCAGGCCGAGAGCACCTTCACATTTTTTGATATGGCAGTGCTGCTTGGGTTCAAGCAGATCACAATGTCTGACGGTCAGAGCTTCGCCCATCAAGTGACGTTCGAGTAGGGCTTACATCATATCCGCATTAGCGTCAGCGTTGCTCAGCACCGGGTATTCGCGCGGGTTAAAAAGCTGATAATGCCACCACTCTTTTAGGTAACAGTCCCAGCCCGCTGCGATCATCAAGCCAAGTAGAAGGTGACGATTGCGCTGTGCTGCTTCTGGCACATCTGCCTCGTGCCAAGCGTTTTCTGCAAGCTCATCGAATGGTCCGCCCATATCCAAAGGTTGGCCCGCGCGATCAAGCAGCGTTAAATCCACCGCGACACCCCTGGTATGTGGTCCGCCACGGCGCGGGTCCGCAACGTAGGGAGAGCCCGGAGCAGCTCGCCATAGGGCCCATTGCGCTTCAAGCGGCCGGAACGCGTCATACACCCTGAACCGATAGCCCAATCGACGGGCAAGGATGATTGCGGCTCGCAGTTTCTCTGCGGCATCTGGATGGAGGAGGGCGCGGGGGCGGCGATAAATCTGCTGGCCCGTAAAATTGTCTGCCGTCGCATAAGCGATCTCTAGCTCGACGTCGAACGCCTCTGGGGTAATCTCTATCAGCATTGCTTGGCGGTACGACGGGCTGGCACCTTTGGTCAAGCTTCGGCACATTCTAGGCACACAGATTCTTTTCGATGGAGCATAAAGCGATGACCAGTCCCGTTCGGGTCGAACAGACTGACGGCGTTTGCACGATTACCTTGGCGCGGCCAGAAAAAGCCAACGCTCTTTCCGCCGAAATGGCACGTGGTGTGTTGGAAGCGGTTGAAGCAGCGCCCGCGAATGGGGCCCGCATTGTGATCATCCGCGCCGATGGCAAACATTTCTCCGCTGGGTTCGATTTCGGTGACTTTGAGGCGCTGACTGACGGTGATCTTGTTCTGCGCTTTGTCGAAGTGGAGGCCATGCTGCAGGCGGTTCACTATTGCCCAGTGCCTGTTCTGGCCTTGGTGCAAGGCCGAGCCGTTGGAGCCGGCGCTGATCTAGCATCTGCCGCTATGCGGGTGATTGCGACGCCTGAAACAAGTTTTTTCATGCCGGGACCGCGCTTCGGTGTCATCCTGGGGACTCGCCGTCTCGCACGGCGGATCGGAGCTGGACGCGCCCGGGCGATCCAAACGGAATCCCGGCCTATCAAGGCTGCAGAGGCGGTTGAGATTGGATTGATCGATTATGTTTCAGCGGCTGATGAATGGGCTGTCGAGATTTCAGTGTTCACGGAGAAAATGCAAACGTTGGATGTTGAGACCGTGGCGGCGCTAGCAGAAGCGATAAGGATTGATACGCGCGATGCAGACATGGCCGCTCTTGCCCGGTCCGTCATGCGGCCAGGGATCAAGCAGAGAATCGCTGATTTCCGGAAAGGTGCCTAATATGCTGTGGAGATTTCCAGCTTCGGCTTTGGCTTCTGAACGTCGGCAAGGCTGATGATTTTTTTATTGGTGGGCCGGGTCAGTTCCGGTCTGCCATACAGATAGCCTTGCAGATATGCCACGCCTTCGCGTTTCAGAATTTCGGTCTCAGCTTCCGTCTCAACACATTCGGCTACCGTCGTTAGGCCAAAGCCACGGACCAGGCCGAGGAATGTGCGGATAAAAAGCTGATTATCCGGCTTGTCTTTAAGATCAGTGATAAACGCGCCATCAATCTTGACCATATCCACGGCAAGCGCCTGCAGATTGCGGAATAATGTGTAGCCTGCCCCGAAGTCATCCAGTGCAACTGCACACCCGAGGTCACGCATGGAGGAGACGAAGCGCGCGGATTCTTCCAGATCCTGCAGCACAACGGTTTCCGTAATCTCGATCGTGAGGTGAGACCCGACTTCTGGCTTGCCCCTCAAGTAACTCACGAGCGTGCGCAACCATGCTTGGTCGCTGGCTATCATGCCAGAGATATTGAGCGTTAAGCGGACATATGGATCGTTGAACAGTTCTTCCATTGCCAGATGCAGTGTGCAGCGATCAATCTGGCGCATCAGGCCAAGCTGCTCGACCATTGGCACAAAGGCTCCGGCGGGCAGTATTTGGCCATCTGGGCGGCGCATCTGTAGGAGGCACTCATATAGCCTTGCGTCGCCGATCATGGTCTTGATGGGGGTCTCACGCACACCGAAGATGATTTTTTCAGAAGTTTCCGCCGCTGATTCTTCATTGCTATAATCGCGCAATATGCCGCAACAATCGCCCTCAATACGGCCCACGATATCGCTGGCCGCAGTTAATTCGTCCAGCCGTTCCGCAAGGCCGGAAAGCACGGCGTCGCCAATCTCAAACCCGAAGGCTTAATTGATCAGGCGATATTGTCGATGCCGACCGTTAGGAATGCGCCGGTGAGGCCAAAGCGTTTGCAAGCCGTCAGCGCATAGTCGATTGCCTGGCGGAGGCGGAGGCGGAGGCGGAAACGGTTAGAGTGGCCGGTGAGGTCATCATAATTCGCAAGATATTCAAGCCGTAGGTCAGTGCGCTTCCGATTGGGGATTGCGCGCGGAATTCCGGGCATAACCAAGGGACGGCCATCGGGCATGAATTCTGCGTGGCCGCGTTCATGCAACCAAATGAAATTACCGTTACCGGCGCGGATGCGGTATTCGCAATCAAAGTGGGCGCCAGATGCAAAATGGCGAGAAAGGCGCTTAGACGTTGTTTGAGGTCTTCGGAATTGATGCGGCCTTGGAATAAATCGCCGGATTTCATCTTTTTGAGGTCATCGAGCTGAAACATAGCGCTGGCATCACCGGTGCATGTAAGTGAATCCCGCGCAACATCCCATTCATAGACCACATCGCCAGCTGCATTTAGTGCAGCTAGAAAGTCCGTTTGGATGGATGGGGCTTGTCCCGCCATTCATTTCACACCCTTAACTCAAGAGGCGCATGCCTACCCAGTGCAGGCACCCATGTCGCGTTACAGGGGCAATATTGCGCAATGGTCTTTAATACGGAGTTATGACGAATATCTGAGACATGTTTTCAGCCAAAAAAGGCGCGCGGGGAATCAAAATGGCAAACGGTTTCCATTCATAATAGGGCTTGCTAAGAATGGCTGGTTTCCAAGGGTTCTCATATGTTTTCTAAGGGTATGTACGTAAAATTTTTAAGAATTTCCTGTAATTTTCGATGAATATCCACATATATAGTGTCTGTAATGGAGAAAATTTAGATTTATATAAAATAAAATTATAAAAAAATATAACCATATTTTTTTACAAAATTCTAAAAAATTTGATATTAATTTTAACTACTTATTAAAAATGGTAGAAATTTTTCTCTATTATACAATTAAAGATTTTATGGGGTGATTGACCGTCTTGCATGACTTGATCCGTATATCGCCAGACGCCGCGCGAACGATGCCGCCGGCTATGGTCGCGTCCGTACAGGGCGTGCGGTCAGGCGAAGAACGGTCACATCATAGCGCGCGGATTCACTCCTATACCGATTCTTCCCAGCACAGCTGCTTGCTTGATGATGAGATTGAGGTTCCTGGCCTCGGCGGACGCGGTCGCCCGGTCGTTTCCCTTCCATCAAGCACCTTCTTTGCCCAGCTTCTAAGCCAGAATCCAGAACCAAAGATGGATGACACCCGCCAAGCGCGGACCGCTGATGGCGCTTATCGGAATGCTGCGGACCTAGGCGTTAGCCTGATGAGCCCAGACCCAATCTCTATGGCGATCTAACGCAGTTGAGGTCGTTTGTCGGTCCAAGGTTGGGCCACTTCATAAGCTGCCGATGCAGCGAGCAATTCCACATCTGAAAGCCACGGCCCGACCAATTGAAGCCCGCCTGCGGGAAGTGCGGCATCAGTGAACCCATTCGGCAGCGTAACTGCTGGATGGCCGGTCAGGTTGAACGGATGGGTGTAGGGGTACCAGCCGTCGCGCAGGCCGCCTGCATCGCCGCCGTCGATCATCACAGGCTCAAACGGGTTTTGGTCCGCTGGCAGGGCAGGGGCAGCGAGGGTTGGCATTGCGAGGAAGTCTAAGTCCTCAAACCATGATTGGACTTGCCTGAATAAGCGCGTGCGGGCTTCGATCGCCGACTGTACTTCTGTTGCACCGAAGCTTCGGCCTTCGCCCATCCAGCGGCGAAGTGTGTCGGACATCTGATCGCCCAGCTTTTGTTCAACGTCAGCGAACCTGGTTGCCCAGATCGAGAATGTTAGCGGACGCCATACAGGAAGCGTGTTTTCAAACTGATCATCCCGCTCCACCAATTCCGCACCAAGGCTTTCCAGCACGCCGAGGGAGGATTTGAACGCTGCTTCCGTTTCCGGGTCAACGCGCTCATTGCCCATCCGCGTTCGCCAGCCGATGCGCTTGCCTTTGAGATCCATGGACTGGGCACCGGCTTCTGTAAGGCCTTGCAGATCGCGCCCAAGTGAATGGGGATCGCTAGCGTGTGGTCCAGCCATAACATCCAACATCAGCGCTGCATCTGCGACCGTGCGAGCGATGGGGCCGACATAGGCCAGGAGGCCAAATACATCGGGCGTTTGGTCATGGGGCACGACGCCAAGTGATTGCTTGACGCCGACAAGCCCGCAAGCTGCTGCCGGGATACGCGTCGACCCGCCGCCATCTGTGCCAACGCCCAACGGCCCAGCCCCAGTGGCAACGGCTGCGGCACCACCACCTGATGAGCCGCCCGTTGTCCGCGTCCTGTCCCAAGGGTTCAGCGTGCGGCCATAAAGCGGCGCTTCGGTTAGCGGTTTATGACCGAATTCGGGCGTCGTCGTTTTGGCGAATATATTGGCGCCAGCATCGCGCAAGCGGGCGACCGCCACACAATCAGCGGTGGGGATGTTGTTCTTGTAGTAGAGGCTGCCGAAAGTCGTGCGCAGATCTTTCGTATTGCAAAGGTCCTTAACGGAGACCGGAACGCCAAAAAGCACGCCATCGGCAGTGCCTTGCATCAACGCGGATTCCTGCTCCCTGGCAGTTTCCATCGCCCGTTCGCCATCCAAGGTGATGAAGGCGTTGCAAGCGGCCTGGGTTGCGTCCGCCGCCGTGAGCACAGCGTCCATAACCTCAACCGGTGAGACTGCGCGCGATTTGACTAGGGCTGCGAGTTCGGTTGCGGGTTTTTGTGTGAGATCGCTCACGCGGCCGATCCCTGGACAACTCCGAGCGCCACCCCATCATGGCTTGGATCACCACCGCCGCTCAATGTGCCGTCTGGATCGATTTTGATGGCGTGTGGGGCCGCAAACGCGAAGGTGAGGGGGGAACGAACGACTTGGTAGCCTTCAGCTTCCAGCGGCTCTGTTGTGTAGCTCGGAATACGGTTGGTGATGTCGAGTGCATTGCTGGTAGAGGAGAAACGTGGCGCTGCCGTGGCTTCAACGGGCGACATATCGAAGTCCAGCATGTTCAGGATAACTTGCAGCACGCCCATCGCGATCTGTGTGCCGCCGGGTGCGCCCAGCGCGATCCTTGGCTCGTCGCCATCGAACACGATAGATGGGCAAAGGGATGTGAACCGGCTCTTGCCAGGTGCAACGGATCCAGCCCGGCCTGGACGCGGATCAAACACCGCCATGCAGCCATTATACATGAAGCCCAGGCCATCGGTGATCACGCCAGATGGCATGCCAAGCGAATGGGTCATGGTGACGATATTGCCGTCGCGGTCGCGTACAACGACGTGGGTCGTGTCTTTAGGCTCAGCCATGCCGCTCTGATAGCGCTCGACGCTGGCTCTCTCTCGGGCGGTGATCCGTTTCGCGACATCTGTGGCGTAGTCTTTAGAAAGCAGGCGGTCCAGCGGCACATCGACAAAAGCGGGGTCACCCACATGGGCGTCCTTATCGATGGTGGCTTGCTTCATGGCTTCAGAAACAATGCGGAGATATTCGGTCTCGTTGTGGCCAATACCTGCCAGATCAAAATTTTCCAGGATGTTGAGCATTTCCAACAACTGCACGCCGCCGCCTGGGGGGCGGTTGGAGGCGATGCGGCGGCCGCGATAGGTGGTCCACATCGGCGCGCCGCGCACGAGCTGATAGGATTCAAGATCGCTTTTGCGCATGAGGCCGCCATTCGCAGCCATGTCAGCGTCGATCTGATCTGCAATTTCACCATGGTAGAAGATGTCCGCGCCGCCCTTAGCGATCCGCCGGAGGGTCTCCGCCATATCTGGAATCTGCACGTGATCGCCAGTGCGCTTGATGGCGCCATCTGGCCGGAAATACGCGTCCCGCCCAGTTTGCGAGAAGCCCAGCCGATCGCCGACATGCACCCGGCCATAGGATGCCCCCTGGTTCCACCAGAAATCCACATGGGGTCGGACGATGAAGCCATTATCAGCCTGTTTGATAGCTGGTGCGCAGATATCTGCCCAATCGAATGAGCCATAATCGCCGATCGCCTGATGATAGGCCAGCAGGCTGCCCGGCGTTGTAATCGATTGATAGCCAAGATCATTGACGTGGCCCTTCAGGATAAAGCCGAAGCCATCCTGGGTTTCGCCTTCAATCAGGTTGGACCACATCTCCGGCGTCGCAGACATGGGCGTGTTGCCATGGAAATCGATGCATTCATGCACATCCTGCTTCGGCAAATAGATATGGCAGGTGCCAAAGCCTGCAATCCCACACATTTGCGGATCGACAACGCCTTGCACTAATGCGGCTGTCATCGCTGCATCAACGGCATTGCCGCCTTGCCGCAGCACGCGCGCACCGGCCTCCGCCGCTTCGGGCTGGGCAGCACAGATCATGGCATCAGATTTAGCGGGCATAACGGTGTTTCCAATTTGATCGAACGCGATTGGGGCGGGCTTCCCCCTCATCCAACCTCTCCCCCCGTTGGGGGGCGAGGAACAGGATGGTGGGAGAGTTGCCACAAAGAGATTCACTGCAGCCAAGCAGGCCGCTTAAGCCGCCTCGGCATCCGTTTGCACTGCGGTCATTGCTTCACCGGCAATGGTGGTGCGGCGCATATCGCGGACATCCTTCGTATCGTTGAAGGGGCGTGCACGATGCATGGTTTGGCGGTTATCCCACATTACAAGATCGCCAGCACGCCATTCATGGGCGTAGACGAACTGCCGTGCGGTAGCATGCTCATTCAGTTCGCGCAGGATCATTCGGCCTTCTGGCGTTGGCATGCCCAAAATTTTGCCTGCATGGGCGGAAAGATAAAGGGACTTCCGGCCTGTGTTCGACTGAACCCGCACCAGGCTTTGCCGCACAGGCGCGAAGCCCTGCTTTTCTGCCTCAGTCAGATCATCATCAAACCCAAGTGATCCGCGCGAATGCAGCAGTGAATGCTCGCAAATCATGTCCTCGATTTCGGCTTTCATTGCCTCTTCCAAGGCGTCATAGGCTTGGCGCATATCGGCAAATTCGGTGTTGCCGCCGGTTGCAGGGACGATGCGTCCTGATAGCAGCGAGAACTTTGAAGGTGTGGCACGGAACGAGCTATCCGAGTGCCAGAGCCTATTGCCGAGGTTGAACAATCGCTGCCGGTCGCTCCGGCCATGCAGCTTGTTATCCTTATCCAGATTGGAAATATCCGCCATATCTTCGCTCAGGCGACGGTCCTTCGCCTGGGTGATGTTGGATTTCTTATCCGGTCGCTCGATCTCACCGAAGTTCACGCTGAACGCCAATTGCTGCTCGTCCGTGATGTGCTGATCATGGAATACCAACACGGCGAGGCGGTCCATGCCGTCTTCAATTGTCGCGGCTTCATCCGGTGTCAGCGCCTTGGTCAGATCCACGCCTGACACTTCACCGATGAAGCCTGGGGTTAGTTCTTTAATCTCGACGGCCATCTGTGCGTTCTCCTAAAGGTCAAGCGGGTGCGAATACGTCTTCGTGCCCGGATTCTGATGTGTCTAGCTCACCGGCGGGCGTTATCGGTACGCAGAAAGATGGGTCATGCTTCAGTGTCGGCAGCGCTTTTTCAGCGAACAAGCGGAGGTTCCGCTCGGCGCGCTCGTGCGGCATACCGCCGAATGAAAATTCGCCGACCAGATGCTCCGTGCCAGTCAAGCGGCGAAGCTCAGCGATTTGCTCAATGCAGTCCTTCGGTGTACCGGCTACCTGGATCGACACATAGAATTCATTGGCGGATTTGCGGAACCCTGGGTCCTTCATTTTGGAATAGGTCTTTGCCATTTTACCGTAGGATTCATAGCCCTTAACGTTCGCCAGTTCGCCATCTGAAAACTTGTAGTGGTTCTCAATCGAGTCCCATTTATTGCCAAGATATTCCGCCGCCAGATCCGTCGCTTCATCCCGGCTTTCTGCACAGGAAATATTGGTGGAGACGATAGGTGGGCGCGGCGTGTGGCCAACGCTGGCAGTCATTTCCCGGAATTTCACAACATCCTGCGCAGCTTTGGACCATTCATTCTGCATGATCACCAGCATGCCAAAGCCCATTTTTGCGATCAGTTCCGCTGATTCCGGGCTGACTGATGACGCATAGAAGCGCGTTTCCGGTTTCGAAATCGGGCGCGGTCGGATCGACATTTTTGGGATTTTGAAGAATTCGCCATCATGCTCGAACACATCGTTGGAGAGCGCCTTCATGACGACCTCTGCTGCCTCAGCAAAGCGTGGGCGGGCTTCGTCCATCGGGACGCGGAAGCCTGCGTATTCGGTACGCGCGGCACCCCGGCCAAAGCCGAATAGGCAGCGCCCACCACAAAGGATGTCCAGGTGCGCGATCATTTCGGCTACGCGCACGGGGTCATGCCATGGCAGAACGAGGACCGCCGTTCCAAGCTTCACGCGCTTGGTGCGCCCCGCAAAGTAGGCCAGCGTTTGCGTTGGCTGGGGCGACATGGAATAGCCCGTGAAATGATGTTCCAGGGCGAAGATAGAATCGAAACCAAGCGGCTCCACCAGGTCCCCAATCGCCAGATGGTTCTGCATGACAGAGGCGTCAGACCGCCCCTCCTGCTGCAACATATTCAGTGAAACGCCGACTTCCATGGGGCTTCCTCCTGGGCGGTTTTCTATGATTGCAGTAATTCTGGCGCCAAGCAGGCCTAGGCCGCAAGTCAGGCGCAATCTGCAGCTAGAGCAGAGTTGTCAGGTCCAGCCAGCGCGCACCGGGCACGGCCCGTTCTGCAATCGGCTTCAGGTGCTGGTGATGGGTGAAATAGATTACCTGACCGGTTTCCGCCATTTTGCCAAGAAGCTCGAATGTGACCTCGGCCCGGCCATCATCAAACGTCTCAAAAATATCGTCCGCCACGAATGGGGGCGGGGCCTGGCGGGCTGCAAACTCATGGTAGGCCGCGATCCGAAGCGCCAGATAAAGCTGCGCCCGGGTGCCGGTAGACATGGAATTATCATCCAGGCGGGATGCGCCGCTGGCGGTGACTGCGATCAACTCTTCGCCTTTGCCGCCTGCCTGTGTTTTGAGGCTGGAATAGGCACCGCGCGTTATCTGTACAAACGCCTTGGAGGCGCCGGTGAGCATGCCGCTCTGGTGGCTGGCACGGTATTGCTCTAGCGCCTCTGTCGCTGCCATAGCGCCCAGCTTTAGGCGAAGATAGCGGCGGGCACCGTCGGCGATTTCCTCTATCACGGTCTGGCGTCGCTGTGTGATCTCTGCTGCGGCCGCATCGCCGCCGATCTGTTCAAGGGCGCGTTCAGCATCCCGGTTGGCTGTATAGGATTGCAGCGCCTCGGCTTTTGCGGTTTGGACGCGCGCATCAGCGGATTCAAGGTCAGCGGCTAGCGTGCTGCGGTCTAACCTGTCGAGGGATGCAACAGCGCCAGCAATATCATCCCCACCGACACGGTCCAGGATGGCGCGTGCAGCTTGGGCAGATCTCTCGAGCAGTTGGGTGCGGTTTTGAATTTCAGATAGAACTTGAGACGCGTTCAGTAAATCATTGGCACCAATTGATTTCAAAGTGGATGCTATATCCTTATGATGCGCCTTCATGCGGACTTCAAGAGATCGACGGCGGGTCGTTGTTGTGTCGAGATCTTCTTGCAGTCGAATGCGATCTGCATTCTGCGTCTCGGCTTCTTTCACGCGGGCTTGGAGGGCATTGTAGGCGTCTAGCGGGTCAAGGTCTGCGATACCCTCATCCAATGCGCTGTAGATGCGGCTAAGGCCTTTCTGCAAGGCTACCTGATTATCTCCCATGCCGGTAATGCGGCGCTCCAGCGTATCAAGGATGGTTATCTGGGCGGCGAGTTCGTCATGCTCTGCCATCGCTGCTTTGACGCTCTGTACGGACGCCAGCATGGGCGCCATCCAAGTTGCTTCAAGCACCGCCGTCCATTCGCTGCGCCATGCGTTCACTTCGGACTGGCGCTTTTCCAGGTCGATATTACGCTTGGCCTGCTGCTGTGCAGCAGCGCGCGCCGCTTTGTCTGCATCAAGCCGGGTACGGGTGAGATTGGCGAGGGCAGGCAGCGACGCATCCACATTCAGCAATCCAGATAGATGCTGCTGCAAACTGTCAGCGTCGTTCACGGCGGATTGGTGTTGCGCCTCGGCCTCAGTTAAAGCGTCAGCCGTAGCCAGCGCTGTAGATCGCGTCGTGAACCAATCGCTGATTTGGCTGACATCAGAAATATGTTTAAGTTCAGCGTCTTCAATAAAGTTCTTCATGAACGACTGCGTTTCTTCGCGGGCGAGTTCTGCATCTTTGACCCGCTTGCTGGCGGCACGTTCCTGTGTGTTGGCGATTGCGAGGGCTTCGTGTGCAGCGGCTAGATCGCTGACTGCACTGGCGTTCGCAAACCGTGCGGCATTGGCAGCGTCTGTCTCTTGCAGGAGACGTTCGAAGGCGTCGGCGCTGGTGGCGTCTAAGGCAGTTCGGTGGGCAGCCCAGGCTGCGTCCCGTTGATTCATTAATGACGTTAATTTATGGCTATCAAGCGATTGAATAGAAGCAGATTTTGAGTCAATTCCTGCTTGTTTTTCTGCCGCACGTTCTGTCGCGTCAGTCGCATCTGTCGTGGCGCGAGCAATCGTAGCCGCTGTTTCATCCAAGGACATGCGCCAGCCCGAAAGCGTCTCCGCGCTAGGTGGTGTGATCTGGCGGAGCTTAGCGATATCTCCATTCCAAGGTGCTAAGGCCTCCATAGCGCTTTTGAACGCTCTCCGGTGTGTGGCTATGATATCTGCGGCAAGGTTAGCGCGGGTGCTCGCGTCGCTTGTTTCATAAGCCTGCAAGGCTGCTTCCAATTCTGCCCTAGCTGCAACATCTAGTAGATCGTTGAATGAGGCCAAAGCCGCGTTCTCAGCCTCTGTTTCTGCTGCTTGCAGGCGTGCGTGCAAGGCTGGCCAGGCGTCTGCTAGGTCAAGCACGGTCCCCTTAATGGCGGGCGAGAGTAAAAGCGTTCGTACATCCTCGACTGCATCACCGGCTATGCGTTTGGACCGGGATGCGACCTCAGCTTTCAATGCCGTTTGCTCCTCCAACCTGCGCGGCAGGTCACGGGCATCGGCGCGGTAGCGGCCCTCCAGGTCGGCGAGCGTCTTGAGCGCGTCTGCTTGGCTGAGCGCGGCTTCGTCCACAGTGAGCGCGCCAATCTTCTCCTCAAGCTGCTTCAGCGTCTCTGCTGTGTCGGCGCTTTGGGTGTTCAGGCTTGCTGCTTCCTCGCGGAGACGGGTGATCTCAGCATCCAGTCCGGCTGGTGCTTCTGGCAAATCATTCAGAGGTGCTAGCAGAGTCTGAATGTCTTTGAATTCAGATAGATATTCCAGCGCCTTCGCCTGATTTTGTAATTGCGACAGCGCCGCCTGCGCTGCATGCTCTGCCGCCTCGGCTTCGGCCAGTGCCTCTGCTCCAGCGGCCTTGGCAGTGAGCAGGCGTTCGTATTCTGGCGCGAGTGTGTCGATCTCCGCCTTTTCCTTGGCGAGATCATCTAACTTAGTCGACAGCGCTTTCAGTTCAGTCTTGCGGGCGCGCTCTTTATGGAAGGCTTCGGCTTCTGCCGTTACGGTATCCAATTCTTTGCCAAAGTCCGTTAGGCCAGCACTGGCACCATAGAGAATGCGCCCGAAATCGCCCTCTGCCGCGAGCAGACTTTTGCCACCTTCCGTCAGCGAGGCCTCATTCAAGGAGAACATGGCCGCGTAACTGTCCCGTTCCAGGCCAGCGAGGCCCGACGAGAATGGATTGAGCGTGACTGGTTGCCCTCCGCCATCCAGCAGATCATTGGTGCGACGTTTGATACGGACAAGCGCTGCTGCGCCATCGGCATCTGCAACATCCCCCTCAATGCGCATGGCGTTATAGGGATGCTTGAAATTGAAGCTGCTCTTCTCTTGGATGCCAAAGAAGAAATCCAACATCGCGGCATAAATCGTTGATTTTCCAGCCTCATTAGGCCCGTAGAGGATATACAAATCTGGGCCATCTGCAGGCTTATCGCCAAAGTTTAGCGTCGCGTCCGTGAACTTGCCGAACGCGGTGAGGACGAGGCGGTTGAGGCGCATCAGTCTGCCTCGCTAGCTGGAACGGCCAGGCGTGCCAGAACTTCATCCGATCCGGCATGCGCAAGTTCGGCAGCGACAGCGGCGACAGCGGCTGGGTCTTCGCCAAGCACGTCGCGGGCTTCCCTGGGCAGAGCACGGATGAGCGCATTGGCTTCATCGACCGCGCGGTCCAGGAAATCAGGGCTAGTGGCGATGCCTGCCATCAGCCGTGCCAACTCAGCGACAGCACCTGCATCGGTGGTGGAGGCTGATTGCGGGGCGGTGCAGGCGATCTCCAGCCCTTCGATCCATACATCACTGGCGGCCGCCCGGGCTTCTTCCTGCAACAGGTCTGCATCCCGCCGCAATCTCCATGCCAGCGGGGTCGAACCCGTTAGCAGGATACGGGCAATCACATGGTCGGATTGCTTGGCGGAATCCAAGGTGTTCAATTCAAGGTCAATAGCTTGCCGGACATCGTTCCAGCTATCTATCCCGGAAATGTCGAGCGCAGGCCGCGCAAACTCCGCGACGCTGACATACCGTTCTTCCAGTGAAATCTGCCGGTCATTATGTACTGTCACCAAGGTGACGGATTTGGCGCCTGCTTCATTCACATGCCGTCCCTGCGGGATGCCCGGCATCACAATGGCTGGCGTCTCCCGGTGGATTTGTCGCTTGTGGATATGGCCGAGCGCCCAGTAGTTAAACCCATGGGCCGCTAAATCTGCGATGGCGACGGGGGCGTAAACATCATGACCTTCTGCGCCATCTGGGCTGGTGTGCAACATCCCGATATTGACGGAGTCAGCGACTGGCCCATCGAAACGGGACAGCAGGCTGTTCGGCACCTGCCCAGCCGGAAAGCTGGTGCCATGGATCGCGATGGCCGGCGCGCCGTCGTGGGAGGGGATGTGCAGAATTTCAGCCGTGCGCGTACTGTACGTTTTGACGCTTTCCGGCAGGTCCAGCTGTTTCGTGATCCTGGACTTGGCATCATGGTTGCCACGGATCAAGCAGACCCGCACGCCAGCATCGCTGAGCTTCCGCATCTGGCTTCCCAGGAAAGCTGCCGTCTTCATGGATGTCTGATCGCCATCATACAGATCGCCTGCGATAAGCAGGGCATCGACGTCCCCGTTGAGGCAAAGGTCTACGATCCGCTCAAAGGTTTGCCGTGTGGCGGCGTCTACCAGCGCGGCCAAATCAGGGTCCCTGAGCGCCAGGCTTTTCAGCGGCGAGTCCAGGTGGATATCTGCGGTGTGGACGAAACGGAATGGCATTGGGCCGTTATAGCGCCTGCTCGATCCATTTGGCATGGGCCAGCATTGCATCATCCCCGTGCAGAGACCCAAGGACTTGTATCCCCATCGGCATGCCGTTCGGGCCAGTGAAGACCGGCAGTGTCACGCACGGCAGGAAGAGCGGCGTCCATACGGCGCCAACGGCGGCGGAGCCAGTAGCGTCTATGCCAAGCGGCGCCTCGCCGAGCGCTGATGGCGTCAGGATAACGTCAACATCTGCGAACAGCGCTGGCAGCATCGCTTGGCAGCGATACATGTGGGCTAGGGCGAATTTATAGTCTGCCAAAGTGGTGTTGAAGCCGTCTGTGATGCGACCATCCCGCAAACGTTGGCTGATCTGGTCCCAGTGCTGGTCAATCTCAAATGCGAAATTGCGCGCGAATTCGTAAGCTGAGATTGGGCGATGCGTATCAGGTAGGCTCGCGAATTCCGGCGGTAGCGTGATATCGCGAACGGATGCGCCCGCAGCCTCCAACCGGGATGCTGCAGCATCGATATCATTGCGGAGGGCTGGGTCTACTTCATCCCATACCAGATCACGGCATATGCCGATGCGGGGCTTTGCGGCTTCTAGGTTCGGCGCCGGTGCGCGCAGCAGCACGGCGCGGAGGAGGGCAATATCGTCAAGGCTGCGGGTGATGAGGCCCAGGCGGTCGAAGGTGCCTGCGGCCTCCCGCACGCCAGACATGCGGAAATCACCCTGGGTCGGGCAATAGCCGTGGACACCGCAGAATGCGGCGGGCCGGATCGTCGATTGCGTTGTTTGGGTGCCGTAAGCCAGTGGCGCCATACGCGCCGCGACTGCAGCTGCGGATCCAGAGGAAGACCCGCCTGGCGTGCGCGCTGTATCCAGCGGATTAGCAGTCTCATTCGGGCTGAGATTAGCGAATTCGGTCGTAACAGTCTTTCCAAGCAGCAATCCGCCTGCCGCCCGTGCCATGGCGATGGGCGATGCGTCTGCAAACGGCTGTGCGCCCTTATATATGGGCGAGCCATAGCCAGTCGGCATGTCATGGCTGTCGATGATGTCCTTGGCGACGAAGGGAACGCCATGGAGCGCGCCCGAGGCCGATCCCTCGTCCAGCGCCCGCGCTGCGTCCAGCACTTGGTCTGGATTGAGGTATACAAAAGCGTGGACACCTGGCTCAAGCGCCGCTGCTTTCTCCAGGCAGCTCCTGGCAAGCGTTTCGGCGGTTAATGATCCGGCGCTAATGGCGACGGCGGCTTCGGTCGCGGTCAGGTCATGGGGCTGCATGGGATTAGCCTACAATGCCGATTTGCCAGGGAATAAATTCGTGGCGGCCGAGGTCAAGCAGCTCGCTCTTGGTTGGCTTGCCGCTGGCTGTATCCAGAAAGTGCTGGAAGATTTCCTGGCCCATGGCTTCCATATCCGCGTTGCCGTCCAGAACCTTGCCGCAGTTGATGTCCATGTCTTCTTCAAGTGCTTGGAACATCGGGCTGTTGGTCGCTAGCTTGATGGATGGTGTGGGCTTCGCGCCAAAGCAGGACCCGCGCCCGGTCGTGAATGCCACCAGGTTAGCGCCGCCTGCGATCTGGCCAGTGGCGGAGCAGGGGTCGAAGCCCGGCGTGTCCATGAACACGAAGCCGGATTGGTTCACCCGTTCTGCATATTCATAAACCGCCATCAACGGCCCTGTGCCGCCCTTCATGGCGGAGCCCAAGGATTTCTCAAGAATATTGGCGAGGCCGCCTTTCTGGTTGCCAGGGCTGACGGTGCCGTTGATTTGCACGTCGCGCCCGACAGCGTAAATATCCTTCCACCAGCGAATGCGTTCAATCAGCTTTTCGCCGATCTCAACTGTGGCGGCGCGTGCTGTCAGCGTGTGCTCAACGCCATAGATTTCGGGTGTTTCTGAAAGAATGCCGGTGCCGCCATGGCGGGCCAGAATATCAATCGCGCGGCCAAGCCCCGGGTTTGCGGTGATGGAGGAAAACGCATCCGATCCGCCGCATTGCAAGCCAACTTTGATATGCGCGGCAGACGCTTCCTCGCGTGTGCATGTGTTCGCTTCAGCCAGCATTTCTTCAACAATTGCGATGCCGCGCTTTATGGTTTTGCGGGTGCCGCCTTGCTCTTGCATGATCATGGTGCGGAGGCACGGGGTTTCCGTCAGGTCCTCCGCGGCGAACAATCCGCCCACCTGGCAGCGCTCGCAGCCAAGGCCAACGACTAGCGCGCCCGCCACATTGGGGTGCTGGATATAGCCGGACAGCGTGCGGTGCAGCAGGTCCATCGGCTCACCGGTCATTTCCATGCCGCAGCCCATGGCATGGGCGAATGCGGCGACGCCATCGACATTCGGGTATGCTGCTAGCCGTTCCTTCGTGAAATGATCTGCAATGGCGTGAACAACCGTCGCCGAGCAGTTCACGGTGGATACAATGGCGATGAAGTTCCGGGTACCGACCCTGCCATCACTGCGCTTATAGCCTTGGAAGGTGGCGCGCTCGGTTTCCGGCAGTTCCGTTACTGGCTTGAACTTGGTCGCATGGGCGTAGTCGCGGTCAAATTCCTGGAAGGCGATATTGTGATTATGCAGCATCTCACCAACCTGTAGGTCCCGCGCTGCAAAGCCAATGATCGTGTTGTATTTCAGGATCGCCTCGCCCTCTGCGATATCCCGAACGGCGACCTTATAGCCCGGCGGCACGATTTCGCGTGTGCGCACATTCATCCCGGGCAGCGCAACGTCCGCTTCGAGTTCCCTCCGCGCCACCGCCACATTGTCATTTTCGTTGAGGCGAATGATCGGCGGGTTCGTATCAGTGTCGAGCACGGAGCAGTCCTTTAGAGAGGTGTGGCGTCGTAATCAATGATAGTGGCGGAAAGCGGGTCTGTTTCCAACACGGCGCAGCTTAGGCGGCGGCCGTTGGAGCTGTCGCGGGCATCACCGGCGGAACCGGGATTGATGATCAGGGTGTTGTTGAGGGTCTGGATGGTTTGGCGGTGGGTGTGGCCATACATCACGACGTCTGTGTCGGTATCGCCAAACCGCGCCATTTCCTGGTTTTCGGGGATGATATATGCCCCGCGCGGCTCCCACGGCGTGGAGTGGCAAAGGTGCAGGCGGCGGCCATCCAGCGCGATATCGCGGCGGAGCGGTTGATCCGCCAGCCAAAGCGCGTGATCTTCCTCGATGGATGGCGCGGCCCTGGCACGGACACCGCCAATCCCGAAGAACGTCTCCTCATGATTGCCCTGAATAACCAGAGCGTCCTGGGTACGGAGCTCTGCGACGACTTCATTTGAAAACCGATACTCAAAGATACTGTCGCCAAGGCACAGTAGCTGATCGATCTCACCCATAACGTCGAGAGCGGATTTAAGGCCAGCGATATTGCAGTGGATGTCCGAAACAATGCCGATCCGCATAGCCGCTTTAAACCGCCTTCTTCGGGAAAAATACGGCTTCGATCTTGTGGCCATCAAGGTCGCGGATGAAGGCACCGATATATGTTGTGACTTCGGCTTTCCGCGGCCCTGGCGGGCCGTCGCATTGACCACCGCCAGCCAATGCGGCGGCGTGGAATGCGGTTACTGCGTCGGCGTTTGGCGCGCGGAGGCAGATATGCGTTCCGGTGTTTTGCGGCTCTGGCGGTGCATCCGGGCGGCTGTTCAGCCAGAATTCCGGATATTTGCGGCCAAATCCGACAGTGGCGTCACGATCAACAAACCGATTTAGCCCGAGCGGTGCCAGCACGGCCTCATAGAACGCGGCACTCGCTTGCAGGTCCCGGACTTGGATGGAGACGTGGTCGATCATGAGGCAATATCTTTCGAAAGCAGTGCGGCGCGCTGGTTAGCTGCGATGGACAGAAACAAACAGGTCGTCTTTGATATTCGATAAGCTTACCTATTCCGGCCACGGGGTCGAGGGCGTTTCATGTCGATTGTCAGTCTTTGGCGGGCTGGTGGGCTTGTGCTGGCCATTGGCTTTCTGACGCTGTTCATTAGCGGCGGCGGACGTCATGGCATCGGGCTGGTTCTGAAGCCACTGGCTGAGGACCTGAATTGGGACCGGGGGCTGCTGGGCGCGGTCATTGCTGTGTTCATGGCTGCCACAGCCTGCACGATGGTTGCTGTTGGGCGGTTGGCTGACAGATTTCCGCCAGCTTGGATATTGGGCGGCGGGTTTATCGTCAGCGCTATTGGCATTGGCTTGATGGGCTTGGCGACCGCACCTTGGCAGGCATTCCTGCTTTGCGGCGTTATATTTGCTGCAGGAAATGGTGCGGTGTCGATTACGCCAGTTGGGGTGATAATCACACGGCGGTTTGGTGCGAATGCTGGCTTGGCTAATGCCGTGGCTATATCTGGCATGGGGCTTGGGCAGTTAGCGATCTTGTCCGGGTTGTCATTCGTGCTGGACGCTGCTGGGTGGCGGGATGTGTTTTTCTGGCTGGGCGCGATTAACCTGGCCGTCGTGCCGGTGTTTTTTTGGCGCTGCGCCGGGAAGCTACGGGCCATATCCAACCGGCTAGAGACATCAGCGGTATGACCGTGCCAGAGGCAGCGCGGACACGTGGGTTTTGGTTGCTATTACTGGTCTATGCCCCCTGCGGCATTCAGGATTTCTTCGTGTCCGTGCATGTGGTGGCGTTCGCGCTGGATGAAGGCGTCGGTGCGCTATTTGCCAGGAACTTGCTGGCATTCATGGGGCTGGCTGGGTTGGCGTGCTGCTAGCAGGTGTTTGGTCGGACAAAGTTGGGCCAGCATGGCCGACAGCCGCGTGTTTTGTGCTGCGGCTCGTGATCTTTGGCGTTATCAGCGTGCTGAAGGACCCTGCGTTGATCGCCGCGTTCGCACTGCTGTTCGGCCTGACATATTGGGTGACGGCTCCGCTGACGGTCATCTTCGTCCGCAACCTGTTCGGTGCCCGGAATCTTGGCGGCCTCTCGGGCCTCGTCACATCAACCCATCACATTGCTGGTGGTCTAGGCGCATGGGCCCGGGCAGCATTGTTTGATCTAGAAGGCGATTACCAGACCGTATTCATCGCGATGGTCGTCATATCACTCGCCGGTGCCGTGCTTAGTCTCAGGCTGCGTTGAATGGTGGGGCGGTGCGCTTCAGGAATTCGATGACGCTATCGGCGAACATGTCATTCTTGTCGCCAGCCACCATGTGCGCCGCATTCTTGACGTTCACATATTCCGCACGGGGAACCTGCTTCAGAAAGGCTTGGGCGCCATCTTCGCTCAATACATCGGATAAGCCGCCTCGCACCAAGAGCGTAGGGACAGTTAGCTTATCGGCGGCAAGCGATAGGCGTTCCCGGTAGGGCGTCACGCCAGATGCATTGGCGCGTGCCTGCCGACGCTTCGGGTCCCAATGCCAGACATACTTGCCGTTAGCGCCGATCCGCACATTCTTCGCCAGCCCATCCAGCTTGCGTGGCCTTTTGCGGTGCGGCTGGTAATTGGCGATAGCTTCCGCCACTTCTTCCAGGCTGTCGAAGCCGTCGGGCTTTTGGTTCATAAAGGCCTGGATTTTAGCCACACCTTCTGGCTCTACCTGCGGCGCGATATCGACCAGCACCAGTGCGGCGGCGTCAATCAAGCCATTGCCGACGCCTAGTAAACAGGTGCCACCGCCCATGGATGCGCCAGCGACTGCCGGCTTCTCCGCACCTTCGGCTTTTAGAACGGCTTGCAGGTCATCGACCATCTTCTCGCCGGTGTAATCGTCCGCATTATCGGCCCAGCCGCTATCGCCATGGCCGCGCGCATCCAAGGCGATGGCGCGGTATCCAGCGGCTGCCAGTGTCTCGCCGGTATTTTTCCAGGCATGGCGGGTTTGTCCGCCGCCATGTAGCAGCGTGACGATACGGCGACCGGGATTACCCCAGGCATCGCCAGCGATCTCAAGGCCATCTGCGCCTGGCCACGTAAGCATAGGGACGGGCGTGCCGGGAAGTCTTTCGCCTGCGCTCATTCGTTCGAGTCTCTAATATGCGGAATCAGGAAATGTGGAATACGACGCCGCCGATTGTGACGCTATGGGCGCCTGTCGGCAATCCACGTGCTTTGGCGGCTGCAATTATAGCGGCTGGGTCCTTGGCGGTGATTTGTAGCGCGATCAGCCCATCGCCCCGATCGTCCCGTGGCTCCGTGAATTTGATTGCGCCGTTATCCAAGGGGATGGAGAGGTTCGCGGCGACAGGCTTGTCCAAAATTTCACCCCATCGGCCTGCGAGGGCTACAGGGTCTTGGCTTTGAATGATTGCGGACGTCATGCCGACGGCACCTGTTGTGCGTACAGATTTTTCCCAATCATCGCCCGCAGGGTGCCAGGGTCCGTTTGGCGTTCCCGCTTCCTGTTGGTCCACTTCAAGCATGCATCCGCCTGTATCCTTGGGGTGCAATTGCGTGCCATCAAAGTCGCCATAGTTCATAGCGTTTGCGATACGCACCCCGAGCGTTTGATAGTGTGCGCGCCTGCGGTCTGCATCATCGCATTGCAGGATGACGATATATCCGCCATCGCCGCCGCGCCGCTCTATATAGCGTCCAGCGGCTGTGCCTTCTTGCGTGGGGGCGACGACTTCCAGGAAATCTCGGTCAATTGGCAGCAGGGCATTTTCTAGGCCGTATTCGGCAACTGCAGGATCGTGGAAGCACTCATCCAGCTGCAATACGGCTTTGAGATCCTCCACCACGGGGCGGAGTTCGCTGGCGACGAGGCAAATTTGGCGAAGGCGGAGCATGGCTTATCGTCCCTGAAATACGGGCACCCGCTTTTCAACGAACGCTTTTGCAGCTTCGGCGTGGTCCTCCGTCATACCGCACCGGGCATGGTGGAGGGCCTCAATATCAAGCGACGCGGCGAGCGTGCCTGTCTCTGCCGCATTCAGGTTACGCTTGATATGCGCCAGCGCAATCCTGGGGCCGCTGGCAAGCTTTGCCGCAAAGGCCTGGGTTTCAGCTGCAAGGGCATCTGCTTCATACAAACGGTTGACGATACCAAGCCGCAAAGCTTCATCCGCCAGCACGGTAGGGGAGGCCAGATACAACTCTTTCGCTTTGGCGGGGCCAACCAACTGCGTTAAAAACCAAGTGCCACCAAAGTCACCTGAAAGGCCAACGCGGGCGAAGGCTGTCACGATCTTCACGCTGGGGTCTGCCATCCGCATATCGCAGGCGAGTGCAAGGGAAAGCCCTGCACCGGCGGCTGGGCCGCGCACCATAGCGATTGTTGGTTTTGGAATGTCGTGCAACAGGCGAGACACTTCCATCCGCCGACGCAAAGGATCAAGCCGCGCTTCCATTGTAGGCGCGCGTTCAGACCCGCCAGACATCGCCTTAACATCTCCGCCAGCGCAAAATCCACGCCCCGCACCCGTCAGCACAATAGCCCCGACATCATCATCCGCCGCAGCTTTCAGGACCCGGTCATAGATGCCTTGGAGCATGGAACCGGTAACAGCGTTTAGGCTTTCAGGCCGGTTCAGGGTGATGGTCAGGACACCATCTTCGTGGGCACCTAGAAGTGTGCCGTCAGTGTCATTCCAATTCGTCGTCATGATTTATTCACCTCATAATATTACTTCACAAGAAGTCTACGAAATTAGCGGTTACGCACAACAGACGGCATCAGCCTCTGCTTCATGGACCAATCTGGTAGATCAGCCTGGTTGTTCTCGATCACTGCTGGGTGGGGTATGCTGCGGCTTGTAGGGTCGTTTTCGCCAGTTTTGTGTCATACGAAGGCGTTCGTTATCTCAATTGCATATCTCAAACATGTTGGATTGCTTAAATGGAGGTTGCTTCCCGGGAATTTCCGGGGCGCAATCTGGGCCTTGATCGCAGCCTTGATGTTTAGCGGTATGCAGGTATCGATTAAGCAGGCCGGGGAAACGTTGCCTGTGTGGGAAATTTTGGTCCTGCGGTCGTTGATAGCGCTTTGCTTTATTTTGCCGGCGATCCAGCGACAGGGATTTCACACCCTTAGAACCTCGCGCCCCAAGATCCACCTTCTGCGCGCGCTTCTTGGCTTTGGTGGGATATCAACGTTGATCCTAGCGCTTAAGCACCTGGAGCTTGGCGTTGTGGCGACGCTTGGGTTCACGAATACGCTGTTTGTTGTGCTGTTCGCCGCCATATTTCTCGGCGAGAAAATCGTTCGGGACCGAACAATTGCAACCGCTGCGGGGTTTGTTGGCGTCGTTATTTGCATGCGACCAGGGCCGGAGGGCTTCAATGAATGGACGTTGGTGATGCTGCTGTCGGCCTTATTTGCCGCCGGGGTCAGCACGTCTGTTAAAAGCCTGACTAGGACGGAGCGACCAACCTCAATCCTGTTCTATTCCTACGTCACCATCATGCTGTTGGCACTTGGTCCAGCGCTTTATACTTGGCAACCACTCACATGTATGGATGCAGCGGTCGTAGGGCTCATGGCATGCTTTGCGACGGCAGGGCAGACCTGCATGGTGATGTCGCTCCGCGCGGGTGAGGCGGTGGCCGTGGCACCATTTGGATATACCCGCATTCTGTACGCGATGCTGCTTGGCTTCTTTATATTCGGTGAATTGCCCGCTTGGACGACCATGCTAGGGGCCGCAGTCATTGTCGCGTCTACTTTGTATATCGCGATCCGGGAACGGCGGGGCGGATTGCAGCCAATGAAGGCGCGAATGTAGACTTCTCCCTCGGATACGCTTCAAGGAGGCTGTTATGGCCGGTGATGTCGACACATTGCGGGATATGATTGCGGGTGCTGAGAGGGTTGTGTTCTTCACAGGTGCCGGCGTCTCGACTGAATCTGGCATACCTGATTTCCGCTCACCGGGCGGCGTATGGGACCGGTTCAAGCCGATCTACTTCGATGACTTCATGTCCAGCCGGGAATCCAGGCGTGAGACTTGGCGGCGGAAGATCGAAACCGACAAGACAATGAGGAAAGCTGTGCCCAATCGCGGCCATCAAGCTATCGCGTCACTGGTGGCGCGCGGCAAGGCCAGAGCCATCATCACGCAGAATATTGATGGGTTGCATCAGGTATCTGGCGTGCCAGATGACACAGTGATCGAGCTGCATGGCAATTCCACGTACTGCACCTGCCTGGATTGCGGTGAGCGACACACGCTGGAGGAGGTCATTGGACCCTTTAAGCAGGATGAAACACTGCCGGAATGCAAATCTTGCGGCAGCGAATATGTGAAAACCGCAACCATCAGCTTTGGCCAAAAGATGCCGGAAGGGCCGATGCGTCGCGCCCAAGCGGAGGCTATGGCGGCGGACTTATTCATCGCGATCGGCTCATCGCTTGTGGTGTATCCTGCAGCCGGATTTCCGGTGATGGCAAAGCAGAACGGATCTAAGCTCTGTATCCTCAACCGGGAACCAACGGAGCTCGATCAATATGCTGATCTGGTCCTGAATGCCGAAATTGGCCCAAGTTTAGGTGCTGCTGTCGGACTTAATTAGGGGGGCGTGATGCAGGATCAACTGCCAACCATTTCGTTAGCGCCCGCTCTAAGCGGCGACCGGGCGGCGATGGCGCAAGTGGCAAACGCTGTCGATGCATCTTTGCGGCGACTTGGGTTCTTCATCATCACAGACCACGCTGTTCCAGCTGCTTCCGTTGACGCGATCATGGCGGCGTCACGTGGATTTTTTGATCAGCCGGTGAATGTGAAAAATGCGATCCGTAGCAGCGCGTTCGGTTCTCATCGTGGTTATATTGCCACAGGCGTTGAAGCGCTTGCACACACGCTTGGCAACAAAACACCGCATGACTTGAAGGAAAGCTTCGGCATGGGGCCGCCTTCCGTTACAGCAGACCGGTCTGCGGTTGCTGGCGCCGGCACGACATATCAGCCAAACCAGTGGCCAGCGGCACCTGCAGCATTCAAGCCGAGTGTGTTGGCGTTCTATCGTGAGATGGAGCAACTAACTGATGTGTTGATGGAAGTGTTCGCTGCAGCCTTGGACCTGGAGTCTGGCTACTTCGACGAGCGGTTCCAAGACCACAACAGCACGTTCCGCATCGCCCATTATCCGCCTTTGGAAAAGAAGCCGGAACCTGACCAACTCCGCGCAGGCGCGCACACTGATTATGGCGCGCTCACTATTTTGCTCGGCGAGAACACACCTGGTGGCCTGGAGATACTGACGCCTGAGGGCGATTGGCTGCCAGCGAAAACGAATCCATATGATTTTGTTGTGAATATTGGGGACTTGATGCAGACATGGTCGAATGACCGTTGGCGCTCGAGCGAACACCGGGTCGCTAACCCTCCGACGGAAGCCTGGCCGGGCGTTAGTCGCATTTCGCTGGCTTACTTTTGCAATCCGGATGATGCGCTTGAGATCGCCTGTTTGCCAGGATGTGCTTCCGCAGATAATCCGGCGCGTTATGCGCCAGCGACAGCGGGTGCGCTTCGTCACCGGAAGATTTCGGCGGCGAAGGCACCGGCGGAGTAAGTTCGACGCTAGCCAGACACATTGTTTGGGATGGCGCCTGAAGCCTGGTTTCCGCTCGCCATCAATCGGTTTACGCTAGGGCTATCGACCGCCTGGAGCTTTTTATAAATGTCTAAATTTCCCTTTAAAACACTCGCAGACGTCATCGCGCATCGCTACGGCGAGGGTACTGTCGGCAATGGCCAGTCTGGCGCCAATATGCCGGCAGATGATCCATTGGCTGAAGTTATGCTGCGCCGCACTCACCGCCGTTATACAGATGAGCCAATTGCTGATGATCTGCTGGATGTGCTGTTTGCGACGGCATTCTCCGCCAGTGCCAAGTCTGATCTGCAGCAGGCGAGCGTGGTTGTGGTCAAGAATAAGGAGAAGCGGGAAGCGATTGGCAAACTGATCCCGCGCATGCCGTGGATTACGGCAGCACCTGTCTTCATGGTCTGGATTGGTGATAGCCGCCGTATCCGGCGTATCTGCGAGTTGCGTGGCAAGCCCTTCGGCAACGATCACCTGGATGCATTCCTGAATGCTGGTGTCGATGCTGCCCTTGCCATGCAGACATTCATTCTGGCGGCGGAGAAGAAGGGCCTTGGCAGTTGCCCGATCAGCGTTGTCCGGAACCATGTTGAGGCTGTCGCGGATATACTGGAACTGCCGCTTTACACATATCCAGTTGCGGGCTTGTGCGTGGGTTGGCCATCGCAAGAAGGTTTCATCTCCATGCGCCTGCCGCCCAAAGTCACAGTCCATACAGACCGCTATGACGATTGGGACTTGAATGAAGAGCTTGCCGGTTATGATAAACGCCGGGACGAGCGGTTCTCCTTGCCTAAGAGCAGCCAAAAGATGACGGATACCTTCGGTGTCGCTGATTTCTATGGCTGGTCGGAGGATAAAGCCCGCCAAGTCTCTACAGCAGAACGAGAGAGGCTAGGCCGGTTCGTGCGCGCACGCGGAATTCGGACGGACTGATATGCTCGCCGGCGTTCGCCGCGCGTTCTCCCATATAAATTACCGGGTCTACCAGTCCGGCAACATCTTTTCGCTGGTGGGTACGTGGGTCCAGCGTGTTGGCGTTGGTTGGCTCGCATGGGAAATGACGCACTCGCCGTTCTGGCTGGGGGCGATTGCTGCGGCGGAACTAGCACCTTCCATCATTGTTGGGCCAATCGGCGGCGCAGTTGCAGACCGGATGAGCCGCTTGACGCTTATTCGCTCTACACAGGGCCTGTTGGCCGTCGTGGCGCTGGTCATGGGGCTGCTGACGCTAGGCGGCCAGATGACGCCCTGGTTGCTGCTGATCCTGAATGCACTGGCGGGCATCGTGGTCTCGTTTGGGCAACCGGCGAGGCTGTCCATGGTTCGCGCACTGGTTCCGGTGGATAGCTTGCCCTCAGCCATCGCAACAAATTCGATCATGTGGAATATGGCGCGGTTCATTGGGCCAGCCTTGGCCGGATTCATTATTGCTCAATATGGGGTGGCCTGGGCTTTTTTGCTGAATGCGGTTTCTTATTCCGCTTTCATATTCGCACTCTTCAGCCTCAATCTACCGCCAAGGCCGATTAATACGCGGGCGAAAACCAGCTTGTTGGCGGATATGAAAGAGGGCGTGGCCTACGTGTCCCGTCACCAAGGGTTAGGCCCGGTATTGCTGTTGCTGATCGTAAACGCCCTCACCGTCCGCCCTTATGTTGAATTGCTGCCAGGGTTTGCGGACGCCGTTTTTGGCGCTGGGGTTGACGGATTCGTGGCACTAACGGCGGCCATTGGTGTTGGGGCGATCATTGCCGGTATTTGGGTTGGTGGGCGCGAAGGGTTTACCGGGCTTACCCGCATCGCCATTGATGGCGTGTTGCTGATGGCTGTGGCGGTATTGGTTTTTGCCGCGACTGAGTCTCTGTGGGTTGGGCTATTTGGTGTCGCACTCTCAGGAGGGGCGATGGTGATCTCTGGTATTGCTATGCAGAGTCTCATTCAGCAAGCGACGGACCCAGATAAGCTTTCTCGCGTTTTGTCGCTTTATGGGCTGTCATTTAGGGCTGGACCGGCAGCGGGCGCACTCATAATGGGCGCAGCGTCAGAAATTTATGGCCTGCAAGTGCCTGTAACCGTGGGCGCGTTGATATGTTTAGTCGGCTGGATTTGGGCTCGGCGGCGCATGAAGGTAGTTGATGCTGCGCTGAACGAATCTGGAAAGTAGTGCTTTAACCGCCAAACGCTGTTGCTATCGCCATGCTGCCTACTGCGCCGCGGGTAAGTCCGAAAGCGAGGCCGCAAATACCAGCAATAATCCTGCTGGCTCTGAATACCGATTTTGCCATCCTGAACGTCCCTGTGCGTCTTTTATTTGCCGTAAGTCTGACGCGGAATGGTGAACCAATCCTCGCTATGAATGTACATATATTATCTGCCCGACATATTGCTGCCTTCCTCAAATTTTGACTTTGGGGTGTGAGTATAAGATGATCTCAAAAGCTAGCATAAGCGCGATATAACTCGTGCGCCCAACGCAGAAATCAGGCAGGGGATGCGCGCGATGCGCGAAATGAATGCGGTAGTTAATACCGCAAATTACGCTTTTTTTAAATCAAATAACTGGAGGTACAGCCAATGGATGGCTTAGCAATTCTTGTGGCTAAGCGAATTGGTCTTGGGATTATAACACTATTTGCAGTTTCTGTTATAATTTTTTCTGCACTTGAAGTAATGCCGGGTGATTTGGCAGAACAGGTGCTCGGTCAGAGTGCTACGCCTGAAACAGTGGCGCAGTTCCGCAAAGAACTTGGGCTCGATAAAGCACCGCATATCAGATATTTTGATTGGCTAGGCGGCGCTTTACAAGGCGATTTCGGCGTTTCTTTAGCAAACAAGCGATCGGTAGCTGATCAATTGGCCCCGCGTTTTGCGAATACATTGTTCCTAGCAGCGCTAGCAGCGGCGATTTCTATACCCTTAGCGCTGACGCTCGGT
>CBFIAF010000006.1:64832-76743 GCA_965660545.1 Alphaproteobacteria bacterium | reverse complement strand
CCCCGCGTTTTGCGAATACATTGTTCCTAGCAGCGCTAGCAGCGGCGATTTCTATACCCTTAGCGCTGACGCTCGGTGTCCTGGCTGCGCTTTATCGCAACAGCATCTTCGACCGGGTGGCGAATGTTTCGACGCTAACGTCAATTTCCTCGCCGGAATTCTTCCTGGGCTATGTGTTGATTCTTTTCCTTGCGGTGAAAAACCCCATCTTTCCGTCCATCTCCAATATCAGTCCAAACGCCGATTTCATGGAGCAGCTGTACCGAACCATGCTGCCGGCCATTACGCTGACTTTGGTCGTGACGGCACACATGATGCGCATGACGCGGGCAGCCATCATCAACCTCCTAGCCTCGCCGTATATTGAAATGGCGCGGCTGAAAGGGGTGCCTCGATGGCGGGTGATTGTCCGCCATGCTCTGGTGAATGCGCTGGCGCCAATCATCAATGTTGTGGCTCTGAACCTAGCTTACTTGATCACGGGTGTTGTGTTGGTCGAAGTGGTGTTTGTGTATCCGGGCGTCGGGCAGCTTCTGGTGGATAGTGTGTCGAAACGCGATCTACCGGTGGTGCAGGCCTGCTGCCTGATCTTCGCCGCCACATACGTTCTTCTCAATCTTTTGGCTGATGTAGGATCGATTTTGTCGAACCCTCGTCTCCGCCATCCGCGCTAAGGGAGGACAGATCAATGAGCTATTTCGTCCTGATCTATTACGGCCTTCTGATAGCTGCCTCCTGCGTCACCGCGCATTACAAAATGCGTGCGCCGTTTATGATGCTGTTCTCGCTGACAATCGCTTCGGCATTCTTCGGCCTGCTAGGCGGTGAAGATTGGCTGTGGGGCATCACGGTCTGCGCAGCGCTGCTGGCTGCTGCTGCGGGCCTCTCATACTCGTTCCGTGAGTTCCTCGGCATGGTGCTGAAATCGGATGCTTCCTACGCCATCCGCTCGGCCCCGTTGACCGCAAGCTTTGGCCTGTTGGTCGTGCTGATTTATGTCGTCGCCGCTGTGTTCGCGCCTCTGATTGCGCCGTTTGGCGAGGCAGAGGTTATCGGCGGGGCCTATGCGCCGCCTGATGATAAGATGATTCTCGGTGGGGATCAGCTAGGTCGTGACCTTTTCAGCCGCCTGATTTATGGCGCGCGGAATACGGTCGGTATCGCCTTCTTGACGACCATGATTGCCTTCGTCTCTGGCACGCTGCTTGGCCTCGTTGCTGCGACTGTTGGCGGATGGGTTGATCAGATTATGAGTCGCATCGTCGATACGATCATGGCGATCCCACAGCTTGTGTTCGCGCTGCTGCTGCTCACCATTTTCGGTGCTAATATGACGACGCTGATCCTGGTAATCGGGTTCCTATACACGCCGTTGGTTTTCCGCCTCGCGCGGGCTGTCGCCGGTAATATTGTGGTGATGGATTACATCGAGGCGGCCAAACTGCGCGGCGAGAGTACGTGGTACCTGATCACACGGGAAATTCTGCCGAATGCAGCCGCACCCTTGGTGGCGGAATTTGGTTTGCGCTTCTGCTTCGTCTTCCTGGCGATTGCAGCGCTCTCGTTCCTTGGGCTCGGCATTCAACCGCCGACAGCCGATTGGGGGTCCATGGTGCGGGAGAATGCAACACTGATCTCATTTGGCGTCATCACGCCGCTAATCCCAGCAGCGGCGATTGCGCTGCTCACTGTTTCCATCAATTTCGTCGTCGACTGGATGCTGCATCGCGCATCCGGCCTGAAGGAATAGGCTTATGCAAAACAGCAAACACGGCATTCTGCTGAACATTCGCGACCTTCGGATTGAAGGCCGGTCTGGCGAAGACTGGACCGAGATCGTTCATGGCATTGACCTGACGCTGCGGCGCGGTGAAGTGATGGGCCTGATCGGCGAGTCTGGAGCGGGCAAGTCAACCATTGGGCTCGCCGCTATGGGCTACGCCCGCGACGGCTGCCGGATTTCTGGCGGCAAGATTGAGTTCGACGGGATGGACCTGACAACTACCCCGCAGGACGATCTGCGCGCGCTCCGCGGATCCCGCATTGCTTATGTGGCGCAGTCAGCGGCGGCCTCGTTCAATCCATCCCATCGGTTGATTGACCAGCACACTGAAGGCCCGATGCTGCACGGCATCTCCAGCCGGGAGGAGAGCGAGAAAGACGCGATTGAGCTTTATCGTCGCCTTCGCTTGCCAAACCCGGATGAGATTGGTTTCCGCTATCCGCACCAAGTCTCCGGCGGCCAGCTGCAGCGAGCAATGACGTCGATGGCGATGAGCTGCCGCCCGGACCTCATCATTTTCGATGAACCGACGACGGCGCTCGACGTAACCACGCAGATTGAGGTTCTCGCCTCAATCCGCGATATCGTTGATCAGTTTAATACTGCGGCCCTCTACATCACCCACGATTTGGCTGTCGTCGCGCAAATGTCAGACCGGATCAAAGTACTGTTGAAGGGGGATGAGGTCGAAGAGGCTGAAACCCGCGGAATGCTGGAATCGCCAAAGCAGGATTACACCAAATCCCTTTGGGCTGTGCGCTCGTTCGAACGCCCGCAGAAGCCGCCAGCACCGGCTTGCTCGGTGCCTGTCGTCTCCATAAAGAATGTATCGGCAGCATATGGCGAAATGCCTGTGTTGTTCGATGTCAGCTTTGATATTCACGCGGGCCGCACAGTTGCGGTGGTGGGAGAATCCGGTTCGGGGAAATCAACGGTGGCGCGCTGTATCACGGGCCTGCTGCCGCCTTCATCTGGTGAAATTTTGTTTGATGGACAGGTGTTACCGGCCGATTTCCGCAGCCGCAGCCGCGAACAATTGCGCCAGGCGCAGATGATCTACCAGATGGCCGATACGGCGCTGAACCCGAAAAAGCGCATCGGCGAGATCATCAGCCGTCCGGTCCAGTTCTATCTTGGCCTCAAAGGGGCGGCGCTTAAGCAACGCGTGGACCAGCTGTTGGACCAAATTGAGCTTGAGCCATCACAATATTTCCACCGCTACCCGTCCGAGCTTTCCGGCGGTCAAAAGCAGCGCATCGGCATCGCCCGGGCACTGGCGGCGGAACCAAAGTTCATCATCTGCGACGAGGTTACCAGCGCGCTTGACCAGTTGGTTGCAGAAGGCATTCTGAAGCTACTGGACCGCCTGCAGCAGGAGCTGAACCTGGCCTATATGTTCATCACCCACGATCTCGCGACCGTGCGCTCGATAGCGGATGAAGTGGTGGTTATGCGCCAGGGCAAAGTGGTCGAAGCTGGCTCTAAGGACGTCATGTTCAAACCCCCACATCACCCCTACACCGACCTCCTCCTATCCTCCGTCCCTGAAATGGACCCAGATTGGCTGACCAACCTACTAGAGGAACGCGGCGCAGATAATATCGGTGAAGCGGCTGACGTTTAACCAAGTCCTTTTCTTAACTAAAGCACTGTCGGTGTTGGTGTTTAATTTGCGTTCGATTTTTTCTAACTACATTGCCTCTTTAACATTGTTCCGAACCTAAGAGTGTTAGCAACTATGGGCTATGAGAAAGCAGATATTGCAAATTTGATCGATGCCCTTAAAGCATCACGGATTGAGGTTCTTGTCGATATTCGAGAGCATGTGCAGTCTTGGAAACCGGGGTTTCCCAAAACAGGATTAGCTGAAGCGGCTCAATCAGTAGGTATTGAATACATGCATTTTCGGACACTTAGTGACCCAAAGGCTGGCCCCGACGCTGCGCGGGCAGGAGTGTATTTGCGCTTTAATAACATCTACCGAGCAGTCATTGAAACTTCAGAAGCTGAAAGCGCAGTGCAGGACGTTATAAAAGTTGCAAAATCTAAGAAAATATGCTTATATTGTGAATTGTATGACTATAACGGTGTGCCACCGAGAGATTGTAGCAGAGCGCTTAGAACGTGTTATATAGGTGAAGGCTTTGCATATCGGAGTTGTGAGAGATGGCAATATCGAATGCACCTAACGATGAATAGTTATATTCGTCAAAGTATGGACTTGGCAAAAATTGCCGCCTTGTAAACCGGCTCACCAGTCCGGAGAACAAATTACACCACGTCCTGGAACACTACCCGCATATCAGGCTTAGCTTTCTATACGCGCTCTTGTTCAAAACGAAAAACGCCGCGCCGTCCTGAGGACAACGCGGCGCTTAACATCAGCACGAGGCTGAAAGGTCGCCTTAGCTATCGAACCACCAGCGCTGATATGAACGCGCGCCGTCCATTTCCCAATTACCAGCGATATTCGGGCCATGCTTCAAGTTGGAGCGGCGTGCGGCGACGCGGTTCCGGAAGAACGGCACGATCGTGCCGCCATCATCGCTACACAGCATCTGCATTTCTTTGTACATTTCCGTGCGCTTAGCCTGATCAAGCTCAGACTTAGCGGCGCGGAGCAGTTCATTGAAACGTGCGTTCTGCCAATGGCTTTCGTTCCACGCAGCGTCATCCTTATAAGCCAGAGAGAACATGACGTCTGGCGTTGGGCGCGCACCCCACTGTACGAACACAAATGGCTTTTTTAGCCATACGTTGGACCAATACCCATCAGATGGCTCACGGACAACGTTTATGTTGATGCCAGCTTTGGAAGCTTGCTCCTTGTACAGTGTGCACATATCGACGGCACCGCTCATGACGCTGTCCGTGGCTGAAAGCGAAACGGACAGGTTTTCCTGGCCAGCTTCTTTCAAATGCCATTTGGCCTTGTCCGGATCGTAGCCCCGCTGAGGCAGGTCTGCGTGATAAGGCACAGAGGCACCGATCGGATGATCATTCCCGATGCTGCCATAGCCGTAGAGGATCTTATCGAGGATCGCCTGACGGTCAATCGACAGCTTAAGCGCCATACGGACATGGTTGCTCTTGAACGGCTCTACATCGCTGAACATTGGCAGAGTGACATGTGAGCCGGACGCAATGTTGTCAATTTCAATGCCAGGTGCGCGGCCAAGCAGGCCAACGGTCTTCAGATCAACGTCCGAGATAACGTCAACTTCACCCGTAATCAACGCTGACTGGCGAGAGTTTGGGTCATTTAGAACCGTAAGGTTCACGCCGTCGAAATGCGCTAACCCATCACGATGGTAGCCGTCATGCCGCACGAGTTCGGTTGATACGCCCGCGTTGTGGCTGACAATCTTGTATGGGCCAGCGCCTGTGCCGCTTTCCCAATCAATGCCGTTGCCT
The DNA here is from genome assembly GCA_965660545.1 of Alphaproteobacteria bacterium. GTDB lineage: Bacteria > Pseudomonadota > Alphaproteobacteria > Bin95 > Bin95 > VMCJ01. The sequence goes on along the minus strand of CBFIAF010000006.1, from coordinate 71,546 downwards.
TTGGCTGGTAGCATGGGCAGGTGATAATCGCCCAGCAGGAACGGCAGATCAGCATTTCCGGACTTCATCGTGATGATGATGGCAGTATCGCCATCTACCTTAATACTTTCAACGTCGGTCAGCAGTGCTTTTGCCGCAGACTTGGTTTCGCCACGGTGATAATTGAGGGATGCAACAGCATCTGCAGCTGTGAAGCTTTTGCCGTTGTGGAACGTGACACCCTTGGCCAGCTCAAACCGCCATACCTTAGCGTCTGTAGAGGCGCTCCAGGAATCGGCCATATCAGGGCCAAGGCCGTTTATCTCAGTGATTTCTGTCAGATAGCTGCGGCAGGCATGGTTCAACTGAATCATATAAACGGATTCAGTGGTGCCTGGGTCGAGGCTATCAGACGTGTTGCCGTCATGCATGCCGACGCGCATCGTGCCGCCGCGCTTTGGCGCAGCAGCTTGGACTTTTGAGGACCACATGGAGGATGCGCCAGCGACGGTAACGCCCGCGGCTACAGTACCTTCCATAAACCGTCGGCGGCTCACTTTACCGTTTTTACCGCCGTTAATGAGTTTAGCGATCAATTGTTCGTTGGTCTTATCTGTCATAGTGCCTCCCAGGCTCGCAAATCATAGTGATGTGATAAAGGACACACCCTAGGAAATTGGAAGGAAAAACGCAAATTTGCTTAGGCTTTGTGCAAAAGCATGCGAGTACCTTTGCGCTGTGGAAGTGGGCATGGGGCAAATTTTACTCACAGGGCATTTCTAAATTTAGTCTTTAGGTTATTTTATTTTTTCTAATTAAAAGATTAATAATTAATTCACCTAATCGCCGGTGATGTTATATTCGGCTTGTATTTTCAGTTTTAAAATAAATATTTATCGTTGGGGAAACCAGTGCTGGGTTCGGTTGGCGAAAGCCACCAGGGACAGCATAACCGGGACCTCGACGAAGACGCCGACGACAGTCGCCAGCGCAGCGCCAGAATTCAGCCCGAATAATGAAATCGCAACGGCCACCGCCAGTTCGAAAAAATTTGATGTCCCAATAAGGGCGCAAGGCGCTGCCAAGTTATGGGGAGTGCGCCACGCCCAGGCGGCAAAATACGCCACCAAGAAGATGCCATAAGATTGGAGAATCAAAGGTACCGCGATCAGTAAGATTAGCAGTGGGTCGGCTAAGATAACTGAGCCTTGGAACCCAAATAATAGGACAACAGTGGCGAGTAACCCGATGACCGAAAACGGTTTCACCTTGGCCGTAAATCGCACAATTGCGATCTCACCATCTGAATTTTTAGCAGTTAAAATTCGTCGTGTTAATGCGCCAGCCAACAAGGGAATGATGACATAAAGCGCTACGGATAGAAGCAGCGTATCCCAAGGCACATCGATATCAGTAACGCCCAGCAGCAGCGCCACAATGGGGGCGAAGGCGAAGATCATAATGACGTCATTTACGGAGACTTGCACCAGCGTATAGGCTGGGTCACCGCGCGTGAGCTGGCTCCACACGAATACCATCGCAGTGCAGGGCGCTGCGCCGAGCAAGATCAATCCGGCGATATATTGCTGTGCGTCTCCTGGCGGGATTATATCCGCAAACAGCACTTCGAAAAACAGAACACCAAGTGCCGCCATTGTGAACGGCTTGATTAGCCAATTCACCACAACCGTGATGATCAATCCCTTTGGCCGTTCGCCGATTTGGCGCAGGCTGGCGAAATCAACATTGACCATCATCGGATAGACCATGGCCCAGATCAGAATCGCAACTACCAGATTGACAGAGGCGACTTCTAGCGCTGCCGCTGCTTCGAAGAAGCCAGGTGCAACAACCCCCAGCCCGATACCGACTGCGATGCATAGCGCTACCCATAAGCTGAGCCACTTTTCGAAGAATCCGATGCCTGCGGGGGCAGATTGGTCATTCATGGTGTGCTCTACTTATTTGGCGATACATAGTCGAGGATACGATGGGTTTGTGACACTTGCATTGCAGCTGCTCACGCCGTCACCCCCATGCGAACACAGGTTGCTCATAGTGATCTACCCGGACCATGCGCCCATGCATCGCCACTTCGCGGAACTGATATAGGATCGCGGCGGTTGGCGCGTGCACCATGTCATCCATGATCGCCATGCGAATGACTGGACGGTCGCTTTCCGGGATGCTGATTATGTCCGGTGATTCTGGACGGTTCAGTTCTTCCAGCGGAATCCGATAGAGCGCGTGAACCTCATCAGGGTTGGGCGTGAGATTTGGCGCTGGACCTGCCCAGAAAACAAAGGGTGAAACGCAGTAGCCAGAGCGGGTTGGGTAGTCGTCTAAGCGGCCAAGCAGGGAGTTCGGTTCTAATGACAGGCCGATTTCTTCGTCCATTTCCCGAAGCGCCGCCTCTAGCAGAGTTTCGCCTGTGTCTTGGCGACCACCCGGCAGCGCCCATTGGAGCGCATGATGACGAAGATGGCCAGACCGGCGCGTTAGGATGAATGCTGGCGCACCTTTTTCATCTTCTGTCACAGCAATGGCGACGGCCGCTGGTGTCAATGCATTCTCCTGCACAATATCCAGATCAAGACCCATTAAATTGCCGGTCAAAGTTTCGCGTAGGTCTTGGCTCATATGCCGAATGCCGCTGCAATTGTGGTTTCATCCAGGCCCGCTTGCTGCAATATGTCCTGTCCATTCGCGCCTAGCTTGGGCTGGGGGCGATGAATATTGGGAGGCGTCTGGGAGAAATCGGCCGCCGGGCGCATTTGTAGCGTTGGACCAATTTCTGGGTGGTTCATTGGTTGGAAGAAGCCTGTGTCTTGCAAATACGTATCCTCAAAAAGGTCTTGCAGCGTCGCCATAGGCGCGTTCGCGATATCGGCCGCATCAAATTCTGCTTGCCAGTAGTCGGTGCTTTCTTCCGCGATCCGTTCACCCAGAATATTATACAACGTATCGATATTAATGGTGCGGCTTTCAAGCTTGGCAAATCGCTCGTCATTGGCTAGTTCAGGCTTCCCGAGCGCTCCGAATAACCTTCGCCATTCTGCATCGGTGATCGCAAGCAGGGATATGTGCCCGTCCTTGGTCTGATGCGGGCGACGGTGTGGCGTGAACATGCGCGGGAAGCCTACGCCCTCACTGGCCCGGTTAAAGTTTGCCAGCCATAGATGGTCTACAATGTTAAAGGCCATCATGGTTTCCAGCATTGGCAGATGCACCATCTGGCCCTTGCCAGTATTCGAGCGTGCAAAAAGTGCCATGCCGATGTGGGAGGCAAGCTGTGTCCCGCAATATTTGTCAGCGATAGCCATTGGTGCATAGCGCGCTTCACCGTTTGCCTGTTGGATCATGCCAGCCAGGCCGCTCTGGCCCTGGATCACGTCATCATAGGCGGGGCGATCTTTCCAGGGACCGGACTTGGCGTAACCGCCGGCAGCGGCGTAGATTAGGCGTGAATTCAATGCACTGAGGGTTTCAAAGCCCAGGCCAAGCCGATCCACTGCCGCTGCGCGCATGGAGTGAACGAGAACATCAGCTTTTGCGATTACTGCCTTCAATGCCGTGAGGGCTTCTGGCCGCTTCAAATTCAGTTCAAGCGACCGTTTATTTCGGTTCATCGCCATAAAGTGCGCGGCCATGGATTGCTCATGACCTGGGCCCAGTTTCCGCATAGGGTCCCCACCTGGCGGCTCGACCTTAATGACATCCGCGCCCATGTCCCCGAGGATTTGCGTACAGACAGGCCCAAGCACATTGATCGTCAGGTCAATCACCTTTACGCCCTGTAGTGGGCCAGTTGCGGGTTTTGTGTAATCGTCCGTCATGCTTCAAATCCGTCAATCAGGTTTTTGGCGATGATATTGCGCTGTATCTGGTTTGAACCTTCGACAATTTGTACCACTTTTGCATCTCGGAAATAGCGGTTGATCGGGAAATCATTGGAGATTCCGGAGGCACCAAAAATCTGCACAGCATCCGTTGCGACTTTCATCGCTGTGTCGCTGCTAAAGGTTTTCGCGATTGCTGCGGCTTGGGCAAGGTCTTTGCCGCGCACGCCTGCGTCCGTCATTGCGGCGGCCTTATATGTCAGCCCTCGCGCTGCTTCTACACCCATGGCCATATCAGCAAGCATCCAGCGAAGGCCTTGGAAATCTGTGAGGGGCTGATTGAAGGCCTGGCGTTCGTGCATAAAGCGCAGGCTATGATCGAGTGCACCTTGGGCGAGGCCAACTGCCCGAGCTGCAATGATGGGCCGCGAAAGTGCGAGCGCCTGCATCACCTGTTTGAACCCGCCGCCTTCCCGCCCAAGCATATTTTCTGGCGGAAGGAATACGTCCTCCAGGAACAGCGGTGAGGAGGGGACGCCACGCGCGCCGAGCTTATCTTCCTTCGGGCCAATGGCAAGGCCCGGCGAACCGGTTGGCACAATGAAGAAATTAATTTGACCGCGCGAATTGCCTTCGCCCGTCTTGGCAGCCAGCACAATAAAATCTGCTACCGCTGCGTTCGTGCACCAAATCTTAGCGCCGTTTAGCCGGTAGCCGCCATCCGCTTTGACAGCGCGGGTTTTTATGCCAGCGACGTCTGACCCAGATTGCGATTCCGTTATTGAAAATGCAGCGCGTAGGTCGCCACTCGCCAAGCCCGGCAGAAAGCGTTGACGCTGCGCCGCTGTTCCCGCGGCCATAATCGCACTAAAGGGTGTCCACTGCACGACCAGAAGATAGCCGGTATTGTAACAAACGCGGCCCAGCTCCTCGACCGCAATGCATCCAGCCAGCAGGCTACCCTCACCACCATATTCTGTTGGAAACGGCAGCGTAAAGATGCCGAGCTCCCGCAAAAGATTAAACATGTCCTGCGGGTATTCAGCAGACTTATCAATTTCGTCTGCCCGGCTAGCAACCCGGTCTTGAGCGACGCGGCGAATGAGGGCCTGTGTTTCGAGGGCTGTTGGCGTGAGGTTAGTCATATCGAAAGCATGGGCGATATCAGTTATCTGCGTCTAGAGAGGGGGTTGTGCCTTTTTGACAGGCTGTTAGCCTACCTAGTTGAAGGCGGCGCACAAGCGGTCGCCCACAAACAGGGAGAATAAATCATGCAAGTGAAATCCTTGCTGGCTGGCGCTGCGATTGCCGCTGCGTTCGCCATCCCGCTGGAGGCCTATGCCCAATCGGCTGGTGGCACCATGCGCGTTTATCACCGTGGCACGCCGCCATCCGGCTCGATCCATGAGGAAGCAACATCCTCAACGGTCATGCCGTATATGAGCATTTTTAATAACTTGGTCATGTATGACCAAGCTGTCGCCAAGAACAGCCTGGACAGCATCGTTCCCGATCTAGCGACCGATTGGTCGTGGGACGACAGCGGCACCAAGCTGACCTTTAATCTGCGCGAAGGCGTAAAATGGCATGACGGCAAGCCCTTCACCGCCAAAGACGTCCAGTGCACATGGGACATGCTGCAAGGTAAAACCAAAGCCCGGATGCGGAAGAATCCTCGCAAGTCCTGGTATTGGAACCTGGATAAGGTGACCGCAGACAGTGACACCAAGGCTACATTCCACATGAAGCAGCCGCAGCCGGCTATTCTGGCCCTGCTGGCGTCTGGGTATTCTCCGGTTTACCCATGCCATGTTTCACCAAAGAAAATGCGCACGAACCCAATTGGCACAGGCCCATTCAAGTTTGTTGGGCTAAAGCAGAATGAATCGGTCAAGTTCGTCAAGAACGATAATTACTGGAAAGACGGTCGCCCCTATCTGGACGCTATCAACTGGACGATCATTAAAAGCCGCTCCACCCGCATTCTGGCGTTTGTCGCAGACGAGTTCGACATGACCTTCACCGGCGACGTTTCCGTACCGCTGCTGAAAGACGTGAAAGAGCAGGCGCCGACAGCGGTTTGTCATAAAGTGACGACCAATGTTTCGACCAACCTGATCGTCAACCGGGACGCTCCGCCATTCGACAACGCCAACGTGCGTGAAGCAATGGCTGTTGCGATGGACCGCGATGCGTTCATCAAAATCTTGTCCAATGGCGAAAACCAGAAAGGTGGGGCGATGTTGCCGCCGCCATCTGGCGTATGGGGCATGCCTGAAAACATTCTCACGAAGGCGCCTGGTTACGGTGAACCGGCTGCAGATGTCACGAAGGCGCAAGCGATGATGAAAGCGGCCGGTTATGGCCCGGACAATCGCTTGGCTGTGAAGGTCTCCACCCGGAACATCGCGATTTATCGTGACCCGGCGGTTATTCTCATCGATCAGTTGAAAGCGATTTACATCGATGCTGAGTTGGAAGTCGTTGAGACATCTAACTGGCATGCCAAGGTCGCCCGTAAGGACTATCAAGTTGGCTTGAACTTGACGGGCGTCGGCGTGGATGATCCAGACGTCAACTTCTTTGAGAATTATGCTTGTGGTTCCCAGCGGAATTACACGGGTTATTGCGAGCAGGAGATGATGGATCTGTTTAAGAAGCAGTCCATGATGACCGATCAAGCCGCGCGTAAGCGTTTGGTCTGGGAAATCGATAGCCGCCTGCAAGGCGATGTGGCCCGTCCGATGATCGACCATCGGGTTGGCGCAACTTGCACCCAGCCGCGCGTTCAAGGCTTTGTTCAGATGGTGAACAGCTCCTACAACGGGTGGCGCTTCGAAGACGTTTGGCTGAAGAAGTAATCTCGGCCTTTCCTTAGTTAGATACAGGTTGGGGG